>SYLI01000032.1 GCA_005809105.1 Verrucomicrobiales bacterium | reverse complement strand
GCTGGGTGGGCACCGTGGATCTGGGGCTTACCTACGCGCTGACGAAGAACATCCAACTCGACGCCGGCATCAACATTGGAGTCACGCGCGCGGCGGACGACTGGAACCCCTTCATCGGCCTGTCATGGCGGTTCTGAAAGCACGCCCCAGATGCGCACAGATGAGCCTGGATGAATTGCCGCCAAAGCACGCAGAGCTTGCAGAAGACTCCGTCCTTGGTTTAGCCTTTGCGCCTCATGAATCGCCGCACGCCTCTTTTCATATTGCCGCTCTGGATGCCCAACTTGTGGATTTGTTGTTTTCTGCTGGGGATGGCCGCGGCATCCGCGGCGGAACCGGCGCCGCCCATCCCGTGGCACCAGCGCGAGAAGCTCAGTGGCGACTGGGGTGGCCTGCGCGATCGCTGGCAGGAGCGTGGCATCGAGTTCAACATGAGCTACGCCGCACAAGTGATGGGCAACGTGGCGGGAGGCCAGCGGCGCGGTGCTCTCTACGAGGGCCTGATGGAGGCCTCGATGGACTTGGATTTGCAGAAGAACACCGGCTGGCGCGGCGCGCGGTTGCACGTGCATGGCATCTGGACTCACGGACCGGGGCCCTCGGGCAAGTTGATTGGCAACGAACTGCTCCAGAGTTCGCGCGAAGCCTACGATAGCGTGCGGCTCTACGACACCTGGCTGGAACAGCGCATGGCCGACGATCAGGTTTCGATCCGGATTGGTCAGCATACCATCGAGGGCGAATTTGCCACGCCCGCCGTCAGCGCGTTCTTCCTCAACGGCGCTCTGGGGTACCCGGCCTTCATCGCGAATAACACCCGCAATGGCGGGCCCGGATTTCCCATGCCGGCGCTGGGGATTCGATTGCGTTGGGATTTTGCCCCCGACTGGTACTGGCAGGCGGGTGTCTATGACGGCGACAACACCGACAGCGATGTGGGAAGCCCGCGTGTCAACCGCCACGGAACACACCATCATCTGAGCGCCCAGCAGGGCTGGTTCTCCGTTTATGAACTGGGCCGCACGCGCCACCTGCGACCAGGCAGCACCGGTCTGCCGGGCACGACGCGCCTGGGGGCGTGGGTGCACACCGACGATTTTGTGAACCACGACCAGACCACGATGCATGACAACAACTGGGGCGTGTACATTGCGTGGGATCAGATGGTGTACCGCGAGCGCGACCGGCAGGGGCTGCATGTCTTTGCGCGCGCCGGCGCAAGTCCGCCCAATCGCAATCACTATGCGTGGGTGCTCGACGCGGGGGGCGTGTACCGCGGGTTGATTCCCGGCCGCGACGACGACGAGGTGGGCGCCGCCTTCATCTATGGCCGGCACAGCAACCGGCTGGACACCACCTACGAGTCGGTCGTGGAACTGGCCTATGGCTACAAGCTCAGCCCTGCCATCACTCTCCAGCCCGACGTGCAGTGGATTTCTCGCCCGGCCGGCCGGCGGGATCTCGAGGATGCTTGGGCCCTGAGCCTGAGCCTCAAGGCAACCTTTTAAGGAAATGGATCGAACCATGGACGGCGCGCCGCCCCTCGAAATCCACGACCTCACCGTGGCTTACCACGAGCGCCCCGTGCTGTGGGGCGTGGATCTCGTGGTGCCCGCAGGGCGGCTGGTGGGCATCGTCGGCCCCAACGGCGCGGGCAAGTCCACACTCATCAAGGCGGCCATGGGCCTCCTGCCGGCCGCCAGCGGCTGGGTGAAGGTGTTCGGTGCGCCCGTGCGGCAGAACCTGCGCCGCATTGGCTACGTGCCCCAGCGCGAATCGGTGGACTGGGACTTTCCCGTGTGCGTACGCGACGTGGTGCTGATGGGCCGCTACGGGCACGTGGGCCTGATGCGCCGGCCTTCCGCCCAGGACCACGCCATCGCCCAACGCTGCATGGACGAGGTGGGGTTGCTGCCCTTTGCCGACCGGCAGATCGCCGACCTCTCGGGCGGCCAGCAGCAGCGCGTGTTTCTGGCGCGCGCCCTGGCGCAGGAGAGCGATCTCTACTTCATGGACGAGCCCTTTAGCGGTGTCGATGCCGCGACCGAGTCGGCCATCATCGCCCTCTTGCAGCAGCTCAAGTCCCGCGGCAAGACCATCCTCGTCGTGCATCACGACCTTCCCACTGCGCGCGAGTATTTTGACACCCTGCTGCTACTCAATATGCGCGTGGTGGCCTTTGGCCCCGCTGAGGAGGTGTTCACCTACGACCTCCTGCAGAAAACCTACGGCGGCCGCCTCACCATCCTCAGCGACATGGCCGACGCCGTGTCGCGGCAGTCCCGATCGCCATGACTCCGCGGCGCGCCATCGCGCTGCTGCTTGCCTGCGGGCTTTTGCTCTGCACCCACACCGCATGGGCCGATCGCATCGGCGACATCACCTCCACCGACTGGCGTGAGCAGGCCTGGCGCTTCGTCACCCTGGCCGATCCTGCCGTGCGCTTCGCGCTGGCCGGATCCATCCTGCTGGGTCTCAACTGCGGCCTCTTGGGCGGCTTCATCGTCGTCCGGCGCATGGCGCTCTTTGGCGACATGCTTTCCCACGCCGTGCTGCCGGGGGTCGCCTTGGGATTTCTGTGGAACATGAGCAAGGATCCCGTCGCCATTTTTGTGGGCGCGACGCTGGCGGGGTTGGCGGGAGCAGCGCTGGTGGGGCTGCTGCGCCGCACCACGCGGCTCAAGGAGGACACGGTGCTGGGGTTGGTGCTGGCGCTGTTCTTCGCCGGAGGCATCTGCATGGTCACCCGCATCCAAAGCCTGCCGCAGGGCAACAAGAGCGGCATCGACAAATTCCTCTTCGGGCAGGCGGCCGCGCTGGGCCCCGGCGACGTGCAGCTGATGGCCGCCGTCACGGTTCTGGCGCTGGCGCTGGTGTGCCTGTTTTACAAGGAGCTGCTGGTGGCCAGCTTTGATGGCGCCTTTGCCGCGTCGCTCAGGCTGCCGGTGGCGGCGCTTCATTTTGGATTGCTGCTGCTGCTGTCCTTTGCCGTGGTCGTGGCGCTGCAGGCGGTGGGCGTGGTGCTGGTCTCCGCCATGCTCATCACTCCGGCCGCCGCCGCGTACCTGCTCACCGACCGCCTGCACCGCCTCCTGCAGGGCGCGATGGTGATGGGGGTGCTGGCGGGGGTGGGCGGGGCCTTCATCTCCTTTCTGGGCACCAACCTGCCCACGGGGCCCTTCATGGTGCTGACGGCCAGCGCCATTTTTGCCATCGTCTTCCTCTTTGGCGAACGGCGCGGCGTGCTCATGCGCTGGTGGCGGCGCCGCGCGCAGGCGGCCAGGGTGCGCCGCGAGAACACGCTCAAGGCCGTGTTCCACATCTTGGAATCGCGAGGGCTGGGCCATGTGCGCAGCGTGGCGCTCCATGAACTGGCCGCTCACCGTCAGGGCACCATGGCCACAGCGCGCTCCGAGGCGCGGGTGCTGGCCGGGCACGGGCTGGCCACGCTGCCGGCGGGCGCGGAGAGCCTGGACCTCACCCACGAGGGCTGGCAGCGGGCCTGCGAAATTGTGCGCAACCACCGCCTGTGGGAGTGGTATCTCACCCACCAGATGGCGATTGCGCCCGACCACGTCCACGCGGACGCGGAAAACATTGAGCACCTGTTGGGCGAGGATGCCGTGCGGCAGATCGAGCGCGCCCTGCCGCCCTCGCCGGTGGATCCGCATGGCCGGCCCATTCCCGCGCTGGGAGCCGGGCGGGGGGAACGCACGCCATGACGGGGTTGGTGCCGCCGCTGGAGTGGCAGCGCGTGTTCGTGGAGCCGTGGGCCGCCAACTCGACCAGCTCGGCGTGGATTGTCCTCATGGGATTCTTTGCCACGGCGACCTGCGGGCTGGTGGGCAATTACCTGATTCTACGGCGCATGGTGCTGGTGGGCGACGCCATCAGCCACAGCGTGCTCGCGGGCATTGCGGGGGCGTTCCTGCTCTCGGGCAGCCGTGGGTCGGCGTGGATGTTCGTGGGTTCGCTGGCGGCCGGGATCATCACGGCGCTGCTGATTGAGGCCATCCACAGACACACGCGGGTGAAACAAGACTCCGCCATCGGCATCGCGTTTACCAGTCTCTTTGCGCTGGGGGTGGTGCTCATCAGCCTCTACGGCGGCCGCGTGGATCTGGATCAGGAGTGCGTGCTCTATGGCGAGATCGCCAACGTTCCCGTCACCGTGGAGCCGCTGCCCGAATCCCTGTCGCGGCTGGCGGCACACGTGCCGCTGCTGCAGGCCGAATTCCTCTGGCGCGGCGTCGACCTGGTGATGCCACCGGACGTGCTGCGCATGGCCCTGTTGCTCATGGCGACGGGCGCACTCATCGGCGTGTTCTACAAGGAGCTGCTGGTGAGTTCCTTTGACGCCTCGCTGGCGGTGTCGCTGGGCATTCCGGCCGCGGTCGTTCACTACGGGATCATGGGGATACTCTCGCTGGTGGCCGTGAGCGCGTTTGAGGCCGTCGGCGCCATCCTCGTCATCGCCATGCTCATCCTTCCCGGAGCCACGGCGCAGCTGCTCTCGCAACGCCTGCCGGTGATTCTCGGGCTGACACTGCTTCATGCTGCGCTCAGCGCCGTGACGGGGCTGCACCTGGGCACGTGGCTGGATTGTTCCATCGCAGGCGCCATGGTGGTGGCCGGCGGCGGCTGGTTTGCCCTGGCGTGGGTGTTTAATCCGCGCGAGGGACTTCTGCGGCGCGTCCTGCGCTCGGCACCGCGCCACGATGCGGCGCAGCCTGCCGGGGGGATCGGATCGAAGGAGCACTCCCGCTAATCGGCTTTGCAGAGCGGCCTTGTGTCCTTACTCTCCCCACGCGCGGGCCCGTAGCTCAGCGGTTAGAGCAGGGGACTCATAATCCCTTGGTCCTCGGTTCGAATCCGAGCGGGCCCACCACTCGTCCGCTGCTTCCGCCCCTTTAGGGCTTCTTAGGATTGAGGCTCCGCTCACTCAAGTAGGCTTGCAGGAACCGGTCGGGGAGCGCACCCTTCCATGCGTCGTACCACAGATCGGAAAGCATCTGGGCACCCTTTCCAAGCTGTTCTTCCAGAAACGCGCGGCCGGCGGCGGCCTGCTCGCCCGAGAGTTTGCCAGACTTCTCCAGCTCATAGAGCGGAACCACCTGGTCGAACTGGCGGTTGATGTACAGCACCGAGGCGAGGAAGAGGCCGCTTTCGTCTTTGCGGGTGGAGGGGACAGCCAGCCGTTGCGCGGGACGCAGGGCCTTGCCCAGCGCGGCGGCATCGGGCGCGCCGTGCGCCTTGAAGAAGTCGCCGTCAATCCAGCGATGGAAGGTGGGGCGCGTGGTGTAGCCCTTGGGATTGTCGCCGCGCCAGCCGTTGAAATGGCGGGTGGTGTGCAGCGGTTGCGATGCGTCGCCGACGAAATGGCTGAGCAGGCCCATCTGGTAAACCACGTTTTCGCGGGCGTTGGTTTTTTCCTCCTCCGTCCCCAATTCCTCAAACACCTTGAGGTAGGAGAAGGCGCTTCGCAGCCGTCCGTAATTCTCGGTGATGGCCCACGGCAGAAAACCGGGGAGGCCGTCGAGGCGGTCGGGGTTGGCTTCGGGCTTGGGCTCAGGCCGCCCGCGCGCCTTTCGTTCCAGCGCGAGCCGCGCCACAAACTCGTAGCGGAACTGGGTGAGGTCTGAGGACTTCAAACCGTAGTCGGCCAGGTCGTCCACGTCGAAGTAGTGGTCGGGATTGTTGGAGTGCCGCAGGGCGCGGTCGCTGTTGTTGTTGCGCCAGCGATCGGGCTCGCCGCCGAGGAACAGAATGCGCGCCTTGGCAGCCTGCGCAAATGCGGGAAAATCCTTGGGCAGGGCGCCCAGCGCCAATTCGTTGATCAGCCGGTGCCGTTCATAGTCCCAAGCGCTTGAGGACACAGGCCAGAGCGCGAGAAAGGCGAGACACAGGAGAAGTCGGGCTTGCATGGACGCCAAGGCTGACGGCGTGTGCCCCCACTGGCAAGACTTTCAGGCGCATCACCCTTGAAAGACAAAGCCGGCCCTGAAAGGGGCCGGCTTTGATTTGGTACTGTTTCTGTGTGTTCTCTGGACGAATTCTTTTCTCAGGGCAGGTCGGCCAGTTCCAGGCTGAGCTTGCCGCCCGGGGCTTCGCGCAGCACCGCGGCACGCTGGTTATCGTACTTGTCCACCTGAACGGCGCCGTGGAGTGATTCAATGACTTCAATGCCCTGTGGATCCTTGGCAACGGCGCGGTCGCGCAAGGCGGCCTTCTCGTTGGTGTTGGCGGCGTCATGGGCCGCCAGGTGCTTCATGTCGATGCGCGCCGCCCAGTATTTGCTGGGGGTGTAGGCAAAGGGTGTATGGAAGCGTTGGGTGTGAGTGACCAGCCATTGCTTGCCACCACTCTCGTAGGTGAACATGTCCAGCGGCCGGTTGCCCGAGCCCAGCTCCACAACGCTCGTACCCTTGACCTTGGCGCCGTCGGCCAGATTGGCCAGCGGGAATTTGGCGACCGGCGTGCAGGCGAATGACCCCACGACGTAGGGATTGCCGGCCTCCTGGTGCAGCACAAAGCTCTGGATGGGCGCGCGCGTCTCCCATTTGCGATGCGCCACGTGATAGGTTTCGGCGCTGTAGGTTTGAGCCACCTGCCCATGTTCCAGCGGCAGGGCCACGGAGAAAATCTTGCTGGCAAACTCCTCGTTGCCCGCACCCGCAGCAATCAGGCGACCCGGCGCGAGGGCAAGATCAGTGATGGTGGAAACGCCCAGCTTCTCGGGCAGCTTGACGCGAACCCATTTCAATCCAGCAGAGGGCAGCGCCGCCACCGCACCCGCTCCGTCTACGGTGAGCAATGCCGTCAGGCCGTCGGCGCGGCGCACCGAGAGATAGATGCGCCGGGTGACGGGGTGCACCGCCATGTCGGCAATCTGGACACCTTCCGCTTTCGCCCCGATGGCGCCGGCAACCTTGCCCACAATATCAGGAACGGGCTTTGCCAGCGCAGGGGTTGGCGTGCGGTCGGCCGTGTCGATGGCCACGATGGAGCCGCCTCGCTCCGCCACCAGCAGCAGACCCATGGACCCAAAAGTGATGTTCCCAGCGCCTTTGATATGGGGATCTCCTGATTGGGGGTTCTTAAGGTAAAACTCGGCTGCTGTGGGCGCCGGCTTTGGTTCTTCTGCTTGAACTGAAATGCCCAAAGCGAGGAGGAGGACAACGAAGGAAGAGATACGTTTCATACCCAGTTCCGTTGGTGAGGGGGCGATGCTAGCAGCGCCGGCTAGGGAGGCAAATGAAAAATGCGGCCCTGTCCACGGGAAGGCAGGACCATGCCTCTTTCGATTTGATGTAAGAAACCCGGAGGCCCCTGCGATATACCATCAAAGCAGAGTTGTCCCGCGGGTCATGGAATCTACAAAATGAAAAAACGGCTGGTTCTGATTCTGGGTTGCATGTTGGGAGTGGCGTCTCTCAGCGCGGCATGGAGCTATTGGAAGGGCCGGAACACCCCGCAAGTGGTAAAGCCCCTCCCACAGGTGCGGCTGGATGAGTCGCCTCTGCCGGCCGCGCTCAAGTCCAATAAAGCCGTGGCATTGGCAAAGGAAGCACGCGAGGTGATTTTTGCGCCGGGAGGCCGGTTTTCCTTTCCCATCGGTCCCAAGGACTCAGTGGTCGTTTTGGTGCAGGAAGTGAAAACCAGTGATGACGGCAGCCTCAGCAGTATGGGCAACGTCGAAGGTCAGCCGGCGAGCCAAGCCATTTTCGTGATGGTGGGTGACGCCGTGGCGGGTTCGGTTGACTTGGCCGACGGCCGCACGTTCACCCTCAACTTTGTGGCTCCCGGCATCCATCGTCTTTCTGAAGTGGACCACGCCAAGGCCCATGATTGCGACACGTGCCGTGGCAAGGCCGGGCCCGATGCTGAGGAGCTCAAGGCATTGCCGCCGGGCGTTCAAGTTGCCTTTGATGGCGCATCGACCGTGGCGCGGCGAAATGGACAGGCCATGCGCATGGCGGTCAGAAAATTTGCGCTGCGCGCCGGGCCGACTAAACGTGGTAAACAACAGGCGGCCGACAAGGAGGAATCGTCGGACGAGGGGATTTATCGGAAGTCAAAATTCGCGCAGAGACAGGCAGGGAAGGGCGCCGGCACTGGCGACGGCCAGAAACAAGGCGGCGGGTCGGGTGCAGGATCCTCTTCGGGCAAGGGCGGATCAGCCTCCACCTCCCAACAAGGCACCGCTTCGCAGTCCAAAACCAACGGCGCAGGCGGGCTGACGAATGGGTCCACCGCGGGAGCGGGCACGAACTTGGCGGGCGGCGCCACCAAAAAGGGCGGCAACCAAGCCGGCGCGGGATCCGGCGGGGGCGGGGGAATGGAGAGCAAGGCGACGCTGGAACTCATGGTGCTCTACACCCCCGGCGCCGCGAAAATGTTTGGCGGTGCCGATGGCATCAAGGCGCGCATCCAGGTGGCGGTGGAGGGCGCCAACAAGACGCTCGATAACAGCCGGATCGCCGCCAGCATCACGCTGGTTCATGCCGGAGCCGTGGACTACACCTCCCAAGGCAGCAAATCCAAGGACCTCATGAACATGGCCTTTGGCAGCCATCCGCTGCGTGAACAGGTGCGAAAGCTGCGCGCCGCGCACCACGCCGACATCGTCACGTTGGTGACGGAGACCGACGGGGGCGGTGTGGGATTCCTTCTCAACCAAAAGAAGACCACGCCGTCCATTGGGTTCAATGTCGTCTGCGGCAATTCCCTCCATGACAGCGTGCTGGCCCACGAGATGGGACATAACTTGGGCTGCCAGCACGCGCCGGGCGATCCGGGTGCTGGCGGTGCGATGTTCGACTACGCCAACGGCCACCGGTTTCAAGCCAACGATGGCACGGGCAGCCGGCAGTACCGCACTGTGATGGCCTATGCGCCCGGCGCACGCGTCAAGTACTTCTCCAATCCGGAGGTCAAGCTCTTCGGCGTGCCCACCGGGACAGCCGCAGGGGCCGACAACGCGAGGGTCATTAACCAGACCGCGGCGCTGGTGGCCAAGAATTCCGACGAGTGATGGGCCACATTTGTGCAACCGCTCCTGCTTCAATTCCGTCCAACCGTGAGAGTCGCGGATGGCCCATGCCAATCACCACGCCTTAATTGCTAAATCGCAACGAATCCTGATGAAATCCAGAAAATATTGGGCTCTTCTTGCCTGTATGCTGGCGGTGGCTTCGGCGGTGGGGCTTTGGCTCTTTCGCACGCGTCCGGCGCCCCACTTGATTTCCCGCAAGGCGGCCAGCGCTCCCGCTCATCATAAATCGCCCGAGCAGCGCATCACCAAGCGTCAACGCTTCGTACAGCTCGATGAGAACGTGGCGAAGGTCATCCTGAAGGAAGAAAAGGGCGCCGTGCGGTTGGAGCTCTTTCCGGGCGAGGTGGTGACGGTGGATTTCGAGCGCAGCGACATGGAGTCGGCCGAATCGGCCACCGTGACGGGGGGCGTGCGCGGACAACCCGGCAGCGAGGCCGTGCTGATTTCACACAAGGGCGTCGTGGCCGCATCCATCATGCTGGGTGATGGCCGCTCGTTTTTGGTCAACTACGCCGGTGAGGGGCGCCACACCGTCGTGGAGCTCGACCCTGATAAAATGGTCGAGCCTGAGCATCTCACCCAACACATGGCGCAGAAGATGCCTCGCTCGCTGCCGCCCAACACCATCATCAGTATGCCGCAGTTGCCTTGGAACCAAACGCTGCCCGTGCCGGGCATGCCGTGGTTCACCACCACGCTCATCGGCACCAACCCGTGGCCTCAAGGCCCGCCGACGTATGGGCCGCCGGTGGTGGGGCTCATGGTTCTCTACACGCCCAAGGCCGCGCAGGAGCTTTCCGGCCTGCTGGGCGTGGAATCGCGTATCCGTCTGGCGGTGGGTCAGGTGAACGCCGCGCTCAAGTACAGCGGCACGAAGGCGCTGGTTCGCTTGGTGCATGCCGGGCAGATTGAGTACAACTCCACCGGCGACCTCCAAACCGATCTGCAGAACATGACCTTTGGCGTAGGCCCGGTGATGCCCAAGGTGCACGATCTGCGCTGGGAACATCGTGCGGACTTGGTGTCGCTTTGGGTGGAGTCCAACGCCGGCAACCTGATGCACGGCTCGGCGTGGATGCTGACGTCCTTTGATCCCGCGCCCGCCTTCGGGTTCAACGCCATTGAAGGCATCTACTGCAACACCTCGGTGCTGGCGCATGAAATCGGCCACAACCTGGGCTGCAACCACGCCACCAATGACGTGGGCGGATTCTTGCAGGGTGCGTTCACCAACTCGCACGGCTATCGCTTCTCCGTGACTAACGCGAGCAACGGCGTGGTAAATGGCTTTCGCACCATCATGGCCTACGGTGCGGGCCGCCAGATTGGCTACTTCTCCAATCCCGCAATCAATTTTTGGGGACAACCCACCGGCGACACCAACTGGGCCAATAACGCGTTCACCATCGAGCAGACGGCGCCGATGGTGGGCAGCTACATGAGTGGCGGTTACGGCCCGCCCTACTACATCCCCGGTCAGCAAACTTCCCAGGCCATTGCGCAAGTGCAGAAGAACAATGCCGAGCAGAGCAACTTCACCGTGGACTTGAGTAAAGGCAGCAGTGGCACCGCGGCCGGCACGGCTGCTTCCCAGTCGGGCGGCGCCGTCGCCAATGATCAAGCCGGCCCTGCTGCACCCTTTGACCGTAACAACCTGCGCCTGCCGGCGCGTTCGTTCCCCGGCGTCTCCAACTAATTCACGGCGGGCGTGCGCGGCCCGATGCACCAGAGGTGCCGGTGTGTGCGCACGAAAAGCTGACCATCGGCAGCCGCCAGCGAGGCGTGGGTCAGCGCGCCATCGAGGGGATTGCTGGAGAGCAATTCAAACTTCGGCGAGGCGCGCAGCACGTAGGTTTCCCCCGACTCGTTGGGCACGTAGATGCGGTCCTGTGCCAGCAGCATCGAAGACCACGACTCATTCTTCGCGCCCGCGCCCCGCAGGCGCTCGTTAAAAAAGACCCTGCCGGTTTTCAACTCCACGCATTCTACGAAGCCCGGGGTGTTGAGCACGTAGAGATGCCCATCGTGGACGACGCCCGAACCCAGACGGTTCTGCGTGCGGATAGTCTGCCAGAGCTTGTGCGTGCCGCTCACGTCTCCCTTGCCGCCCAGCCGCACGGCAAGTGTGGTTCCGTAAAAACCGCCCATCGCCACCACGATGTCTTCGCCAGCGATGGGGGAGGCGTACACCAGTGGATTGAGGCCGCCGCAGTTCCAGCGCACTTTGCCGGTGGCCGGATCCAATGCTCGTAGCTCGCCCGGATGGCTCATGACCAGCACCTCTTGTTCTCCCTTGCCGGCGATGAGGGGCGTGCTGTAGGAGCAGATCCACTCGCGGCTCCGGTTGCCGCGGAAGCCATCGGTGCGCCCCTCCACCGCCACCTCGGGATCATCCTGTCGCCACAGCGTCTTGCCTGTGGCCTTGTCGAGTGCGAGCAAATGCGCCTTGGGATCGGGCCCGCGGTAAATGAACACCGCGCCACCGTGAATCACCGGCGAGGATGCCGCGCCCCACGTGAATTGGATTTTTCCAAGATCGCGGTTCCACAGCAGGCGCCCCTCCATGTCGTAGCAGTACACTCCCGCCGAGCCAAACACCGCCACCACGCGCTCGCCGTCGGTGGCGGGCGATTCAGAACAGAACGGGTTGTCCTCGTGCGACTCCTCGGCCGCGGCGTACTTCACCGCCCGCTGCCACAGCACCCGGCCGTCGCGCCGGTCCAGACACAACAGCGCGCGCTCACTGGTTTTCTCCAGCGGCTGGGTGAGGAAAATCCGATCGCCCCACACAATGGGGGTGGAATTGCCGCGGTCAGGCAACGCCACTTTCCAGGTGATGTTTTCCTTGGCACTCCATCGCAGTGGCAGCGTCTTCTCGTTTGACACCCCGCTGCCGGCCGCGCCCCGCCACATCGGCCAGGGTTCTGCATGCGCTCCCAACGACAACCCCAGCAACACCATCCAGCACCGTTGAATCATGCCAGCACCCTACCGCATGGGAGAGTGCGCTCGCAAGCAGCCAGCGCCGGTTTGCCGGCGGCGTTGCCATCGCGGCGGGTTTACAGTAGAGCACCTCCCTTCGTATGACCTGCCTCATCATCGCCACCGGCAACGCTCACAAGGCGCAGGAAATCCGTGCCATCCTTGGCGGGCAGGCAAGTGAGTGGCGCACGCTTGCGGATTTTCCCGAAGCTCCCTCCGTTTGCGAGGACGCCGGGAGTTTTTCTGGCAATGCGCTCAAGAAAGCGCGCACGCTGGCGCAATGGCTGGCCCAGCAGCCCGCCGGTCAGTCACTGGGCAGTGACGCGTGGGTGTTGGCCGACGATTCCGGATTGGAAGTGGACGCGCTTCACGGCGCGCCCGGGGTTCATTCGGCGCGGTTTGCCGCGCAGGATGCGGCCGTTGCAGCCAACTGCACCGACGCCGACAACAATGCCAAGCTGCTCCGTCTGCTTGCAGGAGTGGCAGAGGATGCCCGCACGGCGCGGTTTCGCTGCTCGCTGGCTCTCGTCAGGGTTGGCGACGCGGCGCATCAGTTCTTTGAGGGCAATTGCGAGGGGCGCATCAGGCGCGACGAGGCAGGGGGCGGGGGGTTTGGTTATGACCCGCTCTTTGTGCCGCAAGGATACGACCGGTCTTTTGCGCAGTTGGATGGGGCCGTCAAGAATCGCATCAGCCACCGTGCGCGGGCATTGGAAAAACTCGCCCAGCACCTGGGCGCGCGGGCCGGCTAGGCCAGCTTGTCAAACGCGTTGGCCAGCGACTGCATGCCGCTGCCCGCACCCGGCTTGGGATCCAGCGTGAGCCTCAAGTATTCGATGGCGTCGGGAATGCGCTGGATGGTGCGCGGCAGCGTCGCGCCCGCCGCATTGGCATGGCCTCCGCCCTGCAGCCGCTGCGCCACGCCCAGCGCCTCGCCGTTGCGACTGCGCAGGCTCACGCTCACGGTGCGTGCCCGCAGGGTCAGCGTGGCCAGCACGGGCTGGGGTGCGGCCCGCTCCTCCAGAAGCCGGTGGACGATGGCGTTGGTGTCGCCCACGGGCGTGTCCACCAGCGTGACGCCGGCACTCAGAGGCTGGAGGCTTTTCTTTGCGAACTCATAGCCGAGCGGATTCTCCACACGCCGCCGGGTGGCCACCACTTCCAGAAGGGGGTGATCCACGAGCGACTCCAGATCATCGCCAATCAGATCGCGGATGTTCCAGAAGAGGTACTGCTTGATGAGCGCACCGTAGTCCACCGCCGTCACAAAATCCGGATCGGCCGCCAGGTAGAGATCGCCCACGTGCGTCAGGTGCACCAGCCGGTCGAGCCGGGCGTTGCCCAAGCCCTGCTCCTTGCACAGCTCGTAGCACAGCAGCGCGGCCGACTTGGACTTGTCGTGTATCAGGCGCGCATGCTGCGGCTGCGTGTCGGTGTGGTGATGGTCGACAATGGTCCAGCCGGGCTTGTCCAGGCGGGGCGAGAAGCTTAAGTCGGTGACCCACGCGGTGCGCTCGCGAAGGACGCGCTGCTCCCAGTTCGTGTAGTTCCAGGCCTGAAGGGGGATGTCGGATTGGAACAGGTGGCGCGCCAGCCGCGCAAGCAGGTGGCCGGCAACGAATCCGTCCAGATCGCTTTCGTGTGTGATGATGACTTCGGGTCGGGAGAGCTGGCTCATCCGCCCAGGACGGTAGCGCAGGCTGCGCGCCCGCGCCAATGGATTTCCGCTTTTTGCTTTTCGCGCCGCGCGCCACCGCGCACCATCGCGCTCATGTCGATGTTCGATTTGCATGGCGAGGTGGCCGTGGTGATTGGTGCCACGGGCGCCCTGGGCGGCGCCTGCGCGCGGGCGCTGGGCGCGGCGGGGGCCGCTGTGGCTGTGTTGGGGAGAAACGAGCAGCGCGGCACCGATTGTGTCGCCGCCATCCAATCCGCAGGCGGGCGCGCCCGGTTTTTTTCGTGTGACGCGCTGAAGGCAGAGAGCCTCAAGGTGGCGCATCGCGAGGTGGCGTCAGCACTGGGCGACCCCGGAGTGCTGATCAACGCCGCGGGTGGCAACAAGCCCGAGGCGGTGGTGTCGCCCGGCCGCGCTTTCGAGGCCATCTCGCATGAGGCGTGGGACGAGGTGTTTGATCTTAATCTCGTGGGCGGGGTGTTGCTGCCCTGCCAGGAATTCGGCCCGGGCATGGTCGCCCGCCGCAAAGGCAGCATCATCAATATCGCCAGCGTCACCTCGCACCTGCCGCTCTCGCGTGTGGTGGCGTACTCGGCCGCCAAGGCGGCGGTGTTGAGCCTCTCGCGCTTTCTCGCGCGCGAGTGGGCGCCGCAGGGCGTGCGCGTGAACACCATCACGCCGGGATTTTTTCCCGCAGAACAAAACCGCAAGCTGCTCTTCAACGAAGACGGCACACCCACGGCGCGCACGGCGTCCATCTGGGCGCACACGCCCATGGGTCGCTTCGGGCGGCCGGAGGAGATGGGGGGCGCGGCCGTGTTCCTCGCCAGCGCCAACGCGTCGGGCTTTGTGACGGGAGCAGATCTTGTGGTGGACGGCGGATTCACAGCGCAGACGATTTGAATGAAGGCACTCTCTGAAACCGCCGATTCCCAGTCGCTGCCTCCCGATCGCGTGGAGGCGCTCGTCGCGCGGGCCATGCCGCTGGAAGAATATCGGGGGCGCCGTCTGCTGCTCATCATCCCCGATGCGACGCGCACGGCTCCGGTGGGGCTGGTGTTCCGGGCAATATGGGACCAAGTGGGCGCGGTGGTGCAGTCGCTGGATGTGATGGTGGCACTGGGCACGCATCCGGCGATGAGCGAGGACGCCATCTGCGCGCGGCTGGACATGACTCTGGAGGATCGCCGGGGGCGCTACGCGCGCGTTCAATTACTCAACCACGAGTGGGACAACCCTGCGGCGCTGCGACAGATCGGCGTCCTGTCCGCCGCGCAGGTGCACGAGCTCTCGGAGGGGCGCTTTGAGATGGAGGTGCCCGTCACCATCAACCGCCGCGTGTTTGACTACGACTCTCTGCTGATCTTGGGGCCGGTGTTCCCGCACGAAGTGGTGGGCTTTTCCGGCGGCAACAAATATCTGTTCCCCGGAGTGGCGGGTGCGGAGGTGCTGGACTTCTTTCACTGGCTGGGTGCCCTCGTCTCCAATCCGAAAATCATCGGCAGCAAATGGACGGCCGTGCGGCGCGTGGTGGACTTGGCCGCCTCCATGGTGGCTGTGGAGAAACGGTGCCTGGCGATGGTGGTGCGCCCGGACAAGTCGCTGGCCGGCCTGTTTTATGGCACGCCCGAAAGCGCGTGGGACGCCGCCAGTGACCTTTCTTCTCAAGTCCACATCGTGCTCAAGGATCGGCCCTTCCACACCATCCTCTCGTGTGCGCCGCCGATGTATGACGACCTTTGGGTGGGCGGCAAATGCATGTACAAGCTTGAGCCCGTGCTGGCCGACGGCGGCGAACTCATCATCTACGGCCCTCACATCCACGCGATTAGCCACACGCACGGCAAGCTCATCGAGGAGGTGGGCTACCATTGCGCGCCTTATCTGCGCGCTCACTGGGATCGCTTTAAAAATGTGCCGTGGGGCATCCTTGCCCACTCCTCACACGTCAAGGGCATCGGGCGCTACGAGGATGGCCGCGAGGTGCCGCGCGCGCGCGTGACGCTGGCGACGGGGATTCCAGAAGAAACCTGCCGGCGCATCAATCTGGGGTATGCCGACTGGCGCGCCATTGATGTCGAGTCCTACGCGGATCGCGAAGCCGAGGGCGTGCTCTTGGTGCGCAAGGCCGGTGAAACCCTCTATCACCTGCGCGACCGCCCCGCATGGGCCCGGCCCTAGCCGCGTGTGGGAATCGGCACGACGTACTGGAACACCGGCACCGGCATGGGTTCCTCGGGCACCATCACCTTGAACACCGACACCGCCCTGGCGCCGGGAATGGGAAAGGCGATGGTCACCACGCGCGAGCCCGGGCGCAACGCCTGTAATCGCGGCAAGAGCTGCGCGTTGAGTTCCATCACGAGATAGAGAATGACGACCGTGGCGCTGGAGAAGTCCTCATGGTGGAAATCGCCGCACCGCACCTCGACGCGATCCTGCACTCCCGCGGCCCGGGCGGCCGCAAGGGACTGCTCCACCAGTTTCGGGTCGGCCTCCACGCCCAAGGCGCGCACTCCACGGTGTCCGGCCGCTGCAATGAGAAAGCGCCCATCGCCGCTGCCCAGATCGCAAACGACATCCCCTGGCTGCAACCTCAAGCTCGCCAACGCGGCATTGACCACTCCCATGGGAGTGGGCAGGAATTGTACAACATGACGGAAAAGCAACTGGCTGGGTTGCATACTCTCCCAACACAGATGCCATAACACCCCGACTTTATCCATTTTTTGTGATCATTTTTTTCAGGATGCCAGTGAGCCGCGCTTGCCTTTTGACTTTAAACGGTTTGGGGGACATTCTCCCGGCGGAACCACTGAAGCATTCACCCTGTGATCTCTCATTCCATGACCGAGGACCAAGTGGCCCAGTTTCACCGGGATGGTTACCTCTTGGTGCGCAGGCTTTTCGACGCTGAGGAGGCTGCCATCCTCCAGCACGCCGCGCGCAGTGACAAAGCCTTTCGGGAACATTCCCACGACTTGAAGGACGGCGAGGGCGGCACCGCGCAGTTGGTGCTGTGGAACAAGGCGGGCGAGGATTTGTGGGGATCGGTCGCGCGCTGCGCCCGCTTGGTGGATGGCATGGAACGCCTGCTGGGCGACGAGGTGTACCATTACCATTCCAAGATGAGCATCAAGGAGCCGCGCACCGGCGGCGCCTGGTCATGGCATCAGGACTACGGCTACTGGTATCTCAACGGTTGTCTTTTCCCCGACATGGCCAGCGTGTTCATCGCCGTCGATCCCAACACGCGGGCCAACGGCTGCCTGCAGGTGTTGCGCGGCTCACACAAGATGGGCCGCGTGGAACACGGACGCTTTGGCGACCAGACCGGCGCCGACCCCGAGCGTGTCGAGGCTGCGCTGGCCGTGATGGAGCGCGTTTACGTGGAGATGGCGCCCGGTGACGCCCTCTTCTTCCATAGCAACACGCTGCATCGCTCCGACCAGAACACCTCGCCCAATCCGCGCTGGTCGCTGCTCTGCTGTTACAACACACGCCACAACAATCCCTACAAGGCCTCACATCATCCCTGCTACGAGCCGCTGGAGCGTTTGCCCGACGACGCTCTAAAGCAGATGAGCGCGCGGCTCTTTGGACAGGGCGCCCAATTCTGGAACCCGGCGGTCGACAAGACCGTGGGGGGCGGCAAGCCCGCGGCCGGAACGCCCTCCTAGAGTCCTGCAGTTTTTCCTTTCCTCGGCGCGCGCTCTGTTCTCTTATCCGCGCGTGAACCTCGACCCCCAGCCGGTCATGCCGCGCCGTCGCGACTGGCGCCTGGGTATTCTGGGCAGTGGGTTCATCGTCAACGACTGCCATCTGGTGGCGTATCGCAAGGCCGGGTTTAATCCCGTGGCCATCGCGTCGCGCTCGCGGGTGAATTCCGAGCGAGTGGCCGCGCGCCATTCCATTGCCCGCGTTGCCGACAGCTATGCACAGCTTCTGGATGATCCCACCATCGAGGTGCTGGACATTGCCGTGCCGCCCAATGCGCAGCTTGGGCTCATCAAGGCGGCGTGTGCGCGCCGCACCGTCAAGGGCATCCTGGCTCAGAAACCGCTGGGGATGGACTACGCCGAGGCCGTGGAGGCCGTGCGCCAGTGCGAGGCCGCCGGCATCACCCTGGCGGTGAACCAGAACATGCGCTACGACCCCACCGTGCGCGCCGCGCGCCAGCTGCTCGACGCCGGGGCGCTGGGATCGCCCGTGCTGGCCAGCATCGACATGCGGGGCATTCCGCATTGGATGCCGTGGCAGTCCAAGCTGGGCTGGGTGACGCTGCGCATCATGTCCATCCATCATCTGGACTGTTTCCGCTACTGGTTTGCGGCGCAGGGCGAGCCCTCGCGCATCTTTGCCAGCGTGCGCACCGACCCGCGCACACGGTTTCCGCACGCCGACGGCATCGCCGCGTACATTCTGGAGTGGGACAGCGGCCTGCGGTGCGTGGCGCTCGACGACACATGGACGGGCCCCGCCAAGGAGGGTTGCCCCGCGGACATCCGAATCCAGTGGCGCATCGAGGGGCTCGACGGGCTGGCGATGGGTGATCTGGGCTGGTGTCAGGATCCGTACACGACACCCAGCACGATGCGCTGGGCGCGCAAGGGTGACGTGGGGTTCCACGAGCCGCGCTGGCAGGAGAGCTGGTTTCCCGACGCCTTCGCGGGCACGATGGCCCAGCTGCTCGTGGCGCTGGAATCGGGCGCGGAGCCCGCCATCAGCGGCCGTGACAATCTCCACACCATGGCGCTGGTCGAGGCGGCGTACCGCAGCGTCGCGTCGCGGCGGGCGGTCGAACTCAGTGAAATTGTCCACTCCACCTCATGAAACTCGGCATCATCAATAGCGCCTTCGCGCAGGCGGGCGTGGGCACCGTCACCGGGCTTGAGCACATCGCGAGGCTTGGCTTCGACTGCGTGGACATCTTCACAGAGGCCGAGGGCATTTCGGCACGGGAGATCAAGCGGGTGGCCCAGGCCACGAGCCGGCTGGGACTGCCCATCGTCTCGCTGCCCGTGGTGGCCGTGGGGCTGGTGGATTTCAATGATCCGGTGCGCGAGTATCACGTGGCGCGCTGCAAGAAGTTCATTGATCTGGCGCGAAGCTGGGGCGCGGAGAACATCCTGCTGGTGCTGGGCGAGTACATCTGGCAGCGCGAGGTGATCCCGCCGGCCGCGCAATGGCAGTGGGCCCTGGACACGTGCCGACGCCTGGGCGACTACGCGGGGCGGCGCGGCGTGGACATCGCGCTGGAGCTGGAACCCTTCCGCTTGAGCCTGCTCAACAGCGTGCCTGAGATGGTGCGTTTCATCGACGAGTGCGACCACCCGCGGGTGCGCGCCAACATTGACATCAGCCACCTCGTGCTCTCGGACACTTCACCGGCGGCGCTGGCCGCGCTCAAGGGCAAGGCCATCCATGTGCACCTCTCCGATTGCGACGGCAAGGTGCACGGCGACCTGCCGCCCGGCCGCGGCGTGGTGAAATTTGCTCCCTATCTTCAGGCGATCAAGGAGCTCAAGATCGACGGGGCGGTTTCCATCGAGCTGGAGTACTCGCCCGACCCACGGCGGATTGTCGACTGGGTGGCCGAGGCGTATCGCGAAACGGCAAGGCTGATGGATCAGGTGGGCCTTCGCGGCTGAGCCCTCCCCCAGAAAAAGGGCGCGGGTCAGCCCATCGGTCGTAATTCTCAACGGGCGCGCCGCTGAGCCCTCCCCCAGAAAAAGGGCGCGGGTCAGCGGGTCGAGTCTTTGGGCTCAGGCATGGCCAGTGCGAAGATCGTGGCGGGAAGGAACAGCAGACTGGCGTAGAGCAGGGCGGCGCGAAAGTCCCCCACCTTCGAGAAGAGACCGAAGAAGACCGTGCCCGCCGCAGCGGCGATGCGGCCAATGTTGTAGCAACAGCCCGCACCGGTGGTGCGCAAGAGCGTGGGGAAAAGGGGCGGCAGGCACATGGTGAAGAGCCCGAACATGCCCGAGCAAAAGCCGACGGCCGGAAACCAGAAGGTGCTGAGCGTGCGCCAGTCGTGATCCCACCGGAAGGTGCCCTGCAGCGTGATGAAGAAGGCCGCGCACATGAGTGCAATGGCGCGGCGGTAGCCCAGTCGCTGCGCCAGCCAGCCGCAGAAGAAATTCCCCGCGATGGACACGGCAATCGTCAGCGCGAAGGTCCTCGCCACCACCTGTTCCGTCCGGGCCTTGGCGATCTTCTCCTGCTCCTCTGCGGGCACTGCGCCTGTCGTCCCGAGTGCCGGGGGGAGCGCGGCGGCCTCGGCCACCATCGCGGCTTTCAGATCGGGCAGGTTGCGCAGGTGCTGCGCCTGCCAGAACATGAACGCCCACCAAGCCGTGAGCGAGGTGGCGCAGACGGCGATGACGGTCAGCGTCGTGCGGCGCAAGTCTTTTGCAAAGAGAGCGGGCACGCCGGGGGTGTGGGTGCTGCGCGCCTTGGCCCGCTGCCATTCCTCAGGCTCGGGCACATTGCGGCGGATCCAGTACACGATGAGCGCGGGCGTGATGCCGACAAGGAAGACGTAGCGCGGCGGCAGATCCGCCATGAGATACACCGCCAGACAGGCCAGCAGCACGCCCAGATTGACGCCGGCCTGCAGCACGGCGGCGATCCACGGGCGCCAGCGCGAGGGCCATGTCTCCGAGAGCAGCGTGGAGCCCACGGCCCACTCGCCGCCAATGCCTAGCGCCGCGACAAATCTGAAAATGAGCAAATGCCACCAGGTCTCTGCGAAGAAGGAGAGGCCGGTGAAGACCGCGTAGGTGAGCACCGTGAGGCTCAGCGCGCGCGCGCGGCCGATGCGATCGCCCACGTAGCCAAAGAACCCTCCGCCCAGCGCCCAGCCCACAAGAAACGCCGCCTGGATCCAGGAACTGCGCTCCTTTACGAGCGGGTCAGTCACCTCGGCGACGTGCACGAGCTGCATCACGAAGGGCGCGGCGACCAGCGTGTAGAGGTGCATGTCCAGCCCGTCGAAGAGCCAGCCCAGCCACGCGGCGATCCCCGACTTCCATTGCCGGGGGGTGATGTCGCGCAGGTGGGTGGCTTCAGGCGGGGACTTATGGGCGTCGGGCGTCGGATGATTCATGCGGCGGGCAGCAGCGGGTTGATGTGGAAGGCGTGTTCGCGCACGACGCGTCCGCCGATGAGATGTTCCTGGATGATGCGCTCAAGCACCTCGGGCGCGCACGAGTGATACCACACGCCCTCGGGATAGACGACGGCGATGGGCCCGCGCAGGCACACGCGCAGGCAATTGACCTTGCTGCGATACACGAGGGGCTGCGGCCCCGTCAGGTTCAATGCCTTGAGCCGGGCCTTGAGGAATTCCCACGCCGCCAGCCCGGCCTCGCGCGCGCAGCAGTGGGGCTCGGTCTGGTCGGCGCAGAGAAAAATGTGGCGGCGCAGGGAGGCCAGACCCAGTGCAGCGGCGGCCTGCTGCAAGGCGTGATCGGGCATGGCACGCGCATTGGATAGCAAAGCCTCCGGGGCGTCAATGTTGGTGGCGCAGGCTGGACTCCGTTCAAGGCCATGGTAGGGTGCCCTCATGCGAATCCCACTTTTCATGCTGCTGTGCTTTTGCCTCAACCTCCCGGCCGCGAACTGGCCGGCTTGGCGTGGCGCGACAGGAGACGGCGTCTGCACGGAGAAAAACCTTCCGACAAAATGGGGGGCAAAGGAGAACGTGAAATGGCGTGTGGCGCTGCCCGAGCGCGGCAACTCCACCCCGATCATCTGGGGCAAGCGCATCTTCATCACCCAGCCGGTGGGCAACGACCGCATGCTCTTCTGCATGGACCGCGAGCAGGGGCGTGAGCTCTGGCGCGCGGGCGCAAAGGGAGCGGAGAAGGAGCCCACCCACGGCACCAATCCCTTCGCCTCGGGTTCGCCCACCACCGACGGCGAGCGTGTCTTCGCCTTCTTCGGTTCCGCCGGGCTCTTTTGCTTCGACATGGAAGGGGCCGAGCTGTGGAGCCGCCGCGATCTGGGGCTGCAGCATCACATCTGGGGCTCTGGCCCCTCGCCGGTGCTGCACGGCGATCTCTGCCTGCTCAACTTTGGGCCCGGAGACAAGACGGCCCTCATCGCTTTTGACAAGAAGACCGGCAAGACCGTCTGGCAGAATGAGGAGGCCACTGGCTACCAACATCCTCAGGGCGGCGAGAAGGGGAACCAGGGGCGCACCTACATCGGTTCATGGGCCACGCCGATTCTCTACAAGGAAGACTCCAAGGATGCGCTCCTCATGTCGTGGCCCGGGCGCCTGTGCTCGGTGGATCCCATCAGCGGCAAGGAATTCTGGAGCGCCAAGGGGCTCAACCCGTTGGTGTACACCTCGCCCCTGCAGGGCGATGGGATCGCGGTGGGGATGGGTGGATTCGGCGGCAAGGCGCTGGCCGTGCGCATGGGCGGCAAAGGCGATGTCACCGATTCGCACCGCGCATGGTTCCACAACGTCTCGCCCCAGCGCATTGGCTCGGGCGTGGTGCATCAGGGCCACCTCTACATCCACAACGATCCGGGAACGGCGATGTGCCTCAACCTTAAAACCGGCGCGACCGTGTGGAACGAGCGACTGCCCGGCAGCGGCACCAACTGGAGCAGCGTGATGCTGGCCGAGGGCCTCTGCTACACTCTGACTCAGGCCGGCAACTGCTACGTCTTCAAGGCCGGCACCAAGTTTGAACTGGTGTCCACCAACACCCTGGGCGAACCGAGCAATTCGTCCGTCGCCGCGTCCGATGGCGAGCTCTTCATCCGCACGCATCGCGCGCTCTGGTGCATCAACGCCCGCCGATGAGCCATGCAGACCCTCACCGTCCAGGTGAATTATCGCGCGCCGGTCGGGCGGGTGTTTGACGTCTGCACCGATTTTTCCAAGGCCCGGCACATCAGTGCCATCAAAAAGCTGGAGGTGCTGGTCGGCAACACGTTTGCCGTGGGCACACGTTGGAAGGAACTGCGCAAGGCCGGATGGAGCGACGCGTGGATGGAGTTTGTCGTGGTGGAATGCACTCCGCCCACGGGCTTCACCATCACCACCGAGGCGGGCGGCACGCTTTGGACCACTGAGTTTGAATTCACGGCCGCCACTGGCGGCGCCACCGTGACGGCCACCATTCAATGGGAGCCGCACGGGCTGGCGCTGCGGCTTTTTAACGGCATGATCCGCCACAGAATGGAGCACGGGATGAAGCAGGACCTTGAGGATCTGCGCGCCTGCATCGAGACACAATCATGAAACCCATCCTACTAAGCTTGGCACTGGCGGTCTCTGCCGTTGCTGCGGAACTCAAGACCCCCGGAGACCTGATGTTCGCCGGGTATTTCAAGATCGAGACGGAGCGTCTGGCGCAACGCAGCCTTGGCGACATCCGCACGCTCGACGACTGGAACGCCCGCAAGGCCGGGTACCGCCGGCAACTTTTTGAAATGCTGGGGCTCGATCCGCTGCCGGCGCGGACTCCGCTCAAGCCCGTCGTCACCGGCATCACCGATCACGACCGCTTTGAGGTACGCAAGCTGCATTTTCAGTCGCTGCCGGGCCTGTATGTCACGGCCAACCTCTATGTGCCCAAGCAGCTCAAGGCACCCGCGCCGGCCATCCTTTACGTGTGCGGCCATGCGCAGATGAAGACCAACGGTGTCAGCTACGGCAACAAGACCGGCTACCAGCATCACGGCGCGTGGTTTGCGCAGCACGGCTACGTCTGCCTCACGCTGGACACGCTGCAACTGGGAGAGATTGAGGGCATCCACCACGGCACCCACAACCGGGGCATGTGGTGGTGGAACTCGCGCGGTTACACCCCGGCGGGCGTCGAGGCGTGGAATGGCATGCGCGCGATTGATTTTCTGGAGACGCTCCCCTTCGTGGACAAGGCACGGCTGGGCGTCACCGGGCGCAGCGGAGGCGGTGCCTACAGTTGGTGGATTGCGGCGTTGGACGAGCGCATCGGCGTGGCGGCGCCGGTGGCTGGAATCACTGACCTCAAGAATCATGTCGTCGATGGAGTGGTCGAGGGCCACTGCGACTGCATGTACCACGTCAACACCTATGGCTGGGATTTTGCCCAGGTGGCCGCGCTGGTGGCGCCGCGACCGCTGATGATCCTCAACACCGACGACGACCGCATTTTTCCGCTGGACGGCGTGGTGCGCCTCTTTCAGCAGGTGCGCCGCATTTACGAACTGCATGGTGCCAAGGACAAGCTGGGGCTGGTCATCACGCCTGGCGGCCATCTGGACACGCAGGAACTGCGCGTCCCGGCCTTCCGCTGGTTTGACAAGCATCTGCGCGGCGAGGTGCGAGCGGTAGAGCGCGACGCGGTGAAGCTTTTTACCCCCGCGGATCTCAAGGTCTTTGCCACGTTGCCCAAGGATGAACGCAACACCGCCATCCACGAGTCTTTCACGCGCGCTGGTGCCGCGACCTTGGAGCCGCAACGTGCGCTGGCCGACCTGCGCAACAAGAGCTTTGGCGGCTGGCCCGACACGCCGGGTGCGATCAACCTGCGCCCCCTCTTCGAGACGCGCCACGAAGGCGTGGTGCTTTCTGGCCACGAATTCACGAGTCAAGAGGGTGTCACTCTGCGCCTCTACACCGCCGCGCGCGAAGGATTGGAGAAGCCCGAGCGCATCCACCTTGAAGTGCTGGGGCCGGAGGGCTGGCGCAATTACCTGCAACTGGGCCGGCCGGCATTCGCCAAGGTGTGGGCCGATGAACTTGCGCAGGCGGGACTCGCCGCCGACGCGCCGGTGACCGATGCCGCCCGGCAGGCGCTGCAGAAACAGCTCGAGCACGTGCGCAACCACGCCCAAGTGTATGCCGTGCTGCTGCCGCGTGGCGTGGGGGCGACGGCGTTGACGCCCACCGAACGCAACCTCACGCAGTCGCGCCGCCGGTTTATGCTGCTGGGGCAGACTCTGGCGGGTATGCAGGTGTGGGACGTGCATCGAGGCGTTGCGGCGCTGCGCGCGCTGCCGCGGTGCAAGACAGCGCCGTTGGAATTGTGGGGTGATGCAACATTCTCCAGCCAGACGGCGCTGGCGGCCCTGTTCACCGAGGGTGTCGCGACGGTGCACTTGCAGGACTATCCGGCGACCGACAAGGAACAGCCCGACTATCTCAACATCTCGCGCATCGTCACCCCTGCGCAGGTGCTGGAACTGGTGCGGCGACGCACGAAAGTGGAGCTCATCGGCCGCGCCCCGTGAATCACCGCAGAGGCGCACGCACGGCGCGGCCGGGCAGCGCGTCCTTTTGCAGCAGGCCGTTCTGCACCACGGCCACGCCTCCGACGAGTGTGTGGCGAATGCCCGTCGAGGTGCGGTTGGCGTCCGCGTAGGTTGACTGGTCGCGCACTTTGGCCGCGTCAAAGAGGACGAGATCGGCGTCCGCTCCGACCTTGATGCGGCCCTTGTTGCGCATCGCGGGCACCCGCGCCTCCAGACGTTGTGCGGGCATGAGCGCGCATTTCTCAAGCGCCCGCATGAGCGGCAGGTCTTGGTTGTCCCGTGCATACAAGCCCAGCATGCGCGCGTAGGTGCCCGTGTTGCGCGGGTGGCCGGGCAGGCCGTCGCTGGCGATCATCGTCAAAGGATGGGCCAGCGCCTTGCGCACGAGTTCCTCCGGGTTGCTGTGTGCAATCACCAGCCCGCCGGTCTTGCGGTACTTTTCAAATGTGTCTGCCGTCAGCCGTTCGCCCGTCGCGCCCCATTGGAGATCGTGGTAGTCCATGCCGTCTCGTTCGCGCCAGCCAGGGTCGAACACCGCAGAGCTGATGTCCGTCATGCCCGCGGTGTAGGGGTACACCTCGCAGGTGATGTCCAGTCCGCGCTTGCGTGCCTGCGCGATGAGATCCAAGAGGCGCGGCGTGGCGCTCATGCCGGTGGCCTGAAGGTGCAGGATGTGTCCGGGGGCGCCGGTGATGGCCGAGGCGGCGACCACCTCTTCCAGCGCAGAAAAAACATTCTGTGGACCGCGCTCGCCCTTGTTGCGGATATGCACATGACAGGAGGCGCCAAATTGAGCTGCGGCGCTGAAGCACTCCAGCACTTCCCAATGGCTGGCCTGCGGGGTGTATTGCAGACCAAATCCCACCGCCACGGCACCGCGGCGCAGACCCGTCTCGATGCCGGCGCGGATTTGCGCCACCTGTTCGGCGGTGGCGGGTTCCTTGGCGGCGCGTGTCGCGGCACCGGGCAGAAAGGCCGGACGGTCGCCCATCACCGACATGCGCACGGGGATGTGGCCGACGCTGACGGCGTAGTGGATGGGCGCCTTGCCTTCGCGCACGCGATACCAGAGGTCCACATCGGCCGCCCCCACTTCGAGTTCCAACGCGCAGGTCACGCCGTCCAATGCCTTGTATTGATAGTCCTGAAGGGTTTGCCCGTGCTGGTGCAGATCAATAAACCCCGGCGCCACCACCAGCCCGCGGGCGTCAAGCACTTCGCGCCCCTGCAAGGGCTTCGCGGAAACCTCGCCGATGACACCACCGCGGATGCCCAGATGGCGCACGGCGTCTAGGCCTGTTTCGGGATCCATCACCCGGCCGTTGGCGATCACCAGCTCCCAAGGCTGCGCGGCGGCCATGAAAGGGAGGCACGCAATCACGATCAAGATTTTGGATTTCATGGGCCGCCAGAGTGTTCGTCTCGCGCGGGCTTAGCTTCGCGCGACCTCAAGGTATTGTTTCACCGCAGGGCACAGGACTGATTCAAAGGGCACGGTGATGTAGCGCGCACCGCGTTCGCGCCACAGCCTTGCGCCGGCGCTATCGTAGACCATCAAACCCAGAACCTTGCCGCACGCCAGCACGATGTCGGCAATGCGGCGCATGGCATCCTGCACCTCGGGATGGCCGATGTGCCCGGCGTGCCCCAGCGAATGCGCGAGATCATTGGGGCCGATAAACACCACGTCCACCCCGTCCACCTTCGCGATCTCGGAAAGCTGCCCGATGGCCTGCCCGGTTTCAATCTGGGCCACCACCAGCGTCTCGGCGTTGGCCGCTCGCACGTAGTCAGAGAGCGGTGCGCCGCGCCCAAACTCCGCCGCGCGGATGCCGGCCAGCCCACGCTGGCCGCGTGGGTGATACTTGATGGCCTGCACCGCGCGTTCGGCGTCGTCCACGGTGTTGATGAAGGGGATGTGCGCACCCTGCGCGCCCGTGTCCATGAATCGCAGGATGGTGGGGGCGTCATTGGTGGTCACACGGGCGATGGCGGTGAGCCCGCGCAGTTCGCAGGCACGGGCTTGATCCTCGATGTCGCGCGCCTGCAGGGTGCCGTGCTCGCCGTCGAGCACCAGAAAGTCCCATCCCAGAAATCCCTGCAGTTCGATGAGGCTGGTGTCCGGCGTGCGGAAGAACGCGCCGTGCACCGTGCCGCCGGCCGCCAGCTTGGCCTTGGTGGTGTTGGTTTTCATTTCAAACGAAGGGGAACCAGAGCGCGCCCAGCATCGTGACGCCCAGCCCGACGAACCCCATGATCGTGAGCATGAGGGAGAAGGTTTTGAGCGTCTCCGCCTCGGTCATGCCGCTCATTTTGCTGATGACCCAGAAGCCGCTGTCATTCATCCACGGAAAGGGCTTGGAGCCGCAGCCAATAGCCAGCGCCAGATAAACGGGATGGTATCCCAGCGCCGCCGGCCCACTCGAGGCCAAGCCGCCGACGATTCCCACGGCAGTGATCATGGCGACCGTGGCCGATCCCTGCGCGGCGCGGATGAGAGCCGTCACGCCGAAGGCCAGCGGCAAGAGCCAAAGGTTGGAGGTGAGCATTTGGCCGGCGGCTTGCTGGATGTAAGGGCCGATTCCCGTCTGCTGCAGCACGGCGCCAAATGCGCCGCCGGCCGCACAGATCAGGATCACCGGTCCTGCTTCCTCAAGCGCGGGCTGCAGCCGCGCATTGAGGGAAGGCGGGGAATCGCCCGCCGGGGGCAGGGCATACAGCGCGAAGAGCGCGCCTGCGGCCAGCGCGACATTCTCATTGCCGAGGAAATGGATAACCGCGTCCAGCGCCCCTTGGCCCGTGCCGGTCACGGACGCGCCCACGCCGATGAGTGCGAGCGGCAACACGATGGGAATCACCGAACGAGCCAGTGGCGGCAGCGCGTGGTCGGGCCTTGCGGCCACCTTCTCAAGTTGCGCCAGCACTTCGGGCGTTTCCCGCAGTGGCACGACCATGCGCCGGTTTAACACATGCGCGATGAAGAAGCCCGCGCTGCTGGTGAAGGCGCCCACCACCAGCCCGCCAAGAATCATCACACCCAAATCCAGCCCCATCTCCTTGGCCACAAACAGCGGCCCGGGCGTGGGCGGCACCAGCGAATGGGTCATGGTGCCTCCGGCGATGATGGCCAGCACCATGAGCAGGTAGTCCTTGCGCAGCTTGAGCCACAGCGCCTTGGCCAGCGGGATGGCCAGCAGAAAGACGCCCTCGAAGAACACCGGGATGCCCAGCACAAAGCCGCTGACCAGAAAGGCCAGAGGCGCTCCGCCGGGGCCCAGCCAGGCCAGTCCGGTGCGCACGATGCGGTCGGCCGCGCCGCTGTCGAGCAGGCAACGCCCGATGATGCTGGCCAGCGCGATGAGAAAGCCCACCTTGGCGCAGGTGCTCCCGAAGCCATCGGCCATGCGTTGCAGCGCAGGCTTGGCGGCCTCCGCGCCCGCCTGCCGCTCCAACACCGAACGGGTTGCCTCGTCCATCTCGATGACGGGGCGGTTCGCCATGCGCGCGCCCGACTTCTGCGCCTTGTTCCACTCGGCTTCCAGCCGAGTCTGGTGGAACTGCTTCACGGCGGTGCCGGGTGTGGCCACGGCCACCACGGCGGCACCGATGAAGAGCGCCAAGAACGCGTGCAGGCGCAAGACCAGAATCCCGCAAAGCACGACCGCCAAGCCCAGCAGCAGCAGCAGGACGGGGTTCATGCGCGCGAATGGTGCGGGGGGGCTGCGGGGCTGTCGAATCATTTTGTTCCGTGCGCCTTGGGGTGGCGAATTGCATCTTTTCCCCAAGCCGCCGTGCGAATATCCTCCAGCCATGAAGCCCATTCTCCGCCTTGCGCTCGTATTGTTCTTCGGGGTTTTCTGGCAATGGGCTGATGCTGCGATTCTGGTGCGCGAGGGAAAGCCGGCGGCCGTGATCGTGCTTCCCGCCGAGCCTGACGATGCGGAATCGCTGGCAGCCACGGAGCTCGTGACGCACATCGAGAAGATGTCGGGTGCCAAGCTGGCTAGCACCAACGCCCCGGTGGCCGCGCTGCCGGCTCTGCTTGCGGGACACCGGCGCGCGGGCGTCACGCCAGTGCTGCTGGGCCGCGTGGCGGGTTTGGAGAAGGCCATCGAAGCCAAGAGCGCGATGGATGGTACGTTTGCCCTGCGCGTCACGAAGGACGAGGTGCGTGTCGCCGGGCGCGCCATGGGCACGGCCTTCGGTGTCTCGGAGGTGCTCGAGCAACTGGGGGTGCGATGGTTCATGCCCGGTGATCTGGGCACGGTGATCCCCTCCTTAAAAACCGTGGAACTGGCCGCGCAGGACATCGCGCAGGGGCCCTCCTTTGCGAGCCGCTGGTTCCAGATGCCCCACCGCGACTGGCAGGTGCGGATGCGCTGCGGCGGCACGGCGTTTCCCGGCGCGCATGGATTGCCGGCACCTCCGTTCAAGACATCGCCGGAACTCTACGCCTTGATCAAGGGGGTGCGTAGCCCGCGCCAGCACTGCCTCTCCAACCCCCGGCTGCTCGAGGCCGTCGTGGCCAAAGCCCGCGAACTGCGCCGGCAGGGGCGCGGTCCGGTGCTGGGGATGGGCCCCAACGATGGGCGCGGTTTCTGCGAGTGTGCCGATTGCCGGGCGTTGGATGGGGGCGACTACGACCCCTTTTCCGGCGAGCCCTCGGTGACCGACCGGTACATCTGGTTCTTCAACCGGGTGCTCGAAGGACTGGCGGCGGATTTTCCAGACACCCGGCTTGCGTTTTACATCTACCACTCGTACATGCGCCCGCCCGTGCGCTGGAAGCCCAACCCGCGCATCATGGGCGCGCTGGCCCCCATCGCGCTGGACCGCGTCCACGGGTTCTCCAACCCGGTCGCGCCCGAGAAAAGCTATGCGCGCTGGCTGTACCAAGAATGGGGCAAGTTGCTGCCTGAGCTCTATGACCGGGGGTACTGGAGCAACCTCGCCGATCCGGGCTTCCCGTTCATCATCATCCACCGGCTGCGCGATGAAATTCCCGCGTGCCATGAGCTGGGAGTAAAAGGCTGGCGCGTGGAGACGTTTCCCAACTACGGCCCGCAGCTGCCTTCCATGTACATCGCCGCGCGCCTGATGTGGGACCACAAGGCCAGCGTGGACGCCTTGCTGGAGGATTTTGCGCAGCGGTTCTTCGGGCCTGCCGCGGTGCCGATGGGGCGGTATGTGGGGCTCATGGACGCGGCGCTGCGCGATAGTCCGCACTGCACGGGTTCCGCATGGGACATGCCACACTTCTATCCGGCACCGCTGCGTGCGCCGGCGCTGCGGCTGCTCGAGGAGGCGGCGCGACTTGCGGCTGGCAAGGCGCCCTACGAGGCGCGTGTGACGATGGTGCGCCAGACTTTTGACATGCTCGAGTCCTTCGTGGCCATGATGGACGCACGCAGCCGGGTGGACTTTGCCGCCGCCCAGCGCGACCTCACCCGGCTGGACGGCGTGGCCGCCTCGCTCATGGCGATGGAGCCGGTGCCCATGCTTTCTGCGGGGCGATTTAGCACGTATGTCAACTACATGAAGCGGTTTTACCGGCCCGCCACCGAACAGGGATTCGCGCGCGTCACGGGCGGCAACCGGCTTGTCGCGCCGGCGCGCGACGAATGGGACTTTCTGCAGGATCCCCAGCGCGTGGGCGAGTCCATCGGCTTGTGGAAGGGGGAGGTGCGCGGCGGCAACTGGCAGCGGCTTAAAACCTCCAGCGCATCATGGAGCCATCAGGGCCTGCGCTATTACAAGGGACTGGCATGGTATCGGCAGGCCGTGGATGTGCCCGCCGGGTTTAAGGGAAGCCGGGTGTTTCTGTGGTGCGGTGGCGTGGATGAGAAGGCCAAGGTCTGGGTCAACGGCCAGCCCATCGGCATCAGCCACGGGGCGGCGTTTTATCCCTTCGAGATGGACGCCACGGCGGCTGTCCGTGCCGGAGCTGCCAACATCATCACCTTCTGTGTCGCCAACGAGGTGGTGAACGAACTGGGCACGGGCGGCATCGTGGCCCCCGTCATCCTCTACGCGCCGGCCGCCGGCAAGGATGCCAAGCTGGAGAACACACGCCCGCTGGGCGACACCTTCCCTTGAAACCCGCGGCGGGGTGGCGTCACCACGCCATCGCCTTGAGGCGGTCGGCCACCTCCTCGGCGTTGGCGCGGCTGTTGAAGGCACTGATGCGGAAGTAGCCCTCACCCTTGCTTCCAAATCCGCTGCCCGGCGTGATGACCACATTGGCGTCGCCGAGAATCTTGTCGAAGGCCTGCCAGCTGGTGACGCCCTTGGGCGTGCGCACCCAGATGTAGGGCGCGTTGACGCCTCCGAACACCTTGAGCCCGGCCCGGCGCGCGCCGACGCGCAGGATTTTTGCGTTGCCCATGTACTGCTCGATGAGCGCGCGCACCTGCACCCGGCCCTCGGGTGTGTACAACGCCTCGGCGCCGCGCTGGATGATGTAGGCGGTGCCGTTGAATTTGGTGGTCATGCGGCGCTGCCAGAGCGGGTGCAGCGGCTTGCGTTCGCCCGTCCGCGTGCTGGCCAGCAGCGTCTTGGGCACGATGGTGAACGCGCAGCGCGTGCCGGTGAAGCCGCCGTTCTTGGAGAAGGAACGAAACTCGATGGCGCAATCCCGCGCACCGGGGATTTCATACACCGAATGCGGGATGCCCGGTTCGGCGATGTAGGCCTCGTACGCCGCGTCGTAGAGCAGCAGCGCGTTGTGGGCCAGCGCGTACTTCACCCACGCCTCCAGCTGGTCGCGGGTCATCGCCGCGCCGGTGGGATTGTTGGGTGAGCAAAGGTAAACCACGTCCACCGCTCGTCGGGGCGGCTCGGGCACGAAGCCGTTGCGGGCGCGGCAGGGCAGGTACACGATGCGGGAATACGCGCCGGAGGCATTGGCGCCGCCCGTGTGGCCGGCCATCACATTGGTGTCCACGTACACGGGATAGACCGGATTGGTGATGGCAATCCGGTTCCGGGCGCCCAGGATATCCAGGATGTTTCCGCAGTCGCATTTCGAGCCGTCGCTGACAAAGACCTCGTCGTCGGCCACCTCCAGCCCGTGGTCGCGGTAGTCATGCTGGGCGATCGCCGCGCGCAGCCACTCGTAACCCTGTTCGGGCCCATACCCCTTGAATGTCGCGCGCGAGGCCATCTCATCCACCGCGCGGTGCAGCGCGCCCACCACCGCCGGGGGCAACGGCTCGGTCACATCGCCAATGCCGCAGCGAATGAGGCGCTGTGCACCGGCCGGATGGGCATCGCAGAAGGCTTTTACGCGCCGCCCGATTTCGGGAAAGAGATAGCCGGCTTGCAGCTTGAGGTAATTGTCGTTGAGGTACGCCATAGGGGGAGCGCTGGGCGCGTGGCTTTGTGTTGCCAGCGAACGCGAGCGCGCAGGCTAGTCAATACCTCGGCCGGTGGCAAGCCGGACAAGGGAAGGGCCTGCCGACCTGTCGGGGTGTGCTACCGGGCCTGCATGAGGTGGGCGAAGAGGTCGCGGACTTGCTGCGGCGAAAGCGCATCAACCAGGCCCTCGGGCATCAACGACGCCGACATGGCCTGCAGGGATTTCACCTCGCTGCGCGCCACCGTCACCTCATTGCCGGCCAGATCGCGAAGCGTCACCGAGAGGGGCGTCTGCTGGGTGATGAACCCCGTCAACGTCTGGTCGTCGCGCGTGGTGATGTTGAATCCCGCGAACTCCTCACGGATGCCCAACGAGGGATCCACGATGGCCGGCAGCAGGAAATCCAGGCTGTTGAGCTGGTAGGCGCCCAGATTGGGCCCCACCTCGCCGCCCACATTCTGGAATTTGTGGCACGCCGCACAGGCGAGCTTGAAGACCGCACTCCCCGCGGCCTTGTCGCCCTTGCCGGCCGCAAGCACCTGCCGCACCTCGGCGATGCGCCGGGCCTTGGCCTCGTCGGTCTGGCGCACCTTGCCCCAGTGCTTTTGCAGAAGCGCATCCACGCGCTTCTCGCGGTGGTTCTGCATGGCCAGCACCACGGCCGGATCGATGGATTCGCGGGCCACGCCCTTGCCAATGGCGTCGAGCAATTGCAGAGACCACCCGGCGCGGCTGGCGAGCATGTGCTGCGCGGCGACACGCTGGGCGGGCGGCATGGCCGGATACTGCTCCAGAACGGCGCGGCCGATTTGGGCTCCGTCAAACCGCTGCAAGGCGGTCATCAACTCATTGCGGCTAGCATCGGCAGGCGCTTGCCGAAACTGGGAGAGCAGCACGGGCACGATGCCCGGCTCACGCCGCTCGGAGAGCAGGCGGGTGAGATCCCGGCGGTCGGCCGCCGGGGTGTCCTTGGCTTCCACGCGTTGCAAGGCTGATTGCAGCGCCTCGGGAAGCCCAAGCCGGACGGCGAAACTGGTGAGGATGGGGGTGCGGGGCCGCGAGGCCCACGCCGTGCGTGCCGCGGAGAGAAGCTCAGCCGGCACGGTGCCGACGGCGTCGCCGCGAAGTCCCTCCTCCATGCCGGCCACGAGCACGTCCAGATCGGCGCCTTCGGGCGCGGACGCCATCAGCAGGGCGGCGGCGCGCAGGTTGGCGGGGGTTCGTTCGGCGGTGTAACGGCGTCCCAGCCGCCCCACGAGATGCTTGCGAACCAGCGGTTGGCGCCAGAGCGCGGCGTCCTTAAACATGGCGACGACGGCTTCCCGGTGGCTCGCGGCCTTGGACTCAAGGGCCCACCAAAGCAGCAGGGGGATGTGCTTGTCGGTGGAGTCCTCGTTGCGATTGAACAACTCGCGCAGGATGGGCAGCGCGGCCTCGGGCTGCCAGCGCTTGCACGAGGCGGCCATTTGGGCGCGCACTTCGGGATGGGCCTCGCCGCGTGCCATCTCAACCAGCTGACTCCTTAGGGCGGGGGCCAGTGTGCGCGCGTCGCCCAAGAGGCGCACCGTCCAGTAGCGCACGAAGGGATGCGTGTGTCGCAGAGTCTGGGCGGCAAGGGCCGTGTCGAAGCCCCCGCTGGCGTTGAGGGCCCAGAAGGCTTCGAGGGCAAGCTGGCCACTCTCTTGGCTGATGAGTGCGCGCAGCGCGGGTGCAAGGGCAGGGTCGCGACGGTCGGCAATCACGCGTTGGGCCTCCTGGCGCCACCACTTGTTGGGATGCCGCAGCAATGCGATGAGTTCGGCGCCGGACTTTCGGGCGAGGTCGAAGGAAGGCAACGCCGGGGCCGCCGTCACGCTTTGCAGCCGGTAGATGCGGCCGCTCTCCTTGTGCCATGTGTCGCGCGGGTCGAGGTGGCTGAGCCGGCTGTCGTACCAGTCGGCAAAGTACACGGCGCCGTCAGGCCCGGCCTTGGTGTCCACTGGGCGGAACCAGCGATCATCAGTGAGCACGGGGGTGTCGCTGTCCTCGGTGCGGAAGGTGGAACCGTCGGGGTAAATGCGGCTGGCCTGAACGCGGTTGACGAGCGACATGCCGGCGATGACGGAGCCTTCATGGTGGGGCAGCGCGCCGCCCTCGTAGAGGATCATCGACTGGGGAAAGCGCTGCTTAAAACCTTCATGCGCCATGTGCTCGAACCAGCCGAAGGCATAGGGGTTCACCAGGGGGCCGTGCTTGCCCCAGCCTTTGATGTAGCATCCGCCCTGCTCATAATGCACGCCGCGCGTGTCACCGTAATTGGTGCCGGAGAAGAGGCGCCCCTGACTGTCGAAGTCGATGCAGTAGGTGTTGCCGCCGCCCTCGGCGAACAGCTCGAAGGTGCGCGTCGAGGGCTGATAGCGCCACACGGCCTGGCCGAGGAACTTGATTCCCGCAATGTCCGCCGTGCAGGTGCTGCCGTGGGCACCGTAGATCCAACCATCAGGCCCCCAGCGCAGGCTGTTGGCACCCGAGTGTGTGTCCTCCAGCCCGAAGCCGGAGAGGTGCACCTCGGGCGGGCCGTCGGGAACATCGTCACGGTTTCGATCCGGATAAAAGAGCAGGTAGGGTGGCATGAGAACCCAAACCCCGCCGCGCCCGCTCAACACGCTGCGCGCCATGTTGAGGCCGTCCACAAACACCTTGTGCTTGTCGAACTTTCCGTCGCCGTTGGTGTCCTCGTGGATGGAAATCAGGTCGGCGCCGCGGTCGTGGTGCGGGGGCGCCTTGGGCACCTTGTCGTAGACGGCGCGAAGGTACTTGTCGTACGAGACAATCTTGAGTCCGGCGGGAAAGGGGTACTGGAGGTATTGCACAACCCAAAGGCGCCCGCGCTCGTCGAAGTTCAGATTGAGAGGCTGGCGCACCAGGGGTTCGTGGGCCAACACCTGCATCGCAAGCCCCGCACCCATCTTGAAGCGCTTGACGGTCTCCTCCGGCGAAAGCGGCTTTGAGGCATCGGTCAACGCGCCGCCGGGCCTGAAGGTTTCGACAAAGGGCTTGAGCTTGTCGTCAAACTTGCCGCCGCTTTTTTCCTGTGCGGCCAACGCGAAGCCAAGGGTTGCAACGAGGACAAATGCGAGTCTCATGGTTTCACGGGGAATGCTGGCGCAATGTGGCAGGGGCTCGCCACCGGGGCAAGTGGCTTTAGAGCAACATGCCCGCGATGCACGCCGTCATGTAGCAGGCGATCAAGCCGCCGGCCATGGCGCGCAGGCCCAGTTGCGCCAGATCCTTGCGCCGCGAGGGCACCAAGGCACCGATGCCGCCAATCTGGATGGCGATGCTCGCAAAGTTGGCGAAGCCACACAGCGCATACGTCGCCAGCGTCACGCTGCGCGGATCGAGCGACTTGGTCTGTTCGACTAGCGAGAGGTACGCCACAAATTCGTTGAGCACCATGCGCTCGCCCAGCAGCGCGCCCACGCGCGCGCAGTCTGCGGCCGGCACGCCCATAAGCCAGGCGACGGGCGCGTTGAGCCAGCCAAGCATCCGTTGAAGGGGCTCTCCGCCCGGCTGGTGGACCAGTTGCAGCAGCGCCCCCAGCAGGTGGTTGCAGAGCGCCACCATCGCGATGAAAGCGATGAGCATCGCAATCACGTTGAGCGAAAGCGTCATTCCATCACCCGCGCCCCGGCACAGCGCGTCGAGCCCATTATGACTTTCGCGTTCGATGCGTGCGTCCGCACCCGAGGCCGTCTCGGACACTTCCGTTTCCGGCACCATGATTTTCGCAATCACCAGTGCTGCGGGCGCGCTCAAGACCGATGCCGTGAGAAGATGCCCGGCCATGCCGCGGAACCCCGCGTCCTCTCCCAGCTTGCTGTACACCGCCAGCACGCCGCCGGCGATGGTGGCCATGCCTCCCACCATCACCGCCATGAGCTCGCTGCGGGTCATCCGCAGCAGATAAGGACGGATGACCAGCGGCGCCTCGGTCTGGCCCATGAAAATGTTGGCGGCGGCGCACAGGCTTTCGCTGCCGCTCGTGCGCATCACCCGCTGCATCACCCACGCGAAGGCGCGCACCACCCGCTGCAGCACGCCGTAGTGGTAGAGCATGCTGGAGAGCGCCGACACGAAGACGATGGTCGCCGTCACCATCACGAAGAACACCATGCCCGACTCGAGCGAGAGGCCGCGTTTTAATGCATCGAAGTTGGCGAGCGGGCCAAACACGAACCGGGCGCCTTCCTGACTGAACTCGATGAGGCGGCTGATGGCATCGCCCGCCGCGGAGAAGAGGCGCTGCCCGAACCGGGTCTTGAGCACCACCAGCGCCAGCACGAACTGCAGCGCCACGCCGGAGAGCACCGTCGCCCAGGGGAACCGCCGGCGATCCACCGAAAGCGCCCAAGCCAACGCCACGAACACCGCCAGCCCCAACAGGCTCACGAGCTTTAGGCTCATGGCCCTGTGATACGGAAGCAGCGCGCTCGGCTCAAGCTCAATGAGTCTCAAGGTGCTCTTCAACAACTTTCGCGTGCGAACCTCGAGGGGCCTGTGGTAGCAGTTGCCCAAGCCACAGCGGCCATCGCGCATGGGAACGCTCCCTCAGATTCTCGACTTACTGGTGCACCTTAACCGGCATCTGGAGGCCTTGGTGTCGGAGCACGGGGCGTGGATTTATGGCCTGCTCTTTCTCATCGTCTTCTGCGAGACCGGGCTGGTGGTCACGCCCTTTCTGCCGGGCGACTCGCTGCTTTTCGCCGTGGGGGCGCTGGGCGGCAGCGGGGTGCTGGACGCGGTGTGGGCGGGTGCGCTCATGTTCGCCGCTGCGGTGCTGGGGGACGCGCTCAACTATTTCATTGGCTCACGCGTGGGCGAGAAGGCCTGCGCGCGCTGGCCGCGATGGGTGCGGCGGGAGCATCTGGACCGCACCCATTGTTTCTTCGAAAGGTACGGGGGAAAGACCATCGTGCTCGCGCGGTTCGTTCCCATCGTGCGCACGTTTGCGCCGTTCGTCGCCGGAGCCGGGCGGATGAACTACCGCCGGTTCCTCGTGTTCAATGTGGCGGGCGCCGCCTTGTGGGTGGTGGGCATCGTGGGCGCGGGCTTCACTTTGGGGCAGCTGCCCTGGGTGCGGGATCACTTCTCCACGGTGGTTCTGGGGATCATCGTCCTCTCCCTCGTGCCGGTGGCTATTGAATTCGTCCGCGCGAGGCGCGCCGCGCGCCCGGCGGCAATTTCCAATCAGGCTGCGCTGCCGCCGCAATAGATTCTCGGCACGCGGTAGGTGATGGCCGTGAGAATTTCCCAAGGCACCGTGCCGCACCATTGGGCCAGCTCGCCTGCAGTGATGTCCGAGCGGCCCTGTCGGCCGATGAGCACCGCCTCGTCGCCCGGACGCACGCGCCCGCGCGAGACGTCCACCAGCATCTGATCCATCGTCACACGGCCCAACACGGGCCGCAGCCGCCCCCCCACCAGAACATGGGCGCGCCCGCTGCCGCTTCTCAAAAATCCGTCGCCGTAGCCTGCCGAGAGCGTCGCCACCCGCATCCGGCAGGGCGCAATAAAGCTACGCCCGTAGCTGAGCGAGGTGCCCGCCTCGATCGTCTTGACCAGTGTCACGCGGCATTTCCAAGAGAGCGCGGGCCGCAAGTGGCGTTTGAGCAGGGCCTGTTCGCGGCGTCGTCCCGGCGAGCGTCGTCCCGGCGGGATGACGCCGTACACGAGCAAACCCGGCCGGGCCAGATTGCAGGGCCCGTCCGTTTCATGAAGCAGCGCGGCGCTGTTATTGGCGTGAAGCGCATCGAAGGTGCGGCCAGCGTCCGCTAGGTGTTTAACCAGTTTCTCGAAAACGCGCCGCTGATGCCGCGAAAACGCCGCGTCATCCTCGGCCGCCGCATAGTGGGTGTAGAGTCCCACCACCCGCAGATTGGTAAGCCGGTCAATCGTGCGGAGCAACTTGGGGACGGTGTCTGCCGGCGCGCCCAGCCGTCCCATGCCTGTGTCCACTTTGAGATGGGCCTGCACTGTGCGGCCCAGCCGCCCAGCCGCCCGCGAAAACGCGCGCGCCTCCGCCAGCGTGGAGAGGGTGGGGATGACGTTTTCGTGCAGGGCGGCGTCCACTTCATCGGGCAGGCACGCGCCCAGCATAAGAATTGGAAAACCGCGGCCCACGGCGCGGATGTCGCGTGCCTCCTGCAAATTGGCGACGCCAAAAATATCCGTGCCCGCCTGCATCAAGAGTGCGGCCACCTGCCGCAGGCCATGCCCGTAGCCGTCGGCCTTGACCACCGAAAGAATCTTCCGATTGGGCCCAATGCGATAGCGCAACCACGCGAGGTTGGCGCGCAGCGCATCCAGATTAATCTCCGCCCAGCATCGGTGGGTGAAACTCACAGGTCATTGAGGCGAGCGGCCGCGCCGTTTGGCAAGCGCGGGTCATTCACACCGCGCGCGTCCTAGGGAGTTTTTGCAAACTGGACCGGCCGCAGATAAACCGGCTCAAGCGGCGTGTCGGCAAGAGCGTCGGTAGCTGCCGGCTGGGCGAGATGGCGGGCGGCAAGCTGCGCGATGGTCGCGGCGGTAGGGAACGCCTCTTCGCACGCGCTGCCCAGTGCTGGCGCATCGGGCGAGAGCCCGCGTGCAACCGCCAATCCCGCGAGAGCCTCGGCAGACGACACAATCTTCAGGGACGAGAGGCACACCGCAGTCTCTTCACCGAGTTCATATTCCGCCCGATAGAACTCACCGCGCTGGGCATCAATCAGTACATGATGGGCGCCCCGACGGCCCGCGGCCTGCGCGGCGGCAGCGAGGGCGTCGGCGCTGGGCACACCCACGAGACGGACGGCATGAACCAGTTGCCACCCTTGCGCAAAGGCGATGGCGGTACGAATGCCGGCGTAGGAGCCTGGGCCCAGACTGACCGCGATGGCCTGCACTTGCGAGGGAATCCAGCCGGCAGCCTCAAGTGTTTGATCCACCCGTTGCGGCAGCGTCAATGGAGCATCCTCGCCATTGGCTCCAGATTGGGCGCGCAGCCCACTGGCGTCACAAGCGGCGACGCTGCGGCGCCCACTGGAGTTTTCAAGCGCCAAAATCTTCATACTCAATTCGGCGCTCGGTGGTGCCCAAGTCGATGAGTCGCGCGTGCCGGCCGCGCGCCGGGCGGGGGCCCCGCCACCGATCCATCCACTCAACAATGGTCACGCCCTGTGGGGTGAGATAGGGCTCAAGGCCAGCGGCCAGAATCTGTGCGTCATCGTCCAGCCGGTAGAAATCCAGATGGCAAAGCGGCAGGCGGCCGCCGGTGTGCTCATGCACAAGCGTGAACGTGGGAGAAGTGACCTGCTCGGTCACACCCAGTCCGCGAGCCAGTCCCTGCGCCAGCAGGGTCTTGCCCGTGCCCAGTTCGCCATCGAGCGCGAACACCCAGCCCGGAGCGGCCTCGCGCGCCCACGCCTCGCCCAGCCGGAGGGTTTCCTCAGGGCTTCTGGAAATGCACGTAGCCATGGGCAGTGAGGGGGCGCGAACCATCGGCATCGCGCAGGATGATGCCGGGCGTGTGGGTGATCCTGCCGATGCAGCTCAGACGCAGGTCGGGGAACGCCCCTTTCCACGCGTCGAGCAGCGGCACCGCATGGCCCGGCGCCACGCTAAAGAGCAGTTCATAGTCCTCGCCATCCGTCAGCGCCGAGAGCAACGGCGACTTGCCCGGGGTCTTCGCCGTCCCCTTGCGCGCGGCCGCGCTGATGGGGATGGCGCTCGTCAGCAATTCGGCGCCGCAGGCCGACCCGGCCAGCAGGTGGCGCAGGTCGCTGGCCAGGCCGTCGCTTAAATCAATCATCGCGTGGGGAAGAAAATGCTCTGCCAACCAGCGCGCCTGAGGCAGTCGCGGCTCGAAGTCGAGGTGCCGGCCTTGAAGCGAGCCGCCCAGACTTCCACTGACAAACAGGGCGTCACCGGCCTGGCTGCCCTTTCGCCGCACGCATCGGGATGGCTGGACCGTGCCCAATAGAGCCACCGAGATCATCAGGACAGGATTGGTCGTGGTCTCCCCGCCAACGATGGCCACACCGTGCTGACGGGCTAGGTCGGCCATCCCACGGTAGATGCCTTCGATGCGCTCGGGCGCGTGCGTGTCCGCCAGACCCAGAGTGACGAGCGCATGGGCCGGTGTGCCGGCCATGGCGGCAATGTCGGAAAGCGCGCGCGCCAGCGCCTTGCGGCCGATGTTTTCCGGCGGGGCGTCCGCCGCGAAGTGGATGCCCTCCACCACGGCATCGGTCTTGAAAAGGATCCACTGCCCGGGAAGGCCCATGTCCAGCACGGCGCAGTCGTCGCCGGGGCCTACGCGCACGGCGTCGGCAGTCGGCAGCCCGCGGGTCAGCCGTTCGATGAGTTCGGTCTCCTTCACGAGGCGTGTGGCAGCCAGTCCTCCAAGGGAAGAACCTTGAGCATGATGAGGACATTGACGAGGTTAAACACCGCATGGGTGCAGATGGGGCTTAGCAGATTGCCGGTTCGTTCGTACTGCCAGGTGAGCATGACCGAGAAGACCGCCAGCGGGACGGCGGCCAGCAGGCTGCCGTGGCTTGCGGCAAAAAGCAGCGAGGTGAGCCACATGGCCGCCCTGGACCCAATGTGGTTCTTGGCCGCCGGATAGAGCAGTCCGCGGAAGAGCACTTCCTCCACGAGGGGGGCGCGCACGATGGCGAGCAGCCCCAAGCTCAGCACCACCTGATGATCGGCGCTGCCCGCCGCGTGCTCAAACTGCTTCACCAAGTCCTGACGCTCTGGCGCAAGGGCCATCTGTTCCAACAGAAACTGGGCGGCCAGATTTAATCCAAACGCCACGGGCACGAAGAGGACACCCGTGGCGATGGAAAGGGGGATGACACGCAGCGCGCGTCCTTCGCCAAGGCCGATGGTCTGGTTGAGCGTCAGACCGTGGCGGTTCATGACGATCCCCAGCGCCACGGCGGCGTAAGCCGTGTAGAGAACCAGGTCCACCAGCGCGTGCGTGAGGCGGGGCGGTGCGCCGGGAGCCGCGGGCAGGAAGGCCGCCGCCATCATGGGCAATGCAAAGGGGCAGAAAAGGATCGCCGCCTCGGTGAAAGTCCACGGCTTGGCCGACAGCCCGGCGGCCTGCGCCCTGGGAGCGGCGGGGGGCGTTGGGATTTCCGGCGGATCCACCGACACGGGCCAACGTAGTGAAGGGCGGGGGGAGTGACGATGAAAAAACGGCGCATTCACCGTTGCAGTGGGCTTGGGAGCCTCACTACACTCTCCCTGGAAATGGCCAGCACTAGCACTACGACTCCCGCGCTTCGCCCCGATGGGCGCACCCCCGACCAGCTCCGGTCCGTGCGTTTTCAAAACCACATCGCTCCCCACGCCGCCGGTTCCACGCTCATCGAGTGGGGCAAGACGCGCGTCATCTGCGCGGCCACCGTCGAGGAGACCGTGCCGCGATGGATGAAGGATCAGGGCGTGACCGGCGGCTGGCTGAGCGCGGAGTACTCCATGCTTCCCTATTCCACGCTGGATCGCAAACGCCGCGACATCGACCGCGGCAAGCTCGACGGGCGTTCTTCTGAAATCCAGCGGCTCATCGGGCGGGCCATGCGCGCGGCGGTCGATCTGGAAAAGCTGGGCCCGCGCACCGTGTGGATTGACTGCGACGTGCTGCAGGCCGAGGGCGGCACCCGCACGGCCGCCATCACCGGCGCGTACGTGGCCCTCCGGCTGGCCGCCCGCGCCCTTCAGGCCAAGCACCTCATCAAGGGAGACTTTTTCTCCAACGCCGTTGCCGCCGTGAGCGTGGGTGTCGTGGGAGGGCAGGCCTTGTTGGACCTCTGCTATGGCGAGGACGTCGCCGCGACGGTGGACATGAACCTCGTGATGACGGCCTCGGGCGAGTTCATCGAATTGCAGGGCGCGGGCGAGGAGGCGACCTTCACCGAAGCGCAGTTGGCCGGGATGCTCGCCGTGGGGCGCGCGGGAATCACCCGGTTGATTCAATTGCAGGAAGCCGCCGTGGCCGCAGGATGACGGGGGAAGAAAAGGCGGTCAGGCCGACTGACACGCGGGGCAGGTTCCAAAAAACTCCAGCCGGTGGGTGACGCCTGAATACCCGCTTTGGCTGGCGACGCGCTGTTCGAGCTCCGGCGCGAAGCATTCCAGAAGCTCCACCACCCGGTCGCACCGGCGGCAAACCAGATGGTGGTGATGGCCATGGCCGTCTTCTCCCAAAAGCTCATAGCGCCGCACGCCATCGCCCAGGTCAAACCGCTGGACAAGGCCCGCCGATTCGAGCAGATGCACCGAGCGGTACACCGTGGCAAGGTCGCAGCTCCCGCGCAGCGCGCTGTGGATTTGCCGGTGCGACATGGGGTGCGCGCCACGACGCAGCGCGTCAAGGATGTCGCGGCGCGGCGTTGTGAGGCGATGCGCCATGTTGCGCAGGCGCGCTGTCAGCGTCTCCAGCAGCGGCTTCGACGAGGGATGCGCGCCATGAGGATCCATGGTCAATGGACGTGCCCGGGCAGCAGCACGCTGGCGGCCGCCGCAGCGGCACCCAAGGCGATGACGATGCCCTTCTGCCGGTTGTAATGATGATCCTCGCCGGTTTCGAAGAGGATGGTGGTCGAGACATGCATGAAGATGCCGATCACCACCGCCATGAGGTACGCACTGTACTGGGCCAATTCCGGCACGCGGCCGGCCAGCGCGCCCAGTGGGGCGGTGGCGGTGAAGAGCGCCATTAATCCCAGCGCGCGGGGCCGGGGCGTGCCACTTTGCAGCAGCATGGTGAGCAGCACGATGCTGATGGGATAATTGTGAATCGCGATGCCGCTTAAGAGCAGCGCGTTGGTGCGATCCAGATCGCCGTGTCCCAGCGGGATGGCCTCGATGAAACTGTGGATGCACAGGCCGACCAGCATCGCCGTCGGGGGGTGCCCCTGCGTGCAGTGAGCGTGACCGTGCTCCAACCCCAACGTGAAGTTGTCCAGCACCACTTGGAGAAAGAAACCCAGCAGGATGAGCGAACCCATCACCAGGCTGGAATTTTCACTGTGCGCCATGTGCGAATGCGCGCCGAAGGTCTGCGGCAGGAAGTGCAGGCAAACCAGCGCCATCAGATATGAGCCGGTAAAGGCGGTGATGAGCCGCACCCGTCGAGGGGCTGCGAGCTTGAATCCCAGCACGGTGACTACACCCGCCAGCACCGAGGCGACCAGAACGAGATAGACCGTCATTTCACCATGGAAAAAATGCAAACGATTTGCAGGTGGTGGGCGCAAAAAAGTCCGGCTGTTTCTGGAAAGCCGGGCTCCTGATTACTTCATGAGCAGCATCTGGCGCGCGCGCTTGATGGAGCGGGTGAGCTGGCGCTGGTAGTGCGCCGGCAGGCCCGTGTATTTGCGCGGCAGGATGCGGCCTGCATCGGTCACGAACTGCTTGAGCAGGTTGACGTTCTTGGGATCAAGCGTGTCCACCGTGAAATCAATCTTCGGCTTGGGCCGCGGGGTTCGACGGGTGGAATCCCCCTGGCGGCGGCTGCGGGGCGTGCGTTCGGTGTTGGTCTTGCGTGCCATGGTTACTTGATTTCGCGGTGCACGGTGTGGCGCCGCAGGTGCGGATTAAACTTCTTCTTCTCGACGCGCTCGGTCTGGAGCTTCTTGTTGCGTGTCGTCATGTAGCGCGAGGGCGGCTTACCCAGTTTGCGCGCCTCGGTGCACTCCAGCGTGACAATTTCGCGTGCCATGATTATTCCTTTTCAGTGGTGTTGGGCTTCTCCGGCGCCTCGTCTCCGCCCTCGGATTCGTCAGAATCACCGGAGCCGGAAACGCCATCAATAGTGCCCAGCGCCCCGAGTCGTCTTTGACGCAGCGCGCCATCGCGCTCCAAGCGCGCCTGCGACTCGACGGTGAAGCGGGTCCAGGGGATGGCCTCCAGACGGGCCTTGGGGATGGGTTTGCCGGTGAGTTCGCAGGTGCCGTAGGTGTTGCGCTCGATGCGCTTTAACGCCTCCTCAATCTCGTAGACGGCGTCTTGATCCGAGGAAAGCAGGCTCAACGCAAAGTCGCGGTCAAAGTTGTCCGTGCCCGAATCGGCCATGTGCATGCTGTAGCTGGACATCTCCTCGGCCGATTCCTTGGTGAGATCGCTCATCTGGTGCAGCAGGCGCTCGCGCAGCCCCAAGAGCACCTCGTAGTACTTTCGCCACTCCGCCTTGATGTGTCCCTGCTGCGAACGCCACGCCACCGGCTTGGCGGAATTATTTCGTCCGGCGGGCTGGTATCCCAAGATCGATGCCGCCGTGGCACGGGCCGGCGGGCGCGAAGTCGCCTTGGGCTTCGCCGCCGGCTTCGACTTGGGATCGGGCTTGCCCTTTCCCGTGGGCTTGTTGTTTTTGGAAGCGGCCATTGGGTTGCGCTTGCTGGTCTTTCGTGCGTTGGCCACGAACACCAGCTCGTGGGCATCGGGCTTTCGCCGGGCGAAAGGTGTGGGAATCTAGCAGAAGAAAAGTGGAACGCCACAAAAAAGATTGCCCGCGGTTGGCCCCTCCTCATTCCCCTTTGGCACCACTTGGCCGGCACCGGAGGCAGGCGTGTTAGCCCTTCTCAATACAGGCGTAGGCGTTGTGGTTGTGGATGCTTTCAAAATTCTCAGCCTCCACCTTGTACCACGTCACCTGCGGATGAGCGTTGAGGCGCAGGGCCACCTCGCGTACCAAGTCCTCAACAAAGACCGGGTTGCCGTACGCCCGCTCGGTCACGGTCTTCTCATCATTGCGCTTGAGCAGCGAATAGAGCTCGCTGCTGGCGGAAGCTTCCACCATGGCGATGACCTCCTCGATCCAGACGGTTTCGCGGAAGCGAAGCTGAACGGTGACCAGTCCGCGCTGATTGTGCGCGCCCCGACGGCTGATGGCTTTGGAGCACGGGCAGAGGGTGGTGACCCCCACGCGCACCTCCAGCAGAAAATCCAATTCCGATCCGTGGGCCGCCGCGTCAAAGCGCGCCTCGTAGTCCATGAGTCCCACCTTGCGCGACGCGGGCGCCTTCTTGGCCAGGAAGAACGGGAACTCAATTTCCAGATGCGCCGTGTGGGCGGCGAGCCGGCGCTGCATGGAATGCAGGATTTGGGGGATGTTCTCCACATGCACCGCGTTGCCGTGTTCGTGCAACACCTCCAGGAACCGGCTCATGTGGGTGCCCTTGAATTCCTTGGGCAGGTCCACGTACATCCCCAGTGTGGCGACGGTGTCCTGAAACTCTCGCGCCTTGTCGCGCACCCGGATGGGAAAGCGAAGACCGCGCACGCCCACCTTGTCGATTCGCAGATTGCGGTGGTCGCGTTCGTTCTGCTTGTCCTCTAGGGGCTGGAGCCGTTTGCGTGCCATGTCGTGGGGGCGAGAGTATATGTCAGAGAAGGGTTGCGCGGCCAAGTCGAAATCAACCCGCTTTACAAGCGCTCACAGGGGGCTTTGACTGGCACCATGATGCGAAACCTCCTTTGGCGGCCGGTCGGGTTCGCGGCGGTGCTGGTGTTGCCCGGTGCGGCCCTCGCCGGCGAATTTGTGGTGGCCACCTACAATCTCCATAATTACGTCGGCAAAGGCGTGGAGGGACGTCCCGCCAAATCCGCAGCCGCGCGGGGCAGGGTGAGTGCGATGATCGCGCGCGTGCGGCCCGATGTGCTGGCCCTTCAAGAGATGGGCACCACCAATCTGCTCCAGGGGCTGCGTGCCGACCTCAACGCATCCGGATTGGACTATCCGCATTGGATATGGGTGAAGGGCGCCGACCCGGACATCCACCTTGCCGTGCTGAGCCGGTTTCCCTTGAAGGCAGCCCGGGCCCACGATCAGGTGCCCTACCTTCTCGATGGGCGGCGCCTCTTGGTGTCGCGCGGGTTTGCCGAGGTGGAGGTGCAGGTTCATCCCGGATACCGCTTCACGCTGTTTAATGCGCACCTCAAATCCAAACGCCCCGTGCTCCACGCCGATCAGTCCGAAATACGCCTGGCTGAGGCGAAAGCATTGCGCGAGCTGGTGCAGGGGCGCATCGCCAATGCAGCTGAAAACCTGCTGGTGGTGGGCGATCTCAATGATAACCAGGACGCGCCGCCGCTCAAGGTGCTCGTTGGCCGGGGGCGTTCAGATCTGAGAGACTTACGGCCGCTGGAGCGCATTGACGGCGCCATCTCTTCCGGCGCCGCGTGGACTTATCACTACCGCAAGGAGGACACCTACAGCCGATTTGACTACATCCTTGCCAACGCCGGGATGGCCCGCGAACACCTCGCGGCGCATTCCTATGTGGCGGGGTCGCCCGAGGCGATGGAGGCTTCCGACCATCGGCCGGTGGTCGCCGCGTTCAGCGACGTGGACCGCTGACTTTAATACCGCGATGCGCGTGGCATGCCTTTGAGCGAGAAGTTGAGCGAGATCTGGAAGGCATCCTCGCGGGTGGACGAGCCCTGACTATCCAGAAACCGGACGTCGAGGTAGCCCGTCCAGCTGCGGAAGTCGCGGTACAGGGTGTAGGAGTGGTCCGAGAAGTTTCCGCGCTTGGCGTCAAAATGCTGCGCCATGCTGAAGGACCAGTCCTCGCTGAACCGGTAGCCCCACGCGCCGTAAAGCGTGCTGCTCCGGTTCTCGCGCGAGAGCGTGCCGGGAGCCAGATAATAATAGTGCCCGGCGCGCAACGACCACCGTGCATCCGGCGTGAACGTGAGGGAGTTGTTGATGAGCCGCCACACGTGATCGTTTACGTCGTAGCGCAGATCAGAGCCAGCGCCAAGCCACGTGCGCGGGCGTACAGCCAGGGTAGAGAAAAGGTCGTTGAACGTGCCTTGGCCGGACGCGGGATTGAGGCGCCAGTCGGTGTACACGGCCCAGTCCACCACGTCCTGCACGCCTTGCTTGCGGTGCGTCTGCAGCCGGTTGCGCAGGCCCATCCGCAGGACGTTCTGCGAATCCACATTGTCGATGGCGTTGTAGTCCGGATAGGTGATGGGAAGCAGATGCGAGCCGACGACTTCGTAGTCATACTGTGGAAGCTCACTAGGCCTGCGGTTGGGGCGCGGCACAAAAACGTAGTTGAACGAAGGCTCAACAATGTGGCGCAGGCCGCGGATGTCCATCAACGAGCTGTTGGCCTCGGGGAAAAATCTGGAGGCCTTGGCGGAAAACTCCGCCCCGGTGTTGAACACGTACCGGTCCCGGCTGTCCATATTGCTGCCTGCGCCGTCGGTCTCGCCGTAGTGGGTGAAACGGCTGCCAATGCGCGGGGTGATGTGGAGCCACCCGAAGGCCTGCGTTGGAAGGTACACCTGATGCAGCGTGTCGGCGCGCATCCCTCCCAGCGACGCCGTGGTGTCGTATTGATACTTGCGGCGCAGGTAGGCCAGCGACGTCTCCTGCTCGTAGTAGAAGGGGCTCGTTCCAATTTGCTGGCGCAGGCTGCTAAACCGCAGGTCTGGCAGCCGTTCCACGGTGCCGAAGTGATCGTTGAGGCGCGGCTGTGCCAGAAAATTCAGATTGTGGTCGGCCCAGTTGCGGTCGATCTCAAGGAAGCTGCGGGGCTGCGCGTTTTCCCGATAGTCGCGCTGGAAAAAGTCGCGCCGCAGGTACTCGTCAGATTCATAGTCCAGCACGGCTGTGGCGGTGAAGTCCGGGCCCGTGCCCGCGCGATGGACCATGCGCAGACGCTGGCGTTCGCTGTCGAGCGGCAATCCTCGCGAGTCGTTGCGCGGGTCATCGTCAAAGGCGAAATAGGGATCAATTGTGCCGCCTCCGAGCGTGCCCAGATGATAGCGGAACTCCGGACCGATGGCGAAGCCGCGCGCACTGCGATAATCCAAGTGCAGCTCGCCACCCAGCCGCTCGGTGCCCGGCCAGCGGATGGAATTGAGAGCGTAGGCACCCCACGAGCTGCGGTAGCCCGGCTCGGTGTGGACGTTCCAAGGGTGGCTTTTCAGGCTGCGCTTGTAGTAGGGCAGATAGGCAACGGGCACGCCCGCAGCCTTGAGGGTGGCGTTGTAGAACTCGATGTGATCGCCCGGCGCAATATTGATTCGCTGGGCGGTGATGTAGACATCCGGATCGGCCACGTCATCGGTGGTGAACTTGACGTCTCGCGCCGTGAGCAGGTTGTTGGTGAGCGATCCCTCCATCGCTGCGCCCGAATAGAGCTTCTCCATGCCACCGCCACGGAAGCGCGCGGCCTTGATGCGTTTGGTGTTGAAGTTGTATTCAAGCTGCTCGCACTTCCAAGTGTGTTCCCCCCGGTGCAGCACCACGTTTCCGGTGGCCGTGGTTTCGCCCGTCAGCCGGTTCAACGTCGCCGTCTCAGCCGTGAGAAGGGTGGCTTCGGGCGTCCCCAATTGGTACTGCACACGCACCCCCTTGCGCGCCGTGACCAGCCCGGTGTTGGGGTCGTACTGAAGGTCGCCCTCAGGCGTGGTGGATTCGATTTTCCAGGGCACCGCGGGAACTTGTCCCTGCGAGGGAAGCGCGCCCGCCAGCCAGCACAGGAAAATGGGAAGCCACCTTGCCTTCATCAGACGAGGCCGACTAAACCACAATGCGGCGCCCGTGCAAACCCCAGTTATGCGCAGCGATCGCGAACGGGGTTGACGCTTTCGCACCGCGCGACGGATACTCCCCCGCCGATCCATGAAAGCCGCCACGGGATCCACGCTCATTTTCAACGGGCAACTGGTGGATGGCACGGGCGCACCCGCCGTGCCGCACGCGGCGCTGCTGCTGGAGAAAGGTCGCATCCGCTATGCCGGCGCGGCCGCAGGGTGCCCGCCCGCAGACGGCGCGTGTGAGCGCATCGACGCGCGTGGAGGTACAATCATGCCCGGGCTGGTGGAGTCGCACTTCCACGCCACCTACTTCAATGTCGCCGAGTTGCAGGATCTGGACATCAAGTATCCCGTGGAGTACGTCACGCTGCTGGCCAGTGTGAATTGCCGGCTGTTGCTGGAGTGCGGCTATACCAGCGCGCGTTCCGGCGGCTGCCTCTTCAACTGCGACTACTGGCTGCGCCATGCCATCGAAGCCGACCTGATCTTGGGGCCGCGCCTGGCCACCTCGGGCCGCGAGATTTGTTCTGCAGGGGGCCTCATGGACTGGAACCCGGGCTTCCGCAAAATCGGCATGGAGGGGCTGGTCTTCATCATCAACGGCGTGGAGGACGCTCGTGCCGCCGTGCGCGCATTGGTCAAGGACGGCGTGCAGTGGGTTAAAACCTATCCCACCGGCGACGCCGCCGCCCCGGACACCAACGACCACCACACGCTTTGCATGACGCTCGAGGAGATGCACGCCGTGGTGGCGACGGCGCACAACCACGGCCTCAAGGTCACCGGCCACTGCCGCGCCACACAGGGCATCAAGAACGCGCTGCGTGCCGGCTACGACACCATCGAGCACGGCACCTTCATGGATGATGAGGCGTTGGACTTGCTTCTGGCGCGCGACGTGCCCTGCGTGCCCGGCCTCTACTTTGAGAAGGCCAGCGTGGAGCGCGGTGGGGAATTTGGCTTGTCCGCTGCCGTGATCGACGGCCATCAGGAGACGCTGGAGGGCGGCGCGGCGTCCGCGCTGAAAATTCTCCGCGCCGGCGGGCGTATCGGGCTGGGAGGCGACTACGGATTCGCGTGGAACCCTCACGGAAATTATGCGCGGGAGATTTCATTCTTTGTGCGCGACGTGGGCTTCACCCCGCTGGAGGCGATTCGCTGCGCCACCAAGACCGGCGCGGAAATTCTCCAGCGCGGCGACGAGCTGGGAACCTTGCAGCCGGGCAAGCTGGCCGACGTGCTGGTGGTGGATGGCGACGTGCTTCAGCACATCTCGTTGCTCGAGGAGCGCAGCCGGTTCATCGCCGTGTTGCAGGGAGGCATCGTCAAGGCTGGCCAACTTGCGCCAGCCATTCCGGCAGCCGTGCCGGCGGTGGGTTGAATGGGAATGCCCGGAATACTTTTGCGCTGCGCGGCGGCCTTGGGGCTGGCGGCCGCGCTTTGGGTGGAGGGTGCGCCCGCGGCCCGACACATCGTCATCGTGGCGGGCAAGAAGAGCCACGGCCCCGAGGGCAACGGCATCCACGACTACCCGTGGTCGGCACGCCTTTTAAAGGTGATGCTGGATCGCTCCAACATTGCCGGGCAGGTGGCCGTCTCGTTCCACCTCGATGGCTGGCCCAAGGACACGCGCGCGTTGGAAGCCGCCGACGCCATCATGATTATTTCCGACGGGCGCGACGGCGACCTCTATGCCGAGGCGCCCCATTTGGAAAACGCCGAGCGCGTCGAGTTTCTAGAGAAACAGATGAAGCGCGGGTGCGGCCTCTTGACCTTCCACTTCTCCACCTTCGCGCCGGACAAGTGGGCGGAGCAGTCGCTGCGATGGACCGGCGGCTATTTCGACTGGGAGGAGGGCGGCGTGCGCAAGTGGTACTCGGCCATCCAGACGCGCGAAGCCCAGGTGCAGCCCGCAGCTGGGGCGCACCCGGTGCTGCGCGGCGTGCCTGCATTCAAACTGCGCGAGGAGTTTTACTACAACATCCGCTTCGCGCCGGACGATGCGCGGTGGACGCCCCTGTGGAGCGTGCCCGACCTGCCCGGGCGTGACGCCGCCGGCCGTGTGGTGGCTTGGGCGCGCGAACGCGAGGATGGCGGGCGTGGATTTGGCACCACCTGCGGGCATTTCTACGACAACTGGAAGGAGGCGCCCTTCCGCAAGTTCATCCTCAACGCGCTGGTGTGGGCCGCCAAGGTGGAGGTGCCCGCCGCGGGCGTGGAGGCGCCTTATTTTTCCCGTGAGGAAATCCGCGCGGCGCTGGCCGGGGTGAACGGGGAGCAACGCGCGCTGTCCGAAAAACCCATCCGCGCGCTCATCCTCACCGGCCACCAGTATCCCGGACACAAGTGGGCCGAGACCACGCCCGTGCTCCGCGCAGCGTTGGAACAGGACGGGCGCTTTGTGGTGGAGGTGAGCGAGGACATCGAGCGGCTTTCGCAGATCAAACCCGGCAGCCACGACGTGCTGGTGCTCAACTACTGCAACTGGGAGCAGCCGCGCGGCCTGAGCGCCCAGTCCAAGGCCGCCTTCGTGGACTACCTCAAGGCCGGGGGCGGTCTGGTGCTGATTCATTTTGCCAACGGCGCATGGCATTTTTCGCTGCCCAAAGCCGGCGAATCAGACTGGCCCGAGTTCCGAAACATCTGCCGGCGCGTCTGGGATCACAAGAGTGACAGCGGCCACGACCCCTTCGGCGCGTTCCGTTGCGAGATCACGGCGGCACCGCATGCCATCACGCAGGGCATGGCCGCGTTTGACACCCTGGACGAGCTCTACTTCCGCCAGAAGGGCACCGCGCCCATCGAGCCGCTCGTGACCGCCAAGTCCCGGCAGACTGGCCGCGACGAGCCGCTGGCGTGGGCCTACGACTATGGGCGTGGGCGCGTGTTTCAGACGGTGCTGGGCCACGGGGCCGTGTCGCTGCAGATGGCCGGCCCGGCTGAGTTGGTGCGGCGGGGAGCCGCATGGGCCGCGGGCCGCGAGCAGCGCCCCGTGCCCCGGGCGGAAGCGCAGCCCGCGTCCAATGCCACGGCCGTGGGCTCCACGCCGCGCGCGGCCAACCCGCCACCCGTGGGGGCGGCGTTGGTGGAGGGAAAATCAGGCAGGGCGCTTGATGCGCGTGTCGCGGGCGCGCTGGTCGAAGGCCACGAGGACTTCCGCAAGGGCCCGCGCGCCCTCACCCTCACCGCTCGCCTCTTTGGCAAGGCTCAATTTAACATCCTTCTCGCCTCGGAGCCCAAGCGCGCGCCCCGCCATTGGGAGTTGTACACCTACGCCGGCAGCGGCGTCCTCAGTGTTTTCCTTCCCGGACGTGGCGGCGAATATCGCAGTGCCGTGGACATCTGCGATGGGCAATGGCATGAGCTTGCGATGGAGCTGGACGACGCGCGCCTGCGCCTTTTCGTGGATGGCAAGCGGGTGCTGGACGAGGCTCTGCCTCCCGCGCCGGCGTCCACTGCGGCGGACGGTTCATTGGCCATTGGCCGGCTGGCCGAGGGAGGCATCGGCTGTGAGGGATGGATTGACGAAGTGACCTTTACCCGGCCTGCCACCGCCACGACGCCCGCGCAGATTCTCGGCGCATGGTCTTTCGATGCGCTGGAGCAGGGCAAACGATTTGCCGACCGCTCGCCCCACCAACGCTTCGCCCTGCTCTCGTCCGATGCCCCCCCCTCCGGCGCGCCGGTTCAGGGCGTGGGTGCTGCCGATGATCCCACCCGGCAAACGGAGAAAGACTGGGTGGATGCTCGCTGGGCCCGCACACAAATGGGGCCCTTCATGAGCGGCCACATCGCCACACCGCACGGCGGCACGGCCAAGGGCATCGCCCTGCGCGTGGGTGATCAAGGCGAAGCCACGGTTTGTTTTGACACCGATCTCTTGCGCTACAGCGCGGGCTGGACCGGCGGCTTTTTACAGCCCGACGCCTCGCGCTATGGGCTCATCCATCCGCTCAAGCCCGTCGGCGACATCGTCTTTTCCACCGAGAAAAGTCCCGGCTGGGCCGACGGCCGGGGGCGGTTTGACGATCTTCGCCAGCCCAGGTTTGGGCCTCTGCCCAAGGACTGGGCGCGCCACCGTGCGCTCCACCTGCATGGCAACCGCCTCGTGCTGGCCGCCTCGGTGGACGGTGTGGAAATCCTCGATTCCCCGTGGGCGCACCGGCGCGAGGGCGTGGTGGCCATCACCCGCGAATGGGAGGCGGGCCCACGCAACCGCCCGCTGACGGTGCATCTGTGCGACATGGCGAAGGCGCGGATTGAGAAACACGGTGAGCTGAGCGTGGCACTGGTCGCTTTGGGAACGCAGGTGTCGGCGGTGGCCATCGCGGGGGGCGGCGCGCTGCGCGTTGAAGAACCCGGGCGCGTGCGGCTGGAATTTGCCGTGGGAAGGCTGCCCCTTCGCGCCAAGGCGTTCTTCTGGCGCGGCGCGGCGAATGAGCTGCCCGGGTTCCTCGCGCTGGCCCGGGATCAATCCGCCCCGGCCGACCTTCGCAAGTGGACGGCCGCGGGCCCGGCGCGGTGGGGGGCGCCGCTGCAAACCCGCGGCATCGTCGACCGGCGCCGCACGGCCTTCGCCATCGACACCATCACCGTGCCGCACGAGAACCCTTTCCACGCGCTGATGTTCACTGCCGGTCACGATTTCTTTTCCAACGGCGACGCGGCCGTGTGCACCGTGCACGGCGACGTGTGGCGCGTGAGCGGGCTCGACGAAACGCTCGAGGGCGTGCGCTGGCAGCGCTATGCCACGGGCCTCTACCAGCCGCTGGGCCTGCGTGTCGTCAACGACCGGGTGCACGTGCTCGGCCGCGACCAGATCACCCGGCTTGTGGATTCCAACGCCGACGGCGAGGCCGACCACTACGAGGTGTTTAATAACGATCTCATGATTGGCGGCGGCGGCCATTCTTACGCCACCTCGCTGGAGACCGACGCGCAGGGCCGGTTTTATTTCATGCGCTGCGCCGAGGACACCCCGCATGGCGGCGTGGCGCTGCGCGTGGACAAGGACGGCTCCAAGCTGGAGGTTCTATCCACAGGCTTTCGCAATCCCAACGGGATGGGTGTGGGCCCCGATGGCACCGTCACGGCGGCCGATCAGCAGGGGGACTGGGTGCCGGAGACGCGGCTCGACGTGCTTCGTCCCGGCGGCTTCTACGGTTTCATGCCGATGCACAAGCGCGCCGAGGCCCCGCAGACGTTTGATGCGCCGCTGTGCTGGATTCCCCGCGCTCTCGACAATTCCGCAGGCGGTCAGGCATGGGTTCCGGATGGAAAATGGGGCGCGTTGGGCGGCCAGATGCTGCACCTCTCCTACGGGCGCTGCACCTGGATGATGGTGCTCCGTGATGGGGCCAATGGCGCCGTGGTGCCCTTGCCGGGAAAATTCCTCTCAGGCGCCATGCGCGGCCGATTCAGCCCCAGGGATGGACATTTCTATGTGAGCGGGCTGCGCGGCTGGCAGACGGCGGCGGTGCGCGATGGATGTCTGCAGCGCGTGCGCCACACGGGCGAACCCTTGCATCTGCCGGTGGCGACGCGCGTGTCGGCCGATGGCATCCGCATCACGTTTAACACGCCGCTGGATAAGAAGGCGGCTGTGGACGCCGGGAACTGGGCGCTCGAGCAATGGAATTACCGCTGGAGCAGCACCTACGGTTCCAAGGACTGGTCGGTGAAGAACCCCGCGCAGGCCGGGCGTGACCCAGTGGAGGTGCGCCGCGCGGAGCTTTCCGCCGACGGCCGCACGGTGCTGCTGCGGCTGGAGGGCGTGCAGAAGGTGCATGTCCTCTCGGTGCAGTACAACCTCGACTCGGCCGACGGTGCCAATTTCAAGGGCCAGCTCTCTCTCACGATCAACCAGGTCCCCGGCCAATAAGTTTGCGCGTGGCGGCGATTGCCAAACGCGCCGCCTTCATTACACTGCCCAAGTATGGAATGGCGCTCAGTGCCCCGGCTGGTGTGGGTGTGGAGCCTCCTGATCACCCTCACCACCCTGGCGGCACCCCGCGCGGGCACCCTGCACCTGCGCAACGGCGACCGCATCACCGGCCACATGGCCGGCTTTGACAACGCCACCGGCTTGCTTTGGAAGCACCCGGCCGTGGCTCCCGAACTGCGCGTGGAGGCGGCCAGTGTCCAGCGCGTCTCGCTGCTGGCGCCCGAGGGGCCCGCCTTGCGTCGCCACGACACCCGCGTGCGCCTGCACGGCGGCGACACGTTGCCGGGCGAAGTCATCGGTCTGGATCCCACGCATCTGGTGCTCCAAACCTGGTACGCGGGCAACCTGCGCATCCCCCGCGCCGCCATCGCCCATCTCATCCCCGGAGGCATGGCCAAGGTGGTCTTCGAGGGGCCCACCTCCCTCAAGGGCTGGGGTGCCGCGCTCATGGGCGTGCAATTGGGCGAGGAAGGCGACGCGGTGGGCGGGGTGGTGGTGGATTCGCTGGTGGAGAACGGCCCGGCCATTCTGGCGGGGCTCGCACCGGGCGATGTGGTGACGCACGTCAACGACAAGCCCTTCAAGGTGCGCGCCGAACTCATCGCCTTCGTCAAGAGCTTCGAGCCCGGTGAGAAGGTGGCCATCACCTTCAAGCGCGAGGGCAAGGAGATGAAGCTTCCCATCACGCTCGTGTCGCTGCACTGGGATTTCCGCGACGGCGCGTTTTTATGCAAGGGTGTCAACAGCATCATCGGCCGCGAGCTCGACTGGCCCGAGCGCGCCAATCTCGAGTTCACGCTCGAATGGGAGGCGATGGCGGGCCTCGACATCGTGCTGTGCGGCGACCGGCTTGCCGCGTCGGGCCTCATGAACGCGTACAGCCTTCGCATCAATCACAATCACGCCTACCTCTACCGCTTCCAGCACGATGGCGTGAACACGCAGTCCAGCAGCCTGGGCGTCGTGCAGCTGCCCGCGCTGGAACGCGCCCAGGCGCACTTCTCCATCCGCATCGACCGCAAGCTCAAGACCATCACCCTGCTGATGAATGACCGGCTGGTGCAAAAGTGGCGCGACAACGGCGAGTTTGCCGGCAAGGGCCGCTACCTGCAGTTTAATCCGCAAACGGCCAACACCATGCGCGTGTCCAACCTGCGCCTCTCCGAGTGGAACGGAAACCTTCCCAGCGACGCCGAGGTCGCGGCCGGTGGCGACGGTCGTCAGGACTTCGTCCGGCTGGCCAATGACGACAGTGTCTCGGGCCAGATTGCCGGCATCCAGACCGGCCGCCTGGCGCTCAAGACAGAGCTCTCCGACAAGCCCATCGAGATCCCCCTGGACCGCATCGCGCTGGTCAAGTTTGCCACGCCCACTCCCGCCACCACGCCGACTCCTGCGCCCGCCGCCGCGGTGCCACCCGGTCAGGTTCGCGCCACGCTGCTGCAACAGGGTGCCCTCAACTTCCAGTTGCTGGAGTGGAAGCCCGAGGGCGTGCGGATTCGCAGCGCCGTTTTTGGCGACGCGGTGTTGCGGCCCGAGGTGTTGATGTCGCTGGAGTGGAAGTAACGGACTTGCAGCCGTCCTCCCGCTCGAGCTCGCAAGCCAGCGACCGCGCAAGAGCTTCCAGCCATTCACCCGCATGCGCCTCGGCCTGCGACGCCGGCCCCAGCTCTGTCAACGCGCGGCGCCGGGCAAAGTAGCGCCCCAATCGTGGTGCGTCCTCGATTCTTCCCGCCAGCGCAAGACATCGCCGGGACGATGCCGCCGCCAGCTTGGCCAGCTCTCCCACGCCCTTTCCCATCACCGTCTGAGCGTCCATCGCACCCTCGCCGGTCACCACCACTTCGCAGTGGCGCACGGCCCTGTGCAGCCTGATCGCCCGTGCAAACAGCGCAAAGCCCGGCCGCAGGGTTCCTCCGCAAAACACGCGCAGGCCAAAGCCCAGCCCTCCGGCCGCGCCCGCGCCCGCCTCCCCCGCGGCACCCTTGCCGCGCCCTGTATTTAACACCCGGGCCAGGGCGCGCAGGCACGCCTCGGCGTGGGCCATGTCCTGCGCGCGCAGTCCCTTTTGCGGGCCGTACACGCGGCTGCACCCGCCCCGTCCCAGCAGCACGTTCTGCACGTCCACCGCGACAATCAACCGGGGCCGCCGTTGCTTGGCCGGTCGCTTCACGTGCGCGAGCCGGTGAAGACCCGTCCAAGCCTCGATGGGATGGCCCGCGGCGTCCCTGAATTGCCAGCCCAAGGCGCGCGCCAGTCCAAATCCCCCGTCGTTGGTGGCGCTGCCGCCAATGCCCACGAGGCACTCGCGCGCCCCCTTCTTCGCCGCGGCCTTGAGCATGGCCGCCAGCCCGCGTGTGTCCAGATCGTGGGGGTGAAACTTCCCGCGTGGAAGAAGCGAGAGTCCCACGACACGGGCCGACTCGATGATGGCGATGCGTCGGGCGGCCACCCACCACCAGGTCGCCTTCAAGGGGCGACCTGCGGCATCCACCGTGCCCACCTGCTGGGGCTTTGCCCCCAGCGCGCGCGCCAAGAGTTCGCCAAAACCTTCCCCGCCGTCACTGATGGGCAGAGTTTGAAGCCGGTCGTGGGGCCGCGCCCTGGCCCAGCCGCGTGCGATGGCCGCGGCGGCTTCGTCCGCGCGCAGGGTGCCCTTAAACTTGTCAGGAGCAATGAGAACCTTGAGCGACATGCGCCGCATGGTGGCCAAATGCGTTGCGCCCGGCAACCCCCTGCAGGGGTGCTGCGCACGGCAATACCGGCTTCGCCGGGGAATTAATTGATTTAATTCCGGTGTGCACCCCCTATTGCCGCAGGCGCCCCCTGCGGGGGGGCAACCACCTGCGGGGGGGCAATCATGGCTATTGCCCGCCGCAGGCGCCCCGACCCGGGTCCGGCTGCGCCGGGGCAATCATGGGTCGATTGCCGGGTGGAACCCCCTTACCCACGCCGGGGTGAAGCATACCCCAACCCGGGTCCGGCTGCGCCGGGGCAATCATGTCGTCGTTTGCCGGGTGGAACCCCCTTACCCACGCAGGGGTGAAGCATACCCCGACCCGGGTGAAGCATACCCAGACCCGGGTGCCCCTGCGGGGCGGCGATAGGGGCGCCTGCGGAGGGCACCTGCGGTGAGCAATAAGGCGAAGCCCATCATTGCCGCGGCGCAGCCGCCCCCTGCAAGGGGCCGCAAGGGCAATTAGGAGATTGCCGCACCGCAGGTGCCATGGCATTCTTCTTGGCGTCTATGTCAGTGCCAACCATTACCTGTTATCTAAAACCCACTTGCGGCTGGAGCGAGGGCGTGCGCGCCGTCCTGCGCAAGTACCAACTGCGGTGGGATGAGAAGGATGTGGTGAACAATCCCGAACATCGCCGGGAGATGATTGAGCGCAGTGGCCAGATGCTGCAGCCCTGCGTGGAGGTGAACGGACACATGCTGGCCGATGTCAGCGGCGACGAGGTGGAGGCGTATCTGGTTTCGCGGGCAATCGTGGGTTCCAATGCGAATGCGGCGGATGCCCCCACCAATCAGCCCTGCGCCCACGAGATGCCCCAGGCCATCCGGTTCCAACGCTAGAGATCGGGCGATTGCCCTGCGCGACGCTCCCGCGAAGAAGGGCGCGCGCCCTTGTTTTTCGCAAGAAGAGCCTGTGCGTGTTGTCACCTCCCCCTCCGCGATGCAAGGGCAGGCGCTGCTGTGGCGCCGGGGCGGACGGCGCGTGGTTCTGGTTCCCACCATGGGCGCGCTACACGCAGGGCATGAGAGCCTGCTGCGCAGAGCCCGGCATCTGGCAGGGCAGGGCGGGGTGGTGGTGGCCAGCATCTTTGTCAATCCCCTGCAGTTTAACAACGCGCACGACCTGGCCTGCTATCCAAGGCCGACCAAGAGCGACCGGGCGGTTTGCCAAGGGGCAGGGGTGGATGTGCTTTTCATGCCCGGCACGGGTGCCATGCGCAAGGCCGACGCCAGCACGTGGGTGGAGGAAACCGCGCTGGCGGCGGGCATGGAAGGCGCGGCGCGGCCGGGGCATTTCCGTGGCGTGACGACCGTGGTGGCGCAGCTCTTGAATCTCGTGCTGCCCGACGTGGCCGTGTTTGGCGAGAAGGATTACCAGCAGGCCGCCGTGGTGCGCCGCATGGTGCGCGACCTTCATTTTCCCGTGCGACTGGTGGTGGCGCCCACCGTGCGCGAACCGAGCGGACTGGCGATGAGCTCGCGCAATGCGCACCTCTCGGCTGCCGAGCGGTCGCGGGCATCGGCGCTTGTGCGTGCATTGCAGGCAGCGCGAAAGGCCGCGCGCAGTGCCGCGGGGGTCTCGGGCGGAGGATTGAGCAGGCTCAAGCGGCGGCTCGTGGCCCAGATGGGGCAGGACGCGCGGGCGCAGGTGGAGTATCTGGAATTTTTTGACCCGCAGACTCTCAAGCCGGTGCGGCGCCTGGTGCGCGGCGCACGCGCCGCGGTGGCGGCGCGGGTGGGGAGGACGCGACTCATTGACAACGTGGGCTTGTGAGGCGCTTTGACTACATTGTGATCGGCAGCGGCATCGCCGGGCTCTCCTTTGCGCTCAAGGTGGCGGCCCGCGGACGTGTGGCGCTGGTGACCAAGAAGAATCGCACCGAGAGCAACACCAACTACGCGCAGGGCGGCATCGCGGCCGTGAGCCAGCCCCCCGATTCCTTCGCGCTGCATGTGGAGGACACCCTGCGCGCCGGCGCGGGGCTTTGCGATGAGGCTGCTGTGAGGGCGGTGGTGGAGCAGGCGCCCGCGCGCATCGCCGAACTCATCGCGCTGGGCATGGAGTTTTCGCGCGAGGATAGCGTCTCGCCCGATGGCGAACGCAGCTACGCGCTGGGCCGTGAGGGGGGCCATTCGGCGCGCCGCGTGTATCACGCGAAGGACGCCACGGGCCGCGAGGTGGAACGCGCGCTGCTTGCGGCCGTGGATCGGCAGCCCAACATCGAGGTGTTTGAAGATCACTTCGCCGTGGATCTCATCACCGCGCGCAAGCTGCGCCGCGAGGGCGCCGACCGGTGCCTGGGCGCCTATGTCTTTGACAGCCGCACGGGAGGCGTGGAGACGTTCGTGGCGCCGTTGACGGCGCTGGCCACCGGCGGCTGCGGCAAGGTGTACCTCTACACCACCAATCCCGACGTGGCCACGGGCGACGGAGTGGCCATGGCCTATCGCGCCGGCGTGCCGGTGACCAACATGGAGTTTGTCCAGTTTCATCCCACCTGCCTTTATCATCCGCTGGCCAAGTCGTTTCTCGTGAGCGAGGCCGTGCGCGGCGAAGGCGGCGTGCTGCGGACGGTGGACGGGCGCGAGTTTATGAACGGGGCGCACCCCATGCAGTCGCTGGCACCGCGCGACCTCGTGGCGCGCGCCATTGACCGCGAGATGAAGCGCAGCGGTGCCGACCACGTGCTGCTGGACATCACGCACAAGCCCGCGCCCTTCATCATCAGCCGGTTTCCCAACATCTACGACACCTGCCTGCGCTTTGGCATCGACATCACCAAGCAGGCGATTCCCGTGGTGCCCGCGGCGCATTATCAGTGCGGCGGCGTGGTGGCGGGACTTGACGGCCGCACCGAACTGCCCGGGCTTTTGGCGCTGGGCGAGGTAGCCTGCACGGGCCTGCACGGGGCCAACCGGCTGGCCAGCAATTCCCTCATCGAGGCGCTGGTGACGGCGCATCTTGCGGCCCAGTCGGCACCGCCGGCGCCGCCGGAGGAGGTGGAGATTCCGCAGTGGCACTCGGGCCACGCCACCGACCCGGACGAGATGGTGGTGGTTTCGCACAACTGGGATGAGATCCGCCGCTGCATGTGGGATTACGTGGGCATCGTGCGCACCCAGAAGCGCCTGCTGAGGGCGCGCAGCCGCATCGAGAGTCTTCGCGAGGAGATTGCGCAGTATTACTGGGACTTCAAGGTGACGAGCGACCTTCTGGAGTTGCGCAACATTGCCACCGTGGCCGAGCTCATCATCAACGGCGCGCTGCTGCGGCCCGAAAGCCGCGGGCTGCATTTCAACCTGGATCATCCGGAGGCCGACCCGGCGTGGGCCCAGCGCCGGAATCTCCTGCGGCGCGAAGCGCAAGCCGCAAGTATCTCTTGAATTGGCGCGGCAACCCGCTAGCGTGGCGGCTCGTGCGTGCTTAGCTCAGGGGTAGAGCATATCCTTCACACGGATGGGGTCGGAGGTTCAAATCCTCCAGCGCGCACCATCTTTTCCATTCCCGCTTGGCCAGCATTTTATTGGTGACACCCGATGTGGCTGCTGGCAACCTTCATTTTCAGGAGAACCAAACGATGAAACTGACTCTTCTCAAGGACTGGTTGGTGGGCGCGGTTCTGATGGCGATGGGAGGCACCATGAACGCTGCGGATTTGAAGGCGGGCGACGAGGCCCCGGACTTTTCGCTGACGGGAAGCGACGGCAAGGTGTACAAGCTCTCCGACTTCAAGGGAAAGAAGGCCGTCGTGGTGGCGTGGTATCCCAAGGCCTTCACCGGTGGCTGAACGGCCCAGTGCAAGTCGTTCCGTGCGAACGGCACCGAGCTCAAGAAATTCACCGTCGCCTATTTCACGGCCAGTTGCGACACGGTGGAGGTCAACACCAAGTTCGCCAAGTCGCTGGAGTTGGACTACCCCATCCTGAGCGATCCGGACACCAAGGTGGCGCAGGCCTATGGATTGGTGGCACCGGGCGGCAAGATTCCCAAACGCTGGACGTTTTACATCGGCAAGGATGGAAAAATCCTGCACGTGGACAAGGCCGTGAAGGCGGGAGAGGACGGCGCCAACGCCGCCAAGAAGCTCAAGGAACTTAAAGTCGACTGACTTGGGTCATTGCGCGCACGCCGCGCAGAAATCATTCAAAGGACTTTACCGCCGCGGGCTCCCGCGGCGGTGTTGTTTTTAAGGGGAAGCTAAAACGGGCGGAAGATTCCATGGCCGAAAAACTCGAAGGGATGCGATCTCAGGATCAGTGAGAGCACCAGCTCCACCGCCACCCACGCAATGACGAGGACTGCCACCGTGCAGCCCTCGCGTGTGCGCGCTTGCAAAGGTTGCGCCCAGCCCTGCACCCACGCGGGCAAGCGGCGCAGCAGTTGAGCTTCAGCCCGTTCCCAAGCGCCACCATGGGCAGAGGCATCGGGCTTGGGTTCCGCAGTCGCACCAGCGGTATCTTGCAGCATCCACGCCTTGAATTGGGCGGCCGACTGGGGACGCCCGCCCGCATCCTTGCACAGGCAGGCGTCGATGAGGCGGTGGATGTGTTGGGGTACGTCGTCGGGCAATTGCTGCGCGGCGAGCTGTGCGGCCAGGGGGGGCGCGTCGCGTTGCAGCACCTGACGGGAGATGTCGCCGGTGTAAAACGGCGGGCGGCCCGTCAGTAGTTCGCAGAGCGTGGCGCCCAAGGCGTAGAGGTCGTCCGTGGGTTGGGGTGGCTCACCCTGCATTTGCTGCGGGCTCATATAAAGCACGGTGCCGCTGCCGTCGGGCGTCATGGTAGTGCGTTGCAGCGCGTCGGCCATCGTGGCGGCGATGCCAAAGTCCGCCAGTTTTACGCGTCCCTGCATGTCCAGAATCAGATTGGCGGGTTTGATGTCCCGGTGGATCACCTGCTGCGCGTGCGCGTATTCCAGCGCGTCGCACAACTGTGCCACGAGCGGCTCCAGCAGCGCCCATGTGAACCGCTCTTGGGGCTGGTGCAGGCGCATATTTGAAAGATCCATCCCCTCGATGTACTCGAGCGCAATGAATGCCGCCTCGCCCGGAGGCTGCACCAGATCATGCAGGCGGATGATGTGGGGATGGGAAAGTCGCCGGCCCTTCTGCGTCTCGCGTCTGAGTTCCGCCAGTGCCGCCGGATCCGCCGCCAGTTCCGGCGCCAGAAACTTGAGGGCGACCGGTTCGGCAAGCTGGAGGTCTTGCGCCTGCCACACCTGGCCGCGGCCTCCGCGCCCCAGGAGCCGCAGCAGCTGGAACCGGCCCTGTCCCACCAGGCCCGAGGGCGCTCCCTCGGCGTGCGGGTGCCATTGCAATGACACCTCCACCATCCCGAACTGCACGCGCTGGCCCGGCTGCACGGGCACGCGCCCGGAGAGGGGCACGCCGTCCACGAACGTGCCCGAGGTGCTGCCCAGATCCTCCAATTCAATCTGGTTCTCACGAATCGTCAGATGCGCGTGGCGCCGCGAGACCGAAGGCGAATGGAGGCAAAGCCCTGCATCCGGATCGCGCCCCACTAGGTGGATTCCCTCGCCCAGCGTGAGTTGCGCCGATGGCTGGTCGGGAGTGGGCGCGACGGTGATGATCAGTGAGGGCGCGCTCATGCGAGTGCTGGTGCAGCCCTAAACCAAGAGAGCGCTGACGGGCAAGCCGATTCCAACATTGACTTGAGTTTGGGCACTGACTTAAGACTGGCCACGCTTGAGGCCACCAAACCGGCCAAGCCGCCATGTTCCAGGTCGAAATCCGCCAGTCGCAAGGCAACCGCTTGGTGGCGGTTGAGAAGCCGGAAATCATCATCGGCCGGCCCGGCGGCGCTCGGCTGGTGGACGTGGACCTGACGCCCGACGATTCGGTTTCGCGGGCGCACGCGCGCGTGTTCATCGCGCATGGGGCGGTGTTCATCGAGGATCTCAAGAGCAGCACGGGCACGTCGGTGAACGGAGAGCCGCTGCATCAGGTGCGGTCGCTGCGGGAGGAGGATCTGGTTCAGGTGGGCGAGTCGGTTTTGCGCGTGTTCGCCACGCTGCCGGAGCAAACCGCGCCGGTGCCGCAGCCCGTGGTTCGGGGCGGAGGAGGGGGTGCGGAGCTGCCGGCGGGCGGCCTCAAGCTGGCATTTGAGGTCAAGCACAAGGGCAAGCGAAGCGCCGTGGTGGTGGCCAAGTCCGAGGCGACGATTGGGCGCAAGCATGCCGAGCAGGCCGTGGACGTGGATTTGAGCGAGGACTCAAGCGTGTCGCGCGTGCACGCGCGGGTGTGGTGTGAGAACGGCGAGCTTTGGGTCGAGGACCGCGGCAGCCGGCACGGCACGGTGCTCAACGGGACGCCCATTTCCGGTCCCTCCAAAATTTCGAAGATGGACATCGTGCAGATTGGCGAAACCCAGCTTCACGTGCAGCTGCTTGTACCCGGCCCCGCCCAAGCCAAGCGGGTCGCACCACCCAAGGCGCCTGCGGAGACCAGCCCCTTGCCCGATTCGAAGCCCGAAGTCTCCGCGGCCGTGGATGGGCCATGCCCGGTGTTCAAGGTGGAGGATTTTGTAAGCTTGAGTCCCTCGGCCCCTGCGACGGAGGGGGAGCCTTTGGGGCACATCCAGGTGGTGGCGAGATTCGCGCGCATGGCGGAGCTCGAAGTCAACACCATCAACAAGCAGAAGACCCTCGGGTACTACCGGACGCTCCTCCTGGCGCCGCGCGATTTGGGTGGGACGGCGGACTTTGATGCGCTCTGCGCCTCTGGCGCCAACCTGCTCCTCACGGTGCTGCCTGCGGCGGAGCGGTCGGCGCTGTTTCTGGCGGAAGTGTCGCAGCGCAGGCTGGTACTCAAGGCGCATGTCCCCGGACTGAAACCCTTCGTGAGTGCGGCCCTGGCCCGCGAGACGATCGCGCGTGGGCATGGGGTTTGCTGGAAAAAAGCCGGCGCGGCCACAGACGTTCGCCTGCCGGCATGCTGCGGAATGTACGCCCCCATCTGCATGGGGAACGAACCCGTGGGCCTGTTGACGGTGGACTCGGCGAAAAAGGATTTTGAGTACGCGCTTGAGGATCTCTGCTTCTTTATGCAGTACGCACAGCTCTTGGGCGCTTTTCTTCGCGCGCGTGCGCCACGCCCATAAACGCTGGTTGCTCTAGGGAACGGCAGGCGGAACTGCAGGCAGCCCTGGAGGTGCGGGAGCGGGCGGCACGGGCAGCCCCCCTGGTCCAATGAGCGGCGCAGGCGCGCCTCCAATCGGAGCACCGGGCACCGGTGGTGCCGGAAGCACAGCCGGGGGCACCACGGGGTTGGGCGGGAGCGGGGCAGGCGCGGCTCCATTGCCCGTGTTTGCGGGCGGCACTGCAGCACCTGCACCTCCGGGTGTGGGAAGTGGCGCGCGTGTCGTGGTTCCGGGAGTGGTGGGAGGCGTGCCCGGGTTGTTGCCGCCGGTTCCAGAAGTGGGATCAGGCTGGGTTGTCTCTGTGGGCGGCGCAGGTTTTTTGGCCAGGCCAGAGTTGAGACGCCGCTCGCGCAATTCGCGCACCCGCTGGACGTGCTCCAGGTTTTCAAGAAAACCGCGGGACATCCGCTGCGCGTCGCGGATTTGCAGGCTGGTCATGTACTTGGCGATGCTATCGCGCGAGTTTGAAGCCTCCGGAAAACCCTGCGCCGCGGACAGATTCCACCACTTGTAAGCCTGCACCCGGTTCTTGTCGGTGCCTTGCCCGATGGCATAGGCGATCCCCAGGTTGAATTGCGACTGTGGCATGCCTTGTTCGGCGGCGGCAGCGAACCACCTGAAGGCTTCCGAAAAATTCACCGGCACGCCGATTCCCTGCGTGTACATCACACCCAGGTTATGCTGGGAAACCATGTCGCCTTTCGCCGCCTGTTCGCGGAACACCTTCACCTGTTCGCGCAGGAGGCGAATGGCCTCCCGAATTTCTTCATCGGTGTAAGCGGGCTGCGGGGGAGGTGTGGGCACCGGGGGCTGAGTTGTGGGAGGCGGGTTTCCAGTTCCTGCTGGTGGGGGATTCCCTCCGGGAGGGTTGACCCCAGGCAATGGATTGACTCCAGGAACACCACCACCAAACGGATCCGGGTTCATTCCAGGATTGCCGCCTACGCCGGGGACGCCACCGGGGGCACCGCCCACTCCGGGCACTCCGGGAATTCCGCCAACGCCACCGGGAGCACCACCGACACCGGGGACGCCACCGGGGGCACCGCCAGGAAAGCCTCCGATTCCACCGGGAGCACCACCGACACCGGGGACGCCACCGGGAGCACCGCCAGGAAATCCTCCGATTCCACCGGGAGCACCACCGACACCGGGGATGCCACCGGGAGCACCGCCAGGAAAGCCTCCGATTCCACCGGGGGCACCACCTGCGCCTGGGAAGCCTCCAATGCCACCGGGGACACCACCTGCGCCGGGAAAGCCTCCAATGCCACCGGGGACACCGCCCGCTCCGGGAAAACCGCCTGCACCCGGCACGCCGGGAACTCCACCCACTCCGCCGGGGGCACCACCTGCGCCGGGAAAGCCTCCAACTCCACCGGGGACACCGCCTGGCCTAACGCCTCCCGGATTGAATCCTCCCGGCCCACCCACGGTGGGCTGCGCATAAATCAGGGGCGCGGCAGCAATGAGTCCCAAGACCAAGCCATAGGAAGGGGAGGGAGCTTTCATAGTGGCGACTTTGGCTGCTCTCAGTTCAGAGCTAATCACCTTGTTTGCACCGATTCAATGTCAAACTAGCTCGTGGATTACCAAATGCAACCGACAAATCCACGCGGGATGACTTAGCACAAAGCGGGCCAGCCCCCATCAAGGTGCGCCAATACAATAGAGGTGCGCGTCGCCCCGGAGGTAAAAGCAGCCGTTGCTGATGGCAGCAGAGGCATACACGGCTTCGCCCAGTTCGTTGCGGCTGACCAGATCGTACTTCGGGCCGGGCCGAACCACAGTCGTGACCCCGCTGTCGCTGGTGAAGTACACCAGTCCATTGGCCGACACCATGGAGGCATGATGCGGGCCCAGTTTTTCCTGCCATTGGGGTTCGCCGGTTTTGGCAAGGAAGCAGTTGGCATGGCCGGTGTCGGAGACGACAAGAAAGTAGTCGCCTTCGCTGATGGGCGAGGGGACATACGAAACCATGCTGGGCCGCGTATGGTGCCAGGCGACTTGGGGCAGGTCGGTTTCCTGCACGTGCATGATGTTGCCCAATTCGCCCCGGCCGTCGTGCCGCAGTGCCAGCAGGTGGTGCTGGGGAAAACCGCCGGTCATGAAGAGCAGATCCGCCTTGGGATTGTACACCAGCGACGCGACGAACTGCTCCGTGGGCCCATTGATGTACCAGTGGGGCTTGCCCGTGTCGGGATCGTAACTGGCGATGGAGCGGTCGCCAGAAAGAATCATCTGCGTGCGTCCGGAAAGCTGGCGGATGATGGGCGCGCAGTAGCTGCGGGTCTTGTTGGGGCGCGCCGTTTTCCACAGCGTCTTGCCCGTCGCCTTGTCCAGCGCCACCAGGTACGAGTCGCCGTCGTGATCGCCATTTACAATCACCTTGTCGCCCCAGAGTGTGGGCGAGCTGCAAAAGCCGTGCACACTCTTGAAGCTGCCCGGCCGCACCATCCACCGTTGCTTGCCCTGGAAATCATAGGCTGCCACCACCATTTCCTGAGTGTCCAGGAAGGCGACATAAACCAGCGCGCCGTCCGTGGCCGGGGTGCTGGAGGCGTGGCTGTTCTCGCGGTGTTTGCGCTCGAGCGGCGACTTGAGAACCGTGACCTGCCAAACCTTGCGCCCGGAGGGTGCGTCCAGACAAATCAGATCGCGCCCCTGCGTGTCGGCAATCGCGGCGACGGTGAACACCCGGTTCTCCCACACGATGGGCGAGGCATGGCCGCCGCCGGGCAGCGGCGCCTTCCAGCGCACCCCTTTTGTCGGACTCCATTCCACGGGTGCGCGCTGCTCGGTGCTGGTGCCGTCGTTGCGTGGACCGCGCCACGCGGGCCAGTTCTCGGCGCTGGCGATCAAGGGAATCAGCAAGAGGAATGAGAGGGTGGGTTTCATTTTTAGATCAGGCCAAAATCCGACGCCCGATCACCTCGAAGACTTCAGTCGAGTCGAGCTGCGGCTGCGGCAGCGCCGCGGCGTCCTCCGCCAGCAACACCGGCCAGTCGGCGGGGTTTCGCGGACGGCAGCCGTGCGAGCCCTGTACCAGCGAGGCGTCGAGCGGGATCACATCCATCAACATGCGAAATCCCAGTTTCTTCTGCAGCAGGCGCCGGAGGATTTTCAGTTTCACCAGCGGGATGGCGGGGTCCAGAAAGAGTTCGGCAGGGTCGTAGCCGGGCTTGCGGTGGATGTCCACGCAACGGGCGAAGTCCGGCGCGAGCGCGTCATCCTGCCAGTAATAGTAGGTGAACCACGCGTCCTCCTCCGCGATGGCGACAAGGTCGCCCGCGCGCGGATGATCCAGGCCCGCGGCCCGCTTCTCTGCCGCGCCCAGCACTTGCGCCACACCCTCGGTCTGCTCCAGCAGCGCGCGCACCTTGCCTTCGATGCTGCGGTCGTTGATGTACACGTGCGCCACCTGATGGTCGGCCACGGCGAAAGCCTTGCTGTTGCCGCAGTCGAGCAGCTCCAGCCCCAGCTCCTGCTTCACCGTGATCCATCTCTGTTCGCGAAATCGCCGGTTGAGGTGCACCGGCCTTTTAACGGGCGTGATGCCGTATTCGGAAAGCACCAGCACGCGCACGCCGCGGCTTTGGAAGAAATCAATCAGCCCGCCGGCGATGTCGTCGGCTTGGCGAAGGTCGCGGTCGATTCGCGGGTCGCCGGGGCCCAGTCGTTGCAGGTTGTAGTCCAGGTGCGGCAGGTACACCAGGTTGAGCGTGGGCTGGTGCCGCTGCTCGATGATCCGGGCGGCTGCGGCGATCCAGCGCGTGGCACCGTCGGCCGGGCCCTGCGGTGAATCCAACCCTGCCGCCGGCCCCCAGAATCCCGCGAAGGGAAACTCGCCCAGTTCGCGCTTGAGCTCGTCGCGCACGCCGTAAGGCCACGCGTAGATGTCAAAAAGCTTGCGGCCGTCGGCCGGGTACATGGGGCGCGGGGTGACCGACCAGTCGGCGCTGGAGTACATGTTGTACCACCAGAAAAGCTTGGCGACGGTGAAGCCGGGCGCCTTTGCGCGCAGGCTTTCCCAGACTTTGGGCGCGGTGACCAGATGGTTGGACTGCTTCCAAAACTGCACCTCCGCCAGTTCCCTGTTGTACCAGCCGTTGGCAACGACGCCGTGTACGCTGGCGGTTTGCCCCGTGAGATAGTTGGACTGCGCCGTGCAGGTGAGGGCCGGAAGCGCCGGCACGATGCGCGAGAGGGCACCCTGTGCGCGAAATCGGGCCAGCCTGGGCATGCGCGGCCCCAAGAGCGATTCGGTGAGGCCCACCAGATTGAGGACCGCCGTGCGCCGCATCTCAGCCATGCGCGGGAATGATGATCTTGCTGCCCTCCCCGCCGGCTTTGTGGCGCGCCTCCAGTTCGCGGAGCGACTGCCTCACGCAGGGCAGGTTGATCGCATGGGCTTCAAAGCCCGTGCCGATGTCGGCAAGCAGCGTGATGGTGAGCTCGCCGCCCAAGTGCTCGCGAAATTCCTCCAGTCCATCGAGCAGCACGCTTTGGCCCTCGTCATTGGAATGCAGCAGCTCGGAGGTCCATAGCGCGAAACCCAGCCGCTCCAACAGGCGCAGCACCCGGTCGGCCGCAGCGGGGGCAAGATGTCCCATCCCCCGCGAGTAGATCACGTCCAAGGCAATGCCGATGGCCACCGCCTCGCCGTGGCGCAGGCGGTATTCGGAGAGCTGCTCGAGCTTGTGCGCGGCCCAGTGGCCAAAATCCAGCGGGCGCGCGCTGCCCGCCTCGAAGGGGTCGCCCCCGTTGGCGATGTGTTCCAGGTGCAGTGCCGCGCACCGGTGGATGAGGCGCTGCATGGCGCCGGGCTCAAAGTTTCGCAGGGCGTCGGCGTCGCGCTCGATGTCGGCAAAAAACCCGCCGTCGCGGATGCAGGCGACCTTCACGGCCTCGACGTACCCGCCGCGTTTGTCCCGCGCATCCAGTGTGGCCAGCAGGCCGAAATCGTTGAGGACGGCAAAGGGGGGCGCGAACGTGCCGATGAAATTCTTTTTGCCAAACGCATTGATGCCATTCTTGACGCCGACGCCCGAGTCGGCCTGGCTGAGCGTCGTGGTGGGAATGCGCACATGGCGGATGCCGCGGTGCGCGGTGGTGGCGGCCAGCCCCACCATGTCGAGGAGCGCGCCGCCTCCCACGCAGAGCAGGTAGCTATGCCGGTCGAGGTGATGGCGGTCCACCTGCGAGTGGATTTCGGAAACATGAAAGTAGGCGTTCTTCGCCCGTTCGCCGCCTTCCACCACCAGCGGCGGGCAGACGAGCTTGAGCGCGTCGGCGTGCGACTTGAAATACGCCTCGATCTGCCGCGCGAGCGTGGGCCGCGCCTTTGAAAGCGACTCGTCGAGCACCAGCAGCACCTTGCGGGGCGGGCGCGTTTCGCCGTTCGCCAGCACGTCGCGCAGCAGGGCGTTGTCGGCATGGAACACGTCCTGCGTGAAGTGCACCTGGTGCCGCCAGGCGACGCGCACGGTGTGTTCGATGGACGGCATCGGCGATGAGGCTATCTGATTGCGGGGGGCAATTCAAGGCGGGCCACTCGCTTTGCCCGGCTCGTAGAGCAGCAGGTCGTCGATGAGCAGCTTTCCCTTGCGGTCCAGGCGCAGGTGGATTTCGTCCACGCGGTCGGGCAAAAGTCCGCGCGGGACCGGGTAGGGGATGGTCACATCGTCCCACGCGCCCACCGCCGTATTGGCGATGCGCACGCCGTGCTCGCGGCCGGTCTTGGAGTTGACGAGGTGAACCGTCAACCGGGCATCCGCGGCAAGGTGGTAGCGAAAGAAGAGCTCGTTGTCGGCCGCCAGTGCGCGCTCGCCTCGCAGGTTCAAACGGATCCAAGGAAGGCCGTCCTTGGGGTGTGCAACCGATTGGGCGGCGTCCCACGTGCGCGGCTTCTCGTGCAGCACGATGTCAAAATGCCCCGGCCATTCGGCGCCCTGCTGGCCAGTGTCAAACCAGCCGGTGAAGCCCATGTGGCGGGGGAAGGGCCCTGTCTCATTTTCCGCCGCCGCCTCGTAGAGCACGATGTCGTCGATCATCAATTCGGCCTCGGGCGAAATATAAAACTGGATGTCGTCGATGCGCTCATCCTCCGAGAGGGGGCCGCCGCTGCCGTCGGGCCGCCGCGCCTGTGTCATGTCCACCGTGGCCTCCTGCCAGCGCAGCTGGGGCAGGTTTTCTAGCGTCAGCCGCCGGTGGTAGTTGCGGGTGAGGCTGTAAATCTGCACACGCAGGGTGGAGGTGCCTTTAAGCCAGTATCGGAACGAGAGCCGGGTGCGCGGACCCATCGGCGGCCCGGGAACCGGATTAAACACCACGGCACGGTACTGCGCGGTGGCGTTGCCCATCTTGTCGTCAAAATCCTTCGAGGGGGCGGCGAGGCAGGCGCGCGTGTTGGGCAGCGACGCCGACAGGCTGGGCGGCAGATTGGTGGCGACGGGAGTGCCGCGCAGCCACCAGCGCGCTTCGATCCGGGTTTCGTAGTCCTCAAACACGTGCACGCGCACCGGCATGCCGCCCTGCGCCACGGGCTTTGCGGCCGGGGCCGCCCCGACCATGACGGCACAGAACGCGCCGAGTGCAAAGGCGCCAGTCGCATTCATCGAGCGGCGCGCTGCGTGGGGTTGGGGGCAAACTGGCGCCGCAGGGTGCTGGTGTTCCCCTGCCGATCCTTCACGGTGAGGGTAAGGATGCCACCCGCGGGAGGCATGACGGGCTTGGGCAGTTTCCACTCCCACACTCCCGGTGCGCCCGTCTTGAATTGGGGCGCAAGATTCTGGCCGGCGGCGCGGCCAGCGATTTCAAAGTCCGCCACGATGCGCAGGCTCTCCGGATCCAGTCCCGTCATGTAGTCGTGCATTCCCACCACCAGCCGATCAATGACGCCGCGATGGTCAAGCGGAGGATAAGCCAGAGTGACCACGGGCCGGTTGTCGTCGAGCATCCAGCCGCGACCCCGGGCCTGCGGATTGGCGGGGTTGTAGTCGAGGTCAATGGGACAACCCAGATCGATCCACCGCGCAATGGTGCGCCGCGCCGCGTCACTCACGGCCGGTACGCGGATGGCCTTGCCATCGGGCCCCTTAAAGCGGCCCGCGACCGCCTCGGGCGGTGGCATGGGCGTGCCCAGAAAGTCCAGATCGTAGCGATGGCGGTTCTTGTCCGTGGGAACGGGCTTTCCCATCAGGGTGAACTGGCCGGAGCCCGGCACGGTTTCGGAGGGGTGATCGTCATTGGAGAAACCATCAAGGCGTTCGCCAAAGAGTTTCCAAGTGATGAGACTGCGCCGCGACTGCAGTTTGCGGATGTAGCGCGAGGCATTGGGGTAGCCCCACGAATCGTAGCCGATGGGCTTGTGGCCAAACTTGGCGCGCTCATCCAGCGCAAGGCGCACGTAGGTGCCCGGCAGCTTGCCCTGTTGCTCCACCTGCACGGAGGTGTCGTCATCATCCAGCACCAGATTTCCCGCCGGGCGATCCCACGACTTGGTGTGGCAGGCCGCGCAGTGGGTTTTAAGCAGCGGCTGGATGTCGCGGAAATACTCCACGTTGGCCGGGCCGGGAACCGTGCGCAGACCCGTGGCCTTTTCGGTGTCCCATTGGCGGCGCGATTCATCCGCCGCCACGTCGGTGATGAGCGGCGTGCCGCGCGTGAGATCCCACAGGGCGTAGTCGGGTCGCGAGGCCGCCGTGAGCTTGAATTCGGTGGGCTTCTGGCTGTGCGCGTGGCACCCGCCGCAGTCGGTGCGCACCTCGCCGGGACGAAGCTGGTGCCACGTCTGCGACATGTTGAGCACCAATCCGCGCGCATCGAGTGTTTGGAAGGTGAAGGCCGTGTCGGCGGGAATCTTGGTGAGGAAACTCGTGTCCGGATTGCCATCGGGGTCGGCTGGTTGTTGGCCGCCCTCAAACTTGCGCACGGGGATCTCGCCCAAGATGCGCAGCCGCTCCTGTGCGTGGCTGAAAAAGCGGCGCCCGCTGGCCGCGCCGTGCTTGCGGTCGGTGGTGGGCTCCATCGCCAGCACGCGCAGGGCGTGAATCTGGTGGTTCTCGTACAGCCCGGCGTCCGCACCTTGATTGTGCCAGTTGTTGGGCATGCCATTGCCGTGGCTGGTGAAGGCGTCCAGCCCGCGCCACGGGTCGTTGCCGCTTCCGGCGTAGGTGGCCGTCACCTTGCCGGGAGGCACGGTGCCGTTGGGATAGCTCTCGCGCTTGTAAAGGCTTGAGGAGCCCACTAAGCCGAAGGGCGTGCCCGCCGGAAGGTGCGGCGAAGCAAGGCCGTCGTTGGCGACGGGCTTGAGCTTGTCAGGTTCGTCCACGCCGAAGATACGGCGGTAGGGCACCACGGCGCGGGGCCAGCTCTCGTTGTAGGCGGGGTCGTTCTTGATGAGCCGAAGCTGGGCGGGTTCATCCACCACCGCTCCGTTCTTTAACAGATAGATGCCACCGTCCAGTTGCGGCAGGAAGGTGTACTGATGGTTGACCGGCCCGGGGGAATAGACCGTGAGCATGTGGCCCTCGGGCGCGCCGGAGGGATGAGTGAACTTGCCGACGGTCGGCGAGTCCTTTTTGCCAATGACAGACCGGTCGGCCGGGCCTTCACCGTTGAGCGCAAAGGGGGTGAGCGATACGGCCGACTCGGGCATGAAGGGCATGCGGTAGTATTTGCCCTTGCCGTTGTCGAAACGCCCGAAGCGCAGCGCGGGGTTGCGCGGGCTGCCGGGGTGGGCGGGGCTGAAGGTGACATTGGGCGGCACCTTGATGTACGCGCCAAAGCCGCTGTTGTTTTGATTGTAATACTCCTCCACCACGATCGAGCCATCGGCCAGCTGCGTCTGGAAATGAAAGCCGTTGGCCGCGCCGCCGGGGTCGAACGCACTGATGAAGGGCGCCCAGTTGGAGCCGTCGGGGTGGATCGTCCAGATGCCCCAGGAAATCTCGCTGCGGATGCCCTGGCTTTCCAGCGTGCTGAAAAGGATGCGCCCGTCGCGCAGGGGCACCGGATGCAGCGCACCGGCAACATTGAAGTGCCCGATTTTCTCGAGGTTGTTGGGGAAGGGTTCGCCGGCGGGCGTGTCGGTGTCGCGGTCGTCCATCACAAAGAGCTGAAGGGCGATGGCAGGGTAGCCCTTGGAGGGCCGGAAGCCCTCGCGGTTGCTGGTAAACGCCAGACGCCCGCCGGGAAGCGGGCAGGGCCCCATGTTAAACACCCCGTAGTCGAAGTGGCTGCGGCTCTCGGAGGCACCGGCGACCCGGCGGTAACCTTGCGACCAGTCGGCGGCGCCGGTGTTGGGCGTAAACTGCTGGTTGGTGAGGCGCACCAGCCGGCGCGTCTTGAGGTGAATCTTGAAGATGTCGGCACCGGCCGCAGGCGGCGACCACTGGCTGGCCTTCACCAGTTGGTACAGTCGTACGAAGTACACCCACTGCCCGTCAAAGGAGACCACCGGATCGGTGATGGCTCCTTCGCCGCCGGCCGCCAGCAGTTCCTCTTTGCCATCGGGATGCAGCAGCATGAGGTCGGCACCCGGCTCCATCGTCACCGGCTGGGAGAAGTCGGTGTAAAAACGCTTCTGCTTTTCATCGCCTGCGCGCCCCGCACGCACGTACACGATGTCGTAGTCTAGCTTCACCGACGCATCGCTGCGCACGGCGGGCACGTTCACGTTGAGGTTGCCCAGATAGAGTTTCTCCGGCGCCGCGCCGGATGAGGGCTGCGCCAGAAGGATTCCTAGACAGAGGGAAATCGGCAGGCAAAGGAAGGGTTTCATGGGGCAAGAGTTCCCGAAGAGGTTGGCACGGCCTATTGGACGCCCGTGGGTGTGCGGCCTGTTCAATCCCAGAGAGTGTGTGACATTGTCTGCTGCGGGCTTGCTGTGGCTCTGAGTTGGCGTTAATGTGGGACTCATGAAGGCGTGGCATGCCCTGTTCCCCATTGTCGGCTTGCTCTTGGCCGGTTGCGCCGGGCTGAGCGAACTTGAATCGGCCCAGCGAGGGGTGTCTAAAGCCCGCGCCGAACTTAATGCCACGCAGTACGCGATCGACTCGGCGAAGCTCGCCTTGGATTTGGCGCCCAAGGATTCGCCCGAAACCATAGACCAGGGAAGGTCGATCGTGCTCGCCGAGCGCCGTCTTGGTCTTAAATTGGGAGATTTGACGGCCGCCGAACGGCGTCTGGCGCAGCTCCAGACCGGGCCTGGCGGGACATCAAAGCCTTCGCCCATCCGGCCCACTCCCCCGCCAACCCAACCGCCCGTGGTGCCGCCTGTGGAACCTCCGCCCACGACCACTCCGCCCACGACCACTCCGCCCACCACGACTCCGCCCACGACCACTCCAGCCAAGCCGCCGCCTGCGGTTGGGCCCGATGGATTGCCCGTTCAGGTACCGCAGCCCGTCCCTCCCACCACACCGGCACCAACTCCCACCCCCGCTCCCGCGTTGCCCAAGTTCCTGGATTTGCAGCTGGTGTCCTACAAACTTGAGGAAGTGCCCGACGTCGGATTGAAAGTGGCGGCTGGAGAATTGCGCAACCTTGCGGCTGCCGTGGCATACGCCGACATCAAGATTGAATTTCGATTCTTCGACAAGGACGGCAAGGATCTGGGCACGGGAACCGATGAGGTGAAGACCCTCGCTGGCAATGCCACTTGGGCCTTCAAGGTGCTCGCACCCGATGGGGCCGTGCGGGCTGAGGTGACCGACATCACCGGCGCCAAGCCGTAGCAGGCGGGCGGCGCACGCCAAGGCCGGGTGTTTAACGGCGGGGCGGATCCAGAAGCTTCAGAGCTTTTTCAAACCATGCAGCATCGGGCAGGCTGTGTGCATGGCCGGGCACTTCAAGGTAATGCACGTGGGCGAATCCTTCCTTGCGATAACCCACATCAAAGGCGGCGCGTGTGTTGGCGCGGTTAAAATCCTTTTCGCCGGTCACGAGAACGTGGCGCGTGTCCTTTCGGGCCACATCCAGCAGCTCGTCATCGGGCCGGTAACTCAGGCCGAAGGTTTTGCCGTCGGGCGTGGGCAAATCTTTGTAAAAGTTCACCCCCATGAATGGCAGCGCACCGCTGAAAATATCCGGATAGGCCACGCCCAGCATGCTGGCCACACGGCCGCCACCGGAGAAGCCCGACACATACACCCTTGCGGGATCAATCGCATGGCGGCGGCGCATTTGTTGGTTGGCTTCGATGGCCATGCGGAAACGGTCGAAGATGGGGCGCGGATTACCCGACTGGTGCGCACCAATGAAGACAAGCCGCTGCCGCTCCAGTACCGGTCTCCAGCTCTCGGGGAGGTTGGGAGTATTGCCGGCATCAATCCAGATGAACAATCCCCACGACGCGTTGATGTCGGCGGGCGATCGCACCGTGAATTTCTCCCTGCGGATGTCGAAGGCGCCTGGATCCTCCTTGGCTGAGAAGCGCAGTTTCACTTCCAACGCGTCCGAGTAGGGCGAGGCCGCGTCAAACTGCACCACCTTGGATCCCACCGCCGGTTCGGCTGCACGGGCTGTCGCCGCAGAAGCCCCCAGCACCCATCCTGCCCCCAACACAAGGACAAGGCTTGGAACAAACGGGTTCATGGCATCCAGAGACGCAGGCCTGCTGCTGGGCATCGAGTGACAAATACTCCCGCCGCCACGCGGCGTCAGCAATGATTTCGATTGCCCCTGCAAGGGGTTGCCCCCCTGCAAGGGGTTGCCCCTCCTTATTGCTGTGCGCCGCACCCCCGGCGCAGCCGACCCAAGCCCGGGGATGGGGCTGCGCCCGGCAATAACTCATTGTACCCAGGAAAAAGGGCACTTGCGCTCCGCGCAAATGTCATTCCCGAGCGCGCAAATGTCATTCCCGAGCGCGCAATTGCGCTTAGCTATGATGAAAAGGGCACTTGCGCTCCGCGCAAATGGCGTTGGCGGGCGCAGCCCTATTGCCCCCCTGCAAGGGGTGGCATGTAGACTGCATCGCCCGCGACAATCCGCGCCAACACTTCCTATTGCCCCCCTGCAAGGGGTGGCATGTAGACTGCCGCTCGGCTACACAGGGGCGCGGCTCGCGCCAACACTTCCTATTGCCCCCCTGCAAGGGGTGGCATGTAGACTGCTCCGGATGATTTCGCAATGGCAGGGTTAGGGAATAGTTGCAACCGTCCAATGGTTGCCACCGTCCAACAGGGAGAGCTTGTGGCAGAGCCGCAAGTGGTATGGGAAAGAACCCCGAAAAGAGTTCCCTTTACAGAACAAAAGAAAGGCGTAGGTTTGCATCGATGACGACCCGGCGCGTCCCCATCTCTATTGCGCTCACCATCGCGTTCCTGTGTGCGGCCGTGACGGCCGTGGCACAATGGGGCGGCATGGGTGGCGGCATGGGAGGCATGGGCGGATTTGGCAACGGTATGGGTGGCATGGGTAGCATGGGAGGAATGGGTGGCGGCATGGGAGGCATGGGCGGATTTGGCAACGGTATGGGAGGCATGGGCGGCATGGGCAACGGTATGGGCGGCGGCATGGGTGGTATGGGAAACCAATTTGGCGGCGGTAACCGCGGCGGCAACCGGTTTGGAAACAATAACCAGGGCAACAATCAGGGTAATAACCAGTGGGGGAATAACAATCAGGGTGGCGGCCGGGGCGGAAACCGCGGTGGCGCCAATCAGTGGGGGAATGGCAACCAAGGTAATAACCAGTGGAACAATAATCAAGGCGGCCAGAACAATAACAATCAAGGCAACCAGGGGCAGGGTGGCCAGAACAACGGCAATGCCTTCGGCGGTGTGGCGTTTAATAATGGATACCCCAAGGGCATCCCGGATGGGAACGTTCCCGCTTGGTTTGCATCGGCTCCGATACCCAACGAACATCGGCGCGTCGTTTCCAACAACGCAGGCTACGTGGTAGTGAACGGCCGCACCGGCCAGTACAACTTTCAAACGGGAAATGCCACCAACGGTGGAGGCGGCAACGGTGGCGCAGGCGCGAATAATCAGGCAGGGGGCGGCGGCGGTCGCGGCAATAACAATCAGGCCGGCAACAACAATCAACAGGCTGGCGGCGGCGGCCGCGGCAATAACAACCAGGCCGGGAACAACAATCAGGCTGGCAACAATCAACAAGGCGGCGGAGGCCAAGCCGGCAATAACAATCAACAAGGCGGAGGCCGTGGTGGAGCCCAAGCAGGGCAGGGTGGTGGTGGCGGCATTGTTAGTAGCGGTGGATCCGGTGGCGGCCCAGTTGTGATGTTTCGCGTCGCTTCCAATGGCAGTGGGGCCGTACCGGCCGCCGACTTGCGCCAATCTCTGCGCGCAAACCGATCCATAAGGTAAACCTTGGATTACCTTTGGGTTAAGTGTGCGCCTAAACTGCCGAAGGTAATCTGAAAGGGTGATGATGAAAACTTACCGCATACTCCTTTTTGTTGTCGCTCTACTGATGTCCTTGGGCATGACCTTATCCCATGCAGGGGCGGGGGGCGGAGGGCAGACCGGCGGTAACACGACAGGCAACGGCACGAACTCTTTAAGAAGCACAGGGCGGTTGAGTTTGCGTTCGCTCTCCGCAGGAAACATGCGCATTGTGATCCGCAGTGTTCGCCGTGGAGGCGGAGGCGGCAACGGCAACGGAACGGCCGTACCGTAGCAGCTTTTTCGGCATTCTTCACATCCGCCAGGCGGGCTGGCCATTTGCCGGAATTCTTTTACAATTCGCTGGCGCGTTCTCCCAAGTTGGCGTATCTGTCTTCTAGGATGTTGCGGCGACTGATGATCTGGCCTGCGGTGATCCTGCTCGTGGCGGGCCCGTTGCTGGCGGCAATGCCGCTTGTGTCGCCCAACCCATGCTGCTCCAAGTCTTCGCAAACTTGTTGCGGTGCCACGTGCTGCGCGGACAAGTCGCCCGGAACACCCCAGCCTGCGCCGGTGCTTCCGGCCAGTTCCCTTTTCCCCCAACTTGAACCGCCGGCGCTGCCGGTTTCAGAACCATTCCTTCCCCGCGTGGGAGTTAGCCCATGTGTTCGACTTCAAGTTTCGGATGCGCCTCGCGGGCTTGCGCAAGAGCCCCTCTTCATTCGCTTCTGCCGGCTGCTTCTCTGAAGCGGCCTCGTTCGCTTCCCGTTGTCGTGCCCGCACAGGGCGCCTTGGACTTGGCGAATAACCGCCAAGCCCAATCAACCCGAAAACCTTAACCAATTAACCAAAAATGAAATCTGCAATCTTGATACTGATCACCGCGGTCATTTCCGCGGCAACCACTGCCGGCGCTGCCGGCGCACCGTCGCTTCCGCAAGCCAAGACCAACGAAATCCTGCTCAAGGTCGGCGGCATTGTCTGCCAGTTCTGTGCCTTTGGCGTGGCCAAAAACCTCCAAGGGCTGGAGTTCATGGACCGCACCAAGCTCAAGAATGGCGTGTTCGTGGACATCGAAAAGCAGCACGTGGCGCTGGCGCTGGTGCCCGGGAAGGCACCGGACTTTGCCGGCATCCACAAGTCCATCGACAAAGGCGGCTACCAGTTCATCTCCGCCCATCTCACGCTGCATGGCAAATTGGAGCAGCGCGGGGGCGGCTGGTTTCTTCGCGATGAATCGCATCCGGCCGAGTACGCGCTGGGCGGCAAGGCCGACGCCTCTTGGGTGCCGGGCGCGCGGGTGCGGGCCCAGGTGGAGGTGATGGCCGCGGCCATCGCTACGCTTAAAACCGGCCAGATCATCCCCGCCACCGCCTACAAACTGGAGGAAGTGAAATGAATCGCGCCTTCATTTTTGCATGGGTGACGCTCGCAGGGGCGGGGCTTCTGTCGGCGCGCCAGCCGGTGATGGACATGGTGCCGCGTTGGGCGGGCGGGTGGGGGTTCCAGTACTTCCACGAGTTCCGCATGGCCGAAGACCTCTTCTCCGGCGCCAGCGAGGTCGCCAACCCGGACGGCCTTCGCAAGGAGATCCGCACGTCGTGGCTTGAGGGTGTGTACACCTTCGACCGCGCGCGGCGTATCACCTTCAAGATGCCCTACCTCGACCAGGAGCGGGTGGCGCTGGTGGGAGGCACGCCGGTGACACAGCGCGGCCACGGTCTGGGTGACATCGTCGTGGCGACCCCACTCAAGCGCTACACCAACCTCCCGGGGTTGACCTACAACTTCGGGGTGACACCGCAGCTGCGGCTTCCCACGGGGAAAACCACGGCTGATTATCCGGTGGGCGATGGCAGTTGGGATCCGGGCTTGAGCGTCTCCTTCAGTTCGGAGTCAGCCAGGTGGTATCACCTCTATGACCTGACGTACTGGAAGAACACGCGTGGGTCGGCCGGCATGCGCAAAGGCGACGAGTTGATGTTTGACATCAACATCGGCCGGGCGTTCCCGTTTCAGGAGCGCCATTCCAGCGTGTTTGTCATGCTCGACGTGCAAAGCCGGTGGATGGATCGCGATCGCACCAGCACCTCCTCGGGCGGCGAGAGCGTCTCGGTGGGGCCGATGCTCATGTACGTGAAGCTCTACGACTGGGGCACGATGGCGGTGCGCGCCGAGTATCGCCTGCCCGTGTACGAGCGCTGGAACGGCACGCAAACCGGCAACGAACAACGCTTCGCGCTGGGCATCGGGTTTGCCTTTTAAGGCGGGGCGGAGGAGGATGCCCGCCTCCCGCGCAACCGGCGCAGGGGGCGGGCACATCTCCCATGAAGATCACCCAAATCCACTGCCAGATCCTGCGCATCCCCCGTGTCGAGGCCAAGACGGCCAGCAGCCAGGATTCGGTGCTGGTGCGCGTCCGCACCGACAATGGCCTGGAGGGAGTGGGCGAGGCCGACTCCTCGCCGGAGATGGTGAAGGCCGTCATCGACGCGCCCTTCAGCCACAACATCGCCACGGGCCTGCGCGGGCTTCTGCTGGGCGAGAACCCGCTGGAGACCGACCGCCTGTGGGACCTCATGTACCGGCGCACGATGTACTGCGGGCGCCGGTCGGTGACCCTGACGGCCATGGCGGCGCTCGACATGGCCTTCTGGGATCTCAAGGGCAAGCATTTCAAGGAGCCGCTGCACCGCCTGCTGGGCGGCCGGCGGCACGCGCGCATCCGCGCCTACGCATCCATCCTCTTTGGCAGGGACGGCGGGCACACCGCGGAGATTGGCCGGCGCTGGCGCGAGGCTGGCTACACGGCCGTCAAGTTTGGTTGGGAGCCCATGGGCCGCGACGAGGCCACCGATCTGGACTTGGTGCGCGGCGCGCGCCGTGGTGTGGGCGACGAGGGCACCGTGCTCATTGACGCCGGCTGCGTGTGGGACGCGCGCACCGCCCTTCAACGCGCCCACGCCTTTGCCGATCAGCGCATCGGCTGGCTGGAGGAGCCGCTGCACCCCGACGATTACGAGGGATATCGCTGGCTGCGCGACCGTTCGCCCGTCCCCATCGCTGCGGGCGAGGAGGAATGCGGCCGGCAATCGTTCCGGCCGCTCATCGATGGCCGGTGCCTGGACGTCTATCAGGTGGACCTCTCCCGCAATGGCTTTACCGACAGCCTCTACATCCGCCAGCGCGTCGAGGAAATCGGCGCGCGCCTCTGCAACCACTGTTACACGAGCCCTGTCTCGCACGCTGCGGGACTGCACTGGCTGGCCACCTGCCGCGACACGTTTCTCTTCGAGGATTGTGTCGAGGATTCGCCGCTGCGGCACGAGCTCACCCATGAGAAAATCCAAGCCAACGGCGGTTGGATGGAAGTGCCCGACCGCCCCGGTCTGGGCGTCACGCTGGACGAAGACTTCGTAGGCACCCACCTCGTGAGCGAGTCTGTCTGACGACTCGAGGCGGGCCAGCCTCCAGAGGACTTACTTCGCGGCGCTGTTCTCCAGAAAGACGAGCAGGTCGAGAATCTCCCCGCGCGAGAGGTGATTGAGCAGGCCCGCAGGCATGAGCGAGACCTCTGATTTGGAATGCCCGCGCACCGTCGCCTTGGGGATGGCCACCGTCCGCGTCGGGAACATCGCATCCTCCGCGAAGAGCAAATCGGGCGAGCGATAGTCCAGATGGGGCACCACCCGGCCGGTCAGGCTGCGGCCGTCGGTGAGTGTCAATTTGTCGGTGTGGTAATTCTGAGCAATGGTTTTGGAAGGCTCCAGAAGGGCTTCGAGCAGGTCGCGTCGGCCCAGCCGGCTTGACACGTGCGTCAGATCCGGCCCCACCGGATAGCCTTGCGTGCCGTGGCGATGGCACCGGCTGCAGAGCGCGGTGTGGAAAAGCTTGCGGCCTTGTTCGGGAGCCCGGCCCTTCGAATCCCCGCCTTGTACCTGCTCCAGATCCGCCACCTTCCATTCACGCACAAACTTGCGCGAGGAGAGGTCGGGCATCGGCGGCAGCGCGTTTGATTCCGTGAGCAGAGCCGAGAGCGCGGCCCGTTCATCCTGCGCCAACGTGGCCAGGGCCTCCTGCCGGATGCGGTCGAGAAACTTGGGCATGCCATCACCCCCGGAGAAACGCGAGGCGTCGCGCAGGGCCTCGAAATAGTCGCGGCGTAATCCGGGTGTCCAGCCCTCGCGTGCGTGGCGCAGCACAAAAAGATAATGCAGGCGCTCCTCCTGTCGCGTGGCCGTGGCAAGGAGGTGCAGGGTGCGCGGCACGAGCCGAGGCGCGTTCATGGTGGCCAGGAGATCCGAGAGCGGCCGGTTGAGTTCCCACCGCGTCGCCGGGTACATTGCGTCGAGTTGGCGCAGCGCGCCGGCGTGGGCGGTTTTGAGTGCGGTGTGGCAATCACGATGGAGTTGCAGTGCCGCCTGCTGCTGGCGCAGGGGAAGCCGCGCGAAATCCAGCTTCACCAGTCCTTCGACAATCTTGGGTGCCGTCGAGTCGTCGGCCGCCAGCAGGGCCTGCCATGCGGCGAGCGCGACGGGGATTCGTTTCTCGGCAAGCGCATCCTGGCGCCACCGCGCCACGGGCTGGTGTTCCAACGCGATGCGCGCCGTGTAGGCGATGCGCGGGTCGGCGTGGAAGAGTCCCTCCCAGATGACGGGCAGCGCTTGCGCCGTACGCGCCCCCAAAAGCGCCTCCATGCGGCCGCGTTCTGCTCGGGCCTTCGCGGCGAAGGCCGCGCGCGCCGCCTGTTGCGCAGTGGGCGCGGCTCTTTCCGGCACGGGCCCGCGGTACTCCACGCGGTAGAGCGACGACTGGGTTCTGCGTCCTCCGGTGATGAAGTACATCGCGCCATCCGGGCCGAAGGTCAGATCCGTGACGTTGAGCGGGCTGCCGCGCAGGAACTCCTCGGCACGACCCCAGTAGCTGGCGCCGCGGGGAACCATGTGCACGGCGAGGATCCGCCCATAGGCCCAGTCCAAGATGAAGAGCGCATCGCGAAAGGGCGGGGGAAATTGACTCTGGGTTCCGAAGGCAACCGCCGTGGGCGAGCCACGGCCAATGTCCGCGGCGGGCTCGGCAAACTGCGGCTGGTCAGGCGTGTAGGGCGGCCAGCTTCCCGTGACGGCGCGCCAGCCGAAATCCGCACCCGGTGTCAGATGCACCACCCGCGTGGGGCGGTACCACGGTGCGCCCATGTCGTGCTCGGCGTCCGCATCGTAGCAGAAGGGCTCGCCATCGGTGTTAAAGGCCACGCCGTAGGGATTGCGAAGCCCGCCGGCGAGGATTTCCAGCCGGCCACCCTGTGCGTCAAACCGGGTGAGATGGCCTTCATTGGGACGGAAGGGCACGCGGGCGCGGCGCAAGGGCGAGGTGAGATCCACGGCGTTGGTGTGGTGCTGGATGTCATCGCCGTGGATGAGGTGGATGCGGCCAGATGGCCCCATCGCCAGATCGTTGCGCCCGTGGCCCGTGCCCCCGACGAAGTCCAGCAGCTTGTCGCGGGTTTCGTAGGTGCCATCGCCATCAGTGTCGCGAAGGCGGAACACTGACTTGGAATTGTTCGCGCTGGCGAAGAGAAAGCCGTGCGCGTGAAGCAGGCCGCGGCATTCGCGCAGTTCGCGATCGAGGGTCTCGACCGACGCAATGGCGTCGCGCGCCCCGTTGAGCGTGAGACGCAGCAGCCCCTGATCCTCGCGTGAGAGGATGAGACGCCCACCGGGGTCAAACGCCATGCTGATCCACGAGCCTTCGTCGGCCCGCGCCTGACGAATGAGTTTCGCTTCAAAGCCGGGCAGCACACGCAGCGCGCCCAGTCCGGTGGCATTGCCGCCGGGAAGGGCCCGCTTCCATTGCGTGTAGTCGTCCGATTCGGAGAGTTGCAGCGGAGGAAGCGACCACCAGTGCTCTTGGGCGAGGGTGCCCCGGAGCGCAGGCGCCCTCTTGCCGGGTTCCACCTGCCAGTCCGCCCCGGTGACGATGGCGTTGGTGGGTGAGAGGTCCAGTTGCAGTGCGACGGCGGCCGGGCCAGTCACGGCGCGAGCACGCAGTGTCAGCGTGTTGGTTCCTGCCTTGAGAAACGGCGCCGCGTCCAGTTCGGCCATCGCCTCGTAAGGCTCTCGTTGAATGGCGGGACGGCCGTTGATTTCCAGCTCGAGCGCCGCGTACTCGGAGAGTACGCGCAGCGGTGCCGCAGCGGGCCGCACGGCAAGGTGAAAGGTGCGCCTGAACACGGGCGCGTCCCCGGCGCGCGGGCTCTCGCCCGACCAGATCCATTGGGGTGCATCGGCGCACAGGACGTGCGGTGCGCACAGCGCCAGCAGCAGGGCGATTAGGAAGCAGGGCATGGACGGGGAGTGTACGCCCGCGCCCGGCCCGGGCAAACCCAAAGGCCGGATGGCGCGTTATGCCGCCAGCGTGTAGTGGCGCAGCGCGTTGGCCGACCAGAGCTTTCGCTGATGCTCAGCCGACCGGCCAGAAATGATCTCTCCTAGCATCTGCACCCAGCGCCGGTAGGTGGCACCCAAAAGGCACACCGGCCAGTCGCCTCCAAACACAACGCGGTCGGGCCCAAAGGCGTCGAGGCAGTGATTGACGGCCGGCGCCAGTTCTTCGGTTCCTGCGCCAGGCGGCAGGCTCGCGGCGATTCCGGAAATCTTGCAAATGACATTGGGGAGTGTGGCGAAGGCGTCGATGGAACGTTTCCAAACATCGGCCGTGTGCCTGGGCGCCACCCCGCCTGCCCGTGCGGGATGGAAGCATTTGAGATCGGGATTGCCGCAGTGATCGAGCACGAATCGCACGGCGGAGCATTGCCGCGCCAGCGCCACGCCCTCCATCAGATCGGTGGCGCGCATGCACAGATCAAAGCTGCGGTTCACGTCTCCCAGAAGTTGAATTCCCCTCACGAACTCCGGCTTGAGGCAGTAACCGGGCGGCGTGGCCGGCGTGTGCAGGACGCGTCGTACGCCCTTGAGAAGCGGGTTGGCGGCGAACCGCTTGAGATAGTCGGCAAACCCGGCGGCATCGGGCCGCGCGCCAATCACCGCTGCGCGGGTGGGCGACTTGCCGCCGGCGGCCAAGCCCAGCACCCGCGTGGCCTCATCGGCCAGCTCTTCCTCGGCCACGTCCACTTCCATGTACACGGCGCGCACTTGAAGGCCGGCCGTCGATGCGAGGAATTCCTCGGTGCGATAACTCTTTCTCAGCAGTTGCGGCGCCTCCGCCAGCCATGGCAGTTTCTGCAAGGAGAGATCCCAAAGATGCTGGTGCGTGTCGACGATGAGCGCCGGGAGGTTTTGGGCTGTCGTCACACAGCCGGCCGCAGCAAGGGTCGCGGCAGCGGTGCTCTCAAGAAACTGGCGGCGGTTGGTTTCCATGGCAGAGAGAATGACAGGTCTTGTTGCGAAAGGCACCTTTGGCCAACGACACGCGTCAGTCTGGAGCCAATGGTCGGGATTGAACCGACGACCGACGGTTTACGAAACCGTTGCTCTACCACTGAGCTACATTGGCCTCCGTTCGTGGGAAACCACGCTGAGGGGGGAAAGCTATCGGCACGCCAAACCGTGCGGCAAGGAAAATAGGTGCAGCGAGGTGCGGGCGTCATTACGGTGGGGGAGGGATTTGGTTGGAGCGATATGCGGGCCAACTCGTCCAACCCTGCGGGCATGAACTTGAATCTGAATCTGTCTTGCGTTCGACTTTGGAAGGGGCCGCTGGCCATGGCTGCGGTGTTGGGGCTGGCGGTGATTTCGGCGCAGGCCCGCATCAACGTGACGGGATTGCCCGGTCGCAGCACGGTGCAGCTCACCATCTACAACAGCGTGGACCTCACGCTGGTGAAGGAGACGCGCGTGCTGACCTTTGCCAAGGGCGTGAACCGGTTGGAATTCTCGTGGGCCAACACGCTCATCGATCCCACGTCGGTGGAATTGCGCGCGCTCACCCGCGCCGATGAGGTGGAGGTGCTCGACGTGCGGTTTCCCCCGCGCGTCACCAACACGCTGGAGTGGCGCATTCAAAGCGAGGCGGCCGGCGAGGTGCGCATGGAGATCCGCTATTTCACCAGCGGCATCACCTGGGGCGCCGACTACGTGTCTGAGGCCGATCAGACCGAGAAGCAGATGCGGCTGGCCGGCAGCGTGCGCATCCAGAATCAAAGCGGTGAGGATTACGAGAATGCCCAGGTGCGGCTGGTGGTGGGCATCATCCGGCTCGTGGAGCGGATTGCGGACCTGGCGCATCGCGCCGCCGACATGCCCGTGCCGGTCGACAAGCGCGACACGGCGTGGTTCGAAAGTCGCACCAAGGGCGCGGAAAAGTTGAAGGATATGGACGGCATGAAGGCAGCCGAAGACCCGCGCGCCATCCAGAAGGAGGGGCTCTCTGAGTACTTCCTCTACACCGTGGCGGGGCGCGGCGACGTGCCCCACGGCTGGGCCAAGCGCCTGCCCTCGCTCAACGCCGAGGGCGTTCCGATCGTCAGCTATTACAAATATGAGAAGGAACGCTTCGGTGACGCGGTGATGCGTTACTATAAATTCAAGAATGACGAGGCCGGCAAGCTGGGCAAGGAACCGCTGCCCGACGGCGCCGTGGTGGCCTTTCGCACCGTGGGCCCGGAGAAACTGTACGCATTCATGGGGCGCACGGCCGTGAAGTACATCCCCATCGGCGAGGAAGTGGAATTGGAACTGGGCCATGATTCGGAGCTTCTCGTCAAACCCCGGCTGATGAACTGGGAGAAGGACGACGTGCGATTTGGCCAGGGGGGGAACGTCAGCGGCTGGACCACGCGCGAAACCTGGCAGGTGGAACTGCAGAATTCCAAGTCCATCGCCGCCGTGGTGGACGTGCGCCGCAACTTTGCCGGAGATTGGGAGATGGCCAGCAACGACGCGCACGAGAAGGTGGACGCCACCAAGGTGAAATTTGTGGTGCCATTGGTGCCCGGCGCAAAGCGAACCCTCGCCTATACCCTCACCGTCAGGCACGGGGTGAATGCGCGTCGCTGACCGAGGAATGGCGGGCGCAATCCTTTGGCTTGAATGTGCGCCGCCGCGGGTTCATTCTTTAGTGGCATTCTCAAGAGGAATTGAATTGAAGTGCGCAACCAACGGAAGGCACATGAACACAACCCGCGTCGTTCTTACTGCGGCGATCTTGGGACTGGCCGCCCCGCAGCCCGCCTGTAATCACAAGGAGGAGGTTTCGTCTCCCGCTCCCGCCACCGCCAAGGAGCAGTCCCAAAAACAACGCGAACGCGCCGGGCGCACCAAGGACACCCTTCTAGCCCGGAACCAGGTTCAGAACGGCGAGGGGGACACCCAGGCGGCGCGCGCAGCCGAGGCCGATCCGGACATCCTCCTCGGGCTCATCACCGAGGCCCGGGCTGAAGCGTTGCAGCGCCCGCAGACCCTGCGTCGCGTGCTGCACTATCTGGAGTCGCTGGTGGACTTGGGGCCGGCGGCGCTGCCCGCCATCCGCACGTTTCTTGAGCGCAACGAGGATATCGAGTACGGATTTACCACCACGCCTTTTTACGCAAAACCCAAGACGCCCAAGGTGGCCGAGGGCGATGCCTCCAAAGACACCGCCAAGCGCAAGGCCGAGAGCCAAGGTTATTATCCGCAGTTCTACGCGATGAGCACGGAGTATCTGCTGCCCCCTTCGCTGAGGTTGGGCCTGCTTGAAGTGGCGGCGCGCATCGGCGGGCCCGAGAGCGAGGAGATGCTCCTGTCGGTGCTGGGCGAAACCGGACGCGGCATCGAGGTGGCGATGGTGGACCGGCTGCTGGAGGAATCCGCGGGCGATCGGCACCGCGACAAGGTGCTCGCCGCCGCGCGCGAGTTGCTGATCAATCCGCCCAAGGTGGATCAGCCCTCGCAGGTCGATGCGCTCAGCCGCCGCTATCTGGTGGGGATGCTCATCAAGTACCAGGACGAAGTTTTTGCACAGAAGGCGCAGCCGCTGCTGATTCTGGAAAACGGATCGATCGACAACGACATCCTGACCTACGTGAGTCAGGTGCTCAAGGAGCGCTCCCTGCCGATGTTGGTGGCCGCCTTTGGCGATCCGCGCCTGAACCAGCAATGGGCGGGCACGCTGGCGAGCTACATCATGCGCCACGCGGGAGAGGACGCGCTGGCCGACCAGTTCTTTCGCAGCGCCATTGCCGACACCAAGACGCCCCAGTTGCGATCCACCGTGGTTTCCTACCTCGGCTACGGGACGAACAACAAGGAGTCGGCGCAGCGTCGGCTCGACCTTCTCAACTCGGTAAAGGCACAGTTAACCGGCGACCAGCAAGCTGAGAACATGGTCAAGTACGCCGAACAACAATTGCAGCGGGTGATCAATCCTCCCGCCAAGGGTTCCGGCATGGAGTTTTGGTTCCAGCCGGGTAAAGGCGGCCAAGGCAGTCTGGCGCCCGGCGATGGCGGTGTGCGATCCTTCAGCTACTGGGGGGGCAACGAGGTGCAAATCCTTGGCGGCGGAATTTCCCAGGGTGGAATGCAGTTTCACCCGCCCTTGGGAGGCGCCCCGCTCCAATCGGAATCGGCCCCCGATCCGTCCGCACCCGCCGGTCCGCGCACGTTCATCCTCCGGCTGGGAGACAAGCAGTACGGAAAGTAAGCCGCCAAAGTTGCCCGGCCCCATAACCCCGGAGATCTCCTTCGATGCACCCGTTCGCAAAATCGGCGTTGTCCGGACTGATGGGAACGGCGCTGGCGGTGTGGGTGTTTGAGGACTGGCGCGGCCGGCATGAGTGGGCGCAGTTTCTCAAAGCACAGACGGCCCGGGGCGAATCCTTCGACTACACGCGCCTCTTGCCGCCTCCGGTGCCCAGCGAAAGAAACTTTGCCCACTGCCCGCAACTGCGCCCCTTGCTGGATTACAAGTTGGCCGAAGGTGCGTCCGGCCGCGTCTTGCGCGATCCCGAAGGCCACAAGCGCGCCCTGGCGCTCTTCCAATTTCGCAGCACCAACGAGATGCCCGCGCTGCACGGGTGGAAGAGGGGTGAACGCGCCTCCATGGCCCAGTGGCGTGATTATCTGGCGGGCGACAAGCACCTGCCGCGGCCGGCCAAGGCCGGGGATCCCGCGGCCGACGTGCTGATTGCGTTGGGGGGGATGCAAGCCGAGCTTGCCGCGCTGGCCAAGGCGGCGCAGGAACGGCCGCAGTCTCGCTTTGATGTGGACTACAAGGCCCACTTTCAGGTGCTGCTGCCTCATCTGGCGGTGCTGCGCACGGCGGCGCAGGCCCTTTCGTTACGCGCTCTGGCACGTTTGAACGCCGGAGATATCCCCGGCGCCGGCGCGGACGTTGAACTGGCGCTGTTTCTGGCCGAGGCGATCGCGACCGAGCCCACGCTCATCAGCCACTTGGTGCGTATCGCCATCATCAACAACGCGCTCCAGTGCGTCTGGGAAGGACTCTCGCGCCACCAGTGGACTTCGCCGCAGTTGCGAGCCATGCAGGAGCGGCTTGCCGGGGTGGATCTGCTGGCGCATTACCAGCTGGCGATGCTGGCCGAGCGCGACTTCGCCAATCTGATGATGGATGAAGTGGCCGCAGGCAACCGCAAGCTGCTTCCCGCGCTCATGGATCAATCTGGGGCGGGCGCCACGGTTGCCCTGCGCGTGGTGCCCGAGGGATGGCTGCGCCAGAACCAGGCTCGCTACACGCGCGTGCACATGGACTACGTCAGCCCCATCGTGGATGTGAACCAGCGCCGTATGCATCCGGACATGGCTCGCCGGTTCGACACGGAGATTGCGAACTCCGGATTGCGCGGCCCCTACAACCTGATGATGCGGCTGCTCATGCCCGCGCTGGGGGCGGTCTCCAAGCGATGCAACGCCACACAGGGCGCCGTGGATCAGGCCCTCATCGCCTGCGCGCTCGAACGCCACGCTCAGGAACATGCGCGTCTGCCCGAAACGCTCGAAGCCCTCGTTCCGCGGTGGCTGCCCAAAGTGCCCCAGGATTTGGTGGCAGGAAAGCCCATGAAATTTGAGCCGCAGCCCGGGGGCGGCTACCGCCTTTACGCCGTGGGTTGGAATCAGAAGGACGACGGCGGCCAGCCAGGCGTGTCCAAGGCGGGTAAGGGCGAAGACTTGAGTCAGGGCGACTTGGTCTGGCTCATGCCCGGCCGCTAAGAAATTGCCGTCGGCAGGGGGCGCACTCCCGTCTAACGTGCAGGCATGCTCCAGAAGTTCTTTCGCACCAAGGCGTATTTGATGTCTTTGACGCCGCCCCTCGGACAAACTAAGTTTCTGCTCTCAATCCACGGCTACAATATGAACACGCACTCCTTCTTCCATCGCGTCCTGGCCGGAATGCTCGTGCTCTGCGCACTCACCCTGTGGGCGGCCGACCCCGAACCCAACGCGGACTTGACGGCCGGGCGAAAGGCGCTGGCCGCCGGCCAATACGAAACCTCGTTGGTGGCCTTGGACAAGGCGCTGGCCGCCAAGCTCAAGGACGCGGACGAGGTGCTCTACCTCAAGGCCCTGGCGCAATTCCACGGCAAGAAGTTCGACGACTGCGGCAAGACGTGCGACGCGCTGGCGGAAGCCCATCCGCAATCGCGCTGGCTGCACAAGTCGCGCTTTCTCAAGGCCGGTGCCTTGGCGCAACAGCGAAAGTTTGAGGCTGCCGAGGTGATCTACGAGGGCGAAGCCAACCGGCTGCTGGCAGGCGCCCGCAAACAGGACGTGGCGGGTGTCATCCTGACTTTCGCCGACGCGCTGGCGGTCAAGCCCAAGGCGGACGATCTCAAGTCGCCGCCGCCCAATTTCCAGAAGGCCTATCAGCTCTACAAGAAGGTGGCCGGGATGGAAATCTCGCGCGAGCTGCGCGACGAGGTGGCCTTCAAGGCAGGCCGCGCCATCCAGCAACAGGGCAACCACGCCCAAGCCATCATCGAGTTTCAAGCCTACCTCAACGAGTATGATCCGGACTGGACTGGCGACGTGGGCACCGTCACCCGGGCCTCGGGCATGAAAAAAGAGAACCCGCCGCCCGCAGGCAAGCACCCGCTTGAGGCGCGCTTTCATCTGGCAGAGTCCCAGCTCAAGGCCGGGCAGTTTGATGCCGCGCGTGTGAACTCGGAGGACTTGCTCGCGCTGCTGCAAAAGCGGCAGGCCAAGCCGGCGCAGTTGCTCGCCGACACCCGCTGGCAGATTGTGCTCTCGCTCAAGATGCCTCATCCGGGCGCGCAACTTGAGCGCGGCATCAAGGCCACGCAGGAATTTCTGGCGGCGCACACCGACGACGCGCGCGCCGTGTTGGGCGCGGCCTACATCGCGCAGGCCTACCAAAGCGCCGGGCGACAGGACCAGGCCGAGGCGGCACTGGGAGAATTCATTGCCGCCAAAGGCTACAAGTTGCCTGCGGGCGACGCGGCAACCACCAAGCTGCCTGAACTGGGCAATGAATCGCCCGCGCAATTCCAGGATCGCTATCAAAAGCTGGCGGTTTATCAGATTGGTCAAATCCGTTTCGCGCAAAAGAAGTACACGGCCGCCGTCGAGACCTGGCAGGGCTACATCAACAAGTATCCGGATGGCCCGAACTGGGCCGACAGCCAGCGCGGCATCATCGACGCGCAGTATCAGGTGGCCTTGGACGCGGTGGCCGACAAGAAGTACGAGCCCAGCCGGAAGTTGTTCGAGGATTTCCTTTCCAAGCATCCGCTCGACGACCGCGCGCGGCAGGTGCTCTTCATTTTTGGCCAGATGGCCTTTCACACCGCCCGTGAGCTGAAGGCGAAGAAGACCGATCCCAAGGTGGTCTTGGCCGAGAAACCCAAGGACGAGGACATTCGCAAGGCCTATCAGGCCGCCATCGACCAATGGCAGCGGCTCGTCAGCAAGTATCCTAATCATGAGGAGTCCTCGGTCGCGCTCTACCGCATTGCGCTCATTCAGGAGGAGGAACTGGGCGACTGGCAGGCGGCGCTGGAATCGCACCGCCGGCTCAAGTGGGGCTCCAAGGCGTCGCCGGCGGCTTCGCGCGTGGCGATGATGACCGAGAAAAACCTGTCGCTGCAGACGGCGCGCAAGTTTCGCACCAACGAGAAGGCCATGGTCAACCTCACCGCGCGCAACATCAAGAAGGTCACCGTGCGCCAGTACTTCCTCGATCTGGAGGCGTACTTCCGCAAGACCCACGCCATCGGAGCCGTGAACCATCTGGACATCGGCCTTATCGAGCCGGAGAAGCAGTGGGAAATCGAGGTGGCCGGCTACGCCGACTACAAGCCTCTGACGCAGGACATCGAAGTGCCCTTCCCCGAGGGCAAGGCTGGCGTGTGCATCGTCAACATCAGCGACGAGACTTTTGAGGCCAGCACGCTGGTGATCCGCAGCGACATCGACCTCGTGGTCAAGTCCTCGCGGCGGCAGGCGCTGGTGTTCGCCGAGGATCGCGTCAAGCATTTGCCCGTGGCGGACGTGCGCCTGCTCTTTTCAGACGGCAAGAAAATCATCGCCACGGGCCTCACGCAGAAGGACGGCGTGCTGGTGCAGGCGATGGACGAGCTCAAGTCCATCAACGACCTGCGCGTGTTCGCCGTCAAGGACGGCCACGTGGGATCCAACGCGCTGGACCTTTCCGGCATGGGCTTCTCCACGGGCCTGGTGGCCAAGGGCTATCTCTACACCGACCGGCCGGCCTATCAGCCCGGTCAGACGGTGAAGCTGCGCGGCATCATCCGCGACGTGAAGGACGGGGTGTACAGTGCGCCCGCCGACCAGCTCTACCTCGTTTCCGTGGCCGACGCCGCCGGCCGCCTCATCTGGGAGCAGGAAAAGAAGCTCTCGGCCTACGGCACATTCCACGCCGAACTGCATTTGGACGGACGCGCCCCCCTGGGCAACTATCAGATCACCGCGCGTCCCAAGGAGAAGTCGCCCCAGGCTTTTTCGGGGGCCTTCACCGTCCAGCGTTTCCAGCTCGAGAAAGTCCGCATCAAGCTCGAAACCAAGGAGCCGGTGTACTTCCGCGGCGAGTCGGTGGAACTGAGCATCAAGGCCGATTACTACTGGGGCCAGCCGGTGGGCGACCGCGCCGTGAGCTATTACCTGCCCGACGGCCGCCACCTCATCGCCAAGACCGACGCCAAGGGCGAGCTCAAGGTGAGCTTTGACACCACCGGCATGCCGGCAGGAAGCGTGATGCCCTTCACCGTCGCCATCGAGGGCGAGAATGTCCGTGCCACCCATCGCGTGTGGCTGGCCGAACAGGGATTTGGGATCGTCGTGCGCCCCAGCCAGCCGCTGGTGCTTTCCGGCGCGCCCTTCGATGTCACGGTCCAGACGCGCACACCCGATGGCAAACCCGTCGGGGCGGAGCTTTCGCTTTTGGTGCTGCGCCGCGAAGTCGCCAGGCCCGATCCGGTACTCAGCGCCGTGCCTTGGGTCGCCGCGCGAAGCCAGGCCGTGAACGAAACCACCGTGGAGGAAAAGAAGGTCACCACCGACGCCAAGACCGGGATGGCCACCGTGCGGCTCACGCTGGACAAGGGGGGGCCCTACGTGCTCCGCGCCACCGGCCAGGACCGGTTTAAGCAGATTGTCACCGCCGAGGGCGGGGTGGATGTGTCCGATGCGGAGGACGCCACCAAGCTGCGGTTCTTCGCCGAGACCGACACGCTACAGGTGGGCGGCGAAGCCAAGCTGCGGCTGCACTCGCGGCTGGACGGGGCGCTGGCGCTGCTGACCTTCGAGGGCGAGACGGTTTTGAGCCACCGCGTCATCACGCTCAAGAAGGAGTTTAACGACATCCCGCTCACCCTCACCCACGAGCACTTCCCGAACTTCCAGGTTTGCGTGGCGGTGATGGACGGCCGCGACCTGCGCGTCGCCCACAAGCCCTTCCGGGTGGAACGCCAGTTGCGCGTTGCCGTCAAGCCGCTGGCCGAAGTGTACGCGCCCGGTGCCGCCGGCAAGGCGGAGATCACCGTCACCGACCAGCTGGGCAAGCCGGTGGTCGCCGAACTGAGCCTGGCCATGGTGGACGAGGCCCTGCACGCGCTCTTTGCCGACAACAAGCCCCCCATCGTCGACTTCTTCCAGCAGAACGCCGAGCGCCACGCGCAGTGGGCCATCACCAGCTCCTGCAACTTCGCCTATCGGGCGACGACCACCAAGGTGCTCAAGGTGTTCATCGACGAGAAGGACCGGCTGGCGCGACGCGAAAAGGAAGCACAGGAACTGGCTGCAATGGCCGCGGCGGGCCGGGACATGGCCAGGCGGATGGAAGACGCGGCCGAGGGCTTGGAAAAGGAACTTCTGGGCGCGCAGGCCAATGAATCGCAGATGGAGGAGAGCTTGGATGCTGCCGGAGCATTGGGCGCACGGGTTCTCCAACAAAGCCAACAAGCCGGCCTTGGCGGGGCAAATGGCCAGCGACTATTGCGAGAGGAGTTTAAAAAACAAAACGCAGCCAATGGCGAGGGCGACGAGCGCAAACCAGGCGCCAGCCGGCTGCGTGAGAGGGGCGGCGGCCTCGGCGACATGGCTCCCAATGGCGGAGCCTCCGCGCTCTTCGGCAAGATGCCCCATTCCCACGGACTCCTAGACCTCGAGTCTGCTGATCTGTCGTTCAAAAACGCGGCGGATGACGGCAAGGGCGCCGCCGACGGGGACTTTGGATTGGGCGACTCGGTCATCCGCCGCGAAATGCCCGGCGCGGGCGTGTGGCTTCCGGCCATCATCACCGACAAGGACGGCAAGGCCACCGTGGAACTTCGCATGCCCGGCAGCGCCAGCCAGTGGCGCCTTAGCGCGCACGGCGTCAGCGTGGAGACGCTGGTCGGTCAGGCCACGGCAAACGTCCTCACCCGGAAGGATTTCTTTGTGAACCTCAAGGCGCCGCAGTTCCTGCAGGAGGGCGACGGCGCCCGCATCCTCGCGCGCGTCCACAATCTGGGCGAGTTTGAGGGCAACGTGGATCTCACGCTCACGGTCTGGGGCGGATACCAGTTCAAACAAAAGGTGGTGGAGAAGAAGGCGCGCGTGGCCGTGACGGCCAAGGGCGCGGCCGAGGCGCTCTTCGAGGCCGTGACGGTGCCGCTTTCGCCTTCGCTGCGACTGCAGGTGGTGGCGGCCGCGGGCAATCTCAACGATGCCCTGGAGATCGTCGTGCCGGTGCGTCCGTGGGGTTTGGAATTTGCCGACCACGCCGGCGGCGTGGCGCGCAACAACGAGGTCGTGTTCCTGGAACTTCCCAAGGATCGCCGCGACGGCTCGGCGTGGATGACCATCACCATCGGCCCGGACTTGAAGCGTGCGGTGATCGACATGGCGCTGGGCGGGGTCTCCGCGCCCGAATCGCTCAAGGCGCATTCCGCCTTCTGGCTGCCTCCTTCGCCGCGCGTGGGCGGATTTGCGGGCAGCGACCTGCTGGCGGCGGCCTCCGCGCTCGATTTTGCGCAGCAGGCCAATGCGCCTGAGACCGATCGCCAGCGCCTGGCCAACCGCGCCCGCGCGCTGGTGGGCAGCCTGGTGGTCTCCCAGCACACCGACGGCAGCTGGGGCTGGAATCAGCCCGGCGGCTCGCGGTGGGACGTGAGCGCGGTGAACTTCTGGGCGCTGTGCCGCGCGCGCGACCAGAAAATCCCCGTGCACGCCGACACGCTGGCCAAGGCCGAGGCGTTTCTCAAAACGCGCTTCAACCAGGTTGGCGCGAACGACAATGACGCCAAGGCCGTCATTCTCTTCGCCCTGTCGATGAACAAGGCGGCCGACTTTGCCCACGCCAACCGGCTGCACCGCGAGCGCAACCAGCTGAGCATGCCCGCGCTGGCCTTCACGGCGCTGACCTTTGTGAACCTGGAACGCAATGAGTTTGCCGGAGAGCTGATTGACGTGCTCGAGACCAAGTTCAAAACCCGGACGATTGCCGACAAGCCCGTGGCGTTTCTGGATGGGCTGCACAACACCCACTGGGCCTGCGACGATGTGGAGACCACGGCGCTGGCGGCGCTGGCGATGGTGCGCTCGCGGCCCGCGTCGCCCAAAATCAAACCCCTGGTGGACTTTCTGCTGCACCGGCGCGGCGCGCATGAGTTTGCCAGCGCCAAGTCGCGCGGGCCGGCCGTGGCGGTGCTGGCGGAGTATTTCGGCAAGGCCAAGTTTGCCGCGGCCGACTTCCGCCTCAACATCAACGTCAACGGCAAGAAGCTCGACACCATCGCCAGCAAGGGCTCGCAGCCGACCGTCACGGTGGCCGTGCCGCCCGATCACCTGGTGGACGGCCCCAACCGCGTGGAGTTCCAGCTCGAGGGTGCGGGCGAGTACGCCTACGCCGTCACGCTGCGGGGGTTCTCGGCCAACCTGACCGATCCCAAGTCGTGGGGCAGCCCGTACATCAAGTCGCGAAACTACTACCACATGCCGCTGGAGTATCGCGGCAAGCCCATCGGGCAGGCCAGCACGACGAAGATCAAGAACATCGGGGTGGGCCAGCGCGTGCTGGTGAAGGTGGACATGGATGACGCCTATTCCCCGTACAACTACGGCTACGTGGTGGTGGAGGAAAACCTGCCCGCGGGCATGATGCTGGCCGAAGGCTCCCTGCACGGGGCGCACACGCACTTTGAGGCCGACGCGGGCAAGCTCACGCTCTTCTTCCCCGCCGGAACCTACGTGCAGGATTACAGCTATGAGCTCATCGGCTACGCGACGGGTGAGTTCCGCGTGCTTCCCACGGTGGTCCGCGACGCGGTGAACCCCGGTCGCATGCGCGTGGGCGCGCAGGCAGAGCTCTTCGTGCTGGCGCCCGGAGTGGACTCGGACGACCCCTATGTCATGAACGACGCCGAGCGCTTCGCGCTGGGCAAGCTGAACTTTGACGACGGGCTTTATGACAAGGCCCTGACGTACCTGGCCGACCTTTTCAAGCGCAACCGCGACTACAACGAGCGCGACCTGGCGCGCATGCTGCTCTGGATCTACACGAGCCCCGGCCGCTACGACGCGCGGCAGGTCATCGCCGTGTTTGAAATCCTGCGCGAGCGCTACCCGGACCTGGAGATCCCCTTCGACAAGATTCTGCAGGTGGGCAAGGCGTACCGCGACCTCAACGAGTTTGAGCGCGCCTACCTCATCTTCCGCGCGACGGTCGACGCCAGCTTTGTGGACGACATCAACGTCAGCGCCGTGCTCGACGACGAGGGCCAGTTCCTGGGTTCGGTGGACTATCAGGAGGACCTGTGGCGTGAGTATCCCGACACCGCCGAGGTGACGAGCATGCTCTTCTCCATCAGCCAGGCGATGTACGTACACAGCGCCAAGGCGCACGAGCTGGCCAAGCAGGAACGCAAGGTGGCGGTGATGCGCGGCGGCAAGCCCGTGCGGCAGTCGCGCACGCCCGAGCGCATCAGCATGCTGCGCGAGACCGTGCGGCAGCTCAACGACTTCATGGTGCTCAATCCCGAAAGCCCGCTTGCGGACGACGCGGCCTTCAGCATGGCCAACGCCCTGATTGACCTCAAACAATACGACGCGGTGATCGGGCGGTGCGGCGATTTCAAGGCGCGCTTCCCGGCCAGCGAGTTCGCCAGCGGCTACCAGTACATGATGGCGCTGGGCCATTTCTGGAAGAACAGCCACGCCGAAGCGCTGGCGGCCGCCATGACGGTGGCCACGGGTGAGAGCAAGGACAAGAACCTGGCGCAGTACATCGTCGGGCAGGTCTACCACGCGCAGGGCAAACCCGGCGACGCCATCACGTGGTATCAGCGCGTGAAGGAGAAGTATCCCGACGCGCGGCAGGCCATCGACTACTTCGAGGAGAAGCGCATCGGGCTGGAGGAGGTCACGGTGTTCCGGCCCGGCAAGGACGTGGATCTCAAGATCAAGTTTCGCAACATCAAGGAGGCGCACCTGCAGGTGTACCGGGTGGACCTGATGACCCTCTATCTGCGCGAGAAAAACCTCTCGAAGATCACGCAGGTCAACCTCGCGGGCATCGCCCCGCTGCTGGAGCAGAAGGTGCCGCTGGGCGACGGCAAGGACTACATCGACAAGGAGGCCATCGCGAAACTGGGCGCGCAGAAGGAAGGTGCCTACCTTGTCATCTGCCGTGGCGATGACCTCTTCACGAGCGCGCTGGCGCTGGTGACGCCGCTGAAAATCGAGGTGCAGGAAGACCCGCAGAGCGGCCGCGTGCGCGCCAACGTGATGGATGCCGCTGCCAACCATTACGTGGCCGACGTCCACGTGAAGGCCATTGGCAGCGCGGATGCCGATTTTCGCGGCGGCGAAACCGATCTGCGCGGCATCTTCGTGGCCGACAACCTGCGCGGCAAGGCCACCGTCATCGCGCGCGACGCCAAGCTGCGCTATGCCTTTTACCGAGGCGACAAGTGGCTGGGCGCGCCCGAGCAACAGGCGCAGCCTGCTGCGCCACGGCCCGCACCCGGGGCCGAAGGCCGGCAACTGGACTACCGCATGAACCTGGACATGCAGAACAAGGCCATTCAGGACGGCAACTGGCAGGGATACGATCAGTTGCGCCGCGGCCCCAGCAAGGGCGTCCAGATCCAGAAGGTGAAGTAAGCGGGGAAGGGAAACCCGTTCGCCTTCGCACGAGGGCGCGTGGTGGAAACTATTCCACCACGACGTTCGTGACCACCGCGTTCAGCAGGAACCGCACGGTGGTGCGCGGCTGCCGGGTGCGCGCGTCGGTGATGTTCATGTTCCGATACTCCCACGCGTTGCCCAGAATGGCATCGGGTGGGCCGAAGGCGCGCAGCAACACATTGGTGGGCCGATTGGCGTAGTAGGACTCGATGGGGGCCTGGCCGCCGCCGGTGGTCCATGCGTACTGCCGGCCTTGGGCAGGCGCCGCGTTGGTTGCTGCGGCCGCGGCGATGGGCTTGCCCTCGGGCGTGAATTGATTGGTGGTGGCCCCCGTTGCCGCGTAGGTCACCTCCTGCTTGAGCTGGGCGTTGGGCCAGAATTCGCGCATCACCTGCAGCCGGCCATTGGCGTACTGGCGCTCCTCCTTCACGATGCGTTGCTCTGCGTCATGATAGGTGACGATCTTTCCTTCGTAGGGATTGGCGTCCAACTCCAGGATTTCAAAGGCGATCCCATTCTCATTCTGCAGCAGTCGCGGCGGGTTGTATCCCTTTTTGGGGGCGGGTTGGGCGAGCGCATTGGTGGCAGGAATGGCGGCCGGCTGGGGAGCGGTTTTTGCCGGTGCCGTTGCGTTGCCGCCCTTCTTGCCGGATTCGCCCGAGCAGGCCAGAGCTAAAGCCAGCCCCAGAATGCCCCACGCGGAGTGCGGTGCGACGCGCATGCGCCGGTTAGTTGGTGGTCACCACCGCCGTGGCAACCCGGCCCGCTTGAAAGGTGAACTGCACCGTGCCCTTGTAGGGCTGCTGATTCTGTGGATTGAGGAAATTGATGTCGTTGTAGACCCACGCGCCTCCCGCCGCCGTGGCGTCCGGATTACCAAAGTCTGATTGGATGTCTGCTTCGGTCTTCGCCTTGTAGAACTGGGAGAGCTGTTGCGAATCCCATCGGTGGGTGCGCGCGCGGGGCAGGGCTGCGGGCACAATCGCGATGGGCCGGCCTGCGTTGTCCCAGCGCCTCACGTTGCTGGCCGTGCCATTGACAAACACGCCTTCGCTCGCCTTCTGTCCGTTCTCATGGTAGGAGCCGGCCGATCCGTTCTGCGCGCCTCGATCAAATGTGACCCAGCGCATGGGCTGGCCGTTGGGATACCACTCCTTGGAGACGCCGTGAAATTGGCCGTTCTCCCAGGAAACTTCGCGGGACTGCGCCTGATTCTCCTCGCCGCGCTTGCGAAACCAGTGCTCCTCAAGGCCGTGTTCCTGGCCTTTCAGATTGTAACGATGCACGCTGCGTTTTTCGCCCGTCTCGTAGGCCTCCCAGTATTCTCCCACGGGGACATTGTTGGTCCACTGGGCCTTCCATGAAAGAAGCCCGTTCTCAAAGTAGCCCATCGCCTCGCCCGTTTTGTTTCCGTCGACGTAGGAGGTGACGCTCATCACCTGGCCGCTTTCGAAGTACCAAACTTCCTTGTTCTGTTCGAGGCCCTCCTTGAAGGTCAGTTGAATCTTCACCTTTCCATTCGGGTACCATTCCTTGTATTCCCCATCCCATTCGCCGTCGTTGTACATGCCCTCGCCCGCCTTGGTGCCGTCCTCATACCACCACCGCGCCGGCCCATGCCAGCGGCCGGAAAGGCACTGAACCTCCTCGGCGCGCTTCCCGTTGGCGTGCATCCAAACCACCGTGCCGGTCAAAGGATCGGTGCTGCCCGACTTGTATACCACATCCTCGAGCACCAGAATCTGGCTGCCATTGATGACCTCCTCGACATTGGGGCCCTTCGTAGACTTGGTTTCGCCGCCAGAAGATTTGTTGTTGGCCGAGGTGGAGCCGGGGCTGCCTCCACCCCGTTTGGGTTTGTCGTCGCCACAAGACGCCGCCGTCATCAATGCCAGAATCAGGAAGCACGGGTACAAAAAAAGCAGGGCCGGTCGGGAGGCAAGGCACCGTTGCATGCGCGCAATTTAGCCAAGGCCCCAGCATGATGCAATCACTTCTGACATTGGTGAGGGGCCTTTTTCGTAACCGCAGACGTCGAAAACCCGTCTCGCCTTCCAAGAGAGTTCTTAAGGGACACAAAGGGAAAGGGACGCACGTCATGAAAAGCTCGAGGATGACAATATGGGTGGCGCTGAGTCTGGCAACTGTGCTGGCCGCCCAGGAACGTGGTGAGCGCAAGGAGCGCCCCAAGGGTCTTGGGGCCGTCGTTGGCAAGGGCGAATCCCACAAGGGCGAGCCGGCCAAGCCTGCGGTGGAACCCAAGCAAGGCTACGAAACCAAAGGGAAGGGGACGACTGAGAAGCAGGGAAAGAAACCCTCCGGCGGCGGGACTGATACGCGCAAAGTGCTGCGCAAACCGACCACCTCAACCAACGAAACCGGGAAGGGCCATTCGCCGGTCAAACCCTTGGGAGGCGAAGGCCCTGACCTGCGAGCGATCCTGGAATCGCTGAACCTCACGGCGGAACAGAAGGAGAAGGTCAACAAGCTGCTCTCCGCCCACCACGAGAAGCGCAGGGGAGTGCTGGATGACAAGAAACTCGACCCCGAAAAGAAGGCGGCGTACCTGATCGAGTTGAGGCACCGGCTCCACAAGGCGCTCACCGAAATCCTGACCGAGGAACAGGTGGCGAAACTGGAAGCTGCGCTGGAGCAGGAAGGGGCACCGAAAGGCGGGCGGGCTTCGGCTGGGCGCCCGAAGGAAGGCGGTGCAAAGGGAGGTGAAACTCAAAAGCCCTTTCCCAAGCACGGTGGTGAGGACGGGCAAAAACCCGAAGGCGGGGATGGACGCAAGCCCGACATCCGCAAGGAATTGGGGCTGAACGAAGAACAAGCCAAGACTTTCCATGAATTGCACCAGAAATGGGAAACGGCATCCGGTGCCATCCATCGCGATAAGGAACTGACCGAGGAGCAACGGAAGGCCAGGCTATACGAGGCTTGGAAGCACCACGACTCGAAGCTTCGCGAGTTGCTCACCCAAGAACAGTACAAGAAACTGGAGCAATCGCGCGCAAAGGCTTCGGAACTGCCCGGTGTGCCGCCCAAGACCAAGGAAAAGGCAGGCCCGACTCAACGTGGCGGGGGAGCCGACAACCCGGTCGACCCCACCAAGCGGCCCTTGGAGCCGCTGCCAACCCCCAAATCAAGCACAAGTGTAAAGCCCTCGGCCCGGGTGCAGATTGGGCTTGGCCGAATCTAGCCGATTTTCGAATTCGACATGAACACGATAAACTTTTGTAACCGGGCGCGGGTTGGGGCAGTCTCCCACTGTGGCTGGTGCAGTGAACAGACTTACAAGGCAACCTGACCTAACAATGAAATCTTCTGAAACCAACTTAGGGATGCTCCTCGCAGTCGGATTGGGATTGGCAGTCATCGCCCCGATGGATGCGCAAGCCCAGCGTGCCTCGGAACGCGGCAAGAAAACGACGGCGAAGAAAACCGCCCCGAGCAACAACACAAAGCAGGGCAGCAACTCGGATGCGCGCAAGGCCGTGCGCGGAACACGTCCTTCGACGGGAGGAACGTCGGAATCGACGAGCAGGCCCGTTGCACCTGCGTCCTCAGGAAGGTCTGCCAATGCGGGTCGTCCTAATTATCCGGGGCCGAACGAAACCGGTGCGCCTGGAAGCACCACCGTCGATCCAAGCGGCAAGCCGCCCGTGCAGGGAACCGGCGGGCCCAAGCAGGAAGATCCTTTCAAGGGTGGCAAGGGTGGCGCACCGATCCAAGGGACCGGCGGGCCCAAGCAGGAGGATCCTTTCAAGGGTGGCAAAGGTGGGGCACCGATCCAAGGGACCGGCGGGCCCAAGCAGGAGGATCCTTTCAAGGGTGGCAAAGGTGGGGCACCCATTCAGGGAACTGGTGGGCCAAAGCAGGCTGATCCTTTCGCAGGCGGCAAGGGTGGAGCACCCATTCAGGGAACTGGCGGGCCGCAGCAAGCCGATCCTTTTGCCGGTGGCAAGGGTGGGGCACCCATTCAGGGAACCGGCGGGCCGCAGCAAGCCGATCCTTTTGCCGGTGGCAAGGGTGGGGCACCCATTCAGGGAACCGGCGGGCCGCAGCAGGCTGATCCTTTCAAGGGTGGCAAGGGTGGAGCACCCATCCAGGGAACCGGCGGGCCGCAGCAGGCTGATCCTTTCGCAGGCGGCAAGGGTGGAGCACCCATCCAAGGGGAGCGGCCTCGCTAACCAGTTGCGTTAAGCAAACATTTGAAGTAACCACCGACCCGCTAGGTCGGTGGTTTTTTTTGGGGGGGAGTGCAAAGGGTTGCGTCGCGTGGCATCACAAGAAAACCACGATGCGCGCAGCTGCGTGATGGGTAAATCTTGAGTGCTGTAACCGAAGCCGGAGCGGCGTGGTCTTACCAGCCACGAAGAGGATGGAGAGCATGGGGCAAATCATGAAGACATACTCCAAACACTTTTTCTACGCGCTACTCGCGATGTCGGCGGCGGTGGAATCGCTCCCGGCGGCAGAGCAGGCGGCGACCTTGAAAGGCGGCAGTGGGCGTGGCAACCGCAGTTCGTTGCGGCTGCAGCCTGGCGGTCCGGGAATCGCCAAGGATCCGATGCGATTCACCGAGCACCTGGGAAACACGCTGGTGACACGCGGCGGCGACGAGGCGACGGAAGCAGCCGTCAAGCGTGCGTTGGATTGGTTCACCCAGCAACAGAAGCAGGATGGGCACTGGGAGGAAAAGAAGTCGCCCATCGCGCACACGGGGTTGGTGCTCATGAGCTACATGGCCTACGGCGCGGTGCCGGGAAAAGACGGCCCCTATCGCTCGCAGGTTGACCGCGGTGTGGACTGGTTGCTGCGAAACGTGGGAGAGGCCGGCGAGTTGCGCGATGGCGGACGCATGTACGACCAGGCGATCGGGACGCTCGCGTTGTGCGAAGCCTACGGACTCTCCAAGGACAAGCGGCTGGCCGGTCCCGTGGCCAAGGCCGTGGAATATCTGTGCATGGCGCAAAACCCCAAGACGGGCGGATGGCGATACGCGCCGTACCACGAGAAAGATTGGGAGGGCGATTTGTCAGTATCGGGCTGGGTGATCATGGCGCTGGCCAGTGCCCAGATGTCGGGGTTGAAGGTGCCCGATGCCATCCGTCTGAAGGGCTTGGCGTTTCTGGATCGCGTTAGCGCAGGCGAGTCCCAGGGCCTCTACGGCTATCTGGGCACCCCTCCCACGCCCGCGATGACGGCCGAGGGCATGTACTCGCTGGAGCTCTTCACCGGCGCGAAAGCGACCGGCCGTCTCGACGAGTCGGCGGAGTTGCTACTCACTCATCTGCCGGAAAAGAAGCAGGCCAACTACTACTATTGGTACTACGGTTCGCTGGCACTGCGGCTCTATGCCGATTCGGAGGTGGGGGCCAAGGCGTGGGAAGAGTGGAACTCGCGCATGAAGCCCTTGCTGCTCGCCGAGCAAAAGGAGGACGGCCATTGGGAGGCCGCCGGTTCGCGTGCTACTGAGGAGGGCGACGTGGTCACGACGGCGTGGGCCACCTTGATCTTGGAAGTGTACTACCGCTACCTGCCCCTCTATGGACGTGCGCCGGAAATCGCGCGCTTGGGCGGGGTGTCCCGCGGCAGCCGGTCCACCGCAGGCCGGCCGCAGTGACCCCTCTCGAAGTGTTCCTGCGGGCAACTTGACTGAATAGCGCCCCGCCACAGCCCATCCAAATCCACGCGTGGCCCGGGGGAATTGCGATTGCCTCGCGGCTTTGCATGCGTCACCTTAAATCCAAGCGCGACCTAATTTACAGGAACCGAGCATGACCACTCCGACCCCCACCACCAAACCCCACGAAACCGAGCTTCAAGCCAGCGACCTTGCGGCCGTGCAGAAACTCAAGGCGGCCCACGCCACCATCTGCGCCGAGCTTTCCAAGGTCATCATCGGCCAGCACGAAGTGGTGGAGCAGGCGCTCATTTCCATCTTCACCCGCAGCCATGCGCTGCTGGTGGGGGTGCCCGGCCTGGCCAAGACGCTGCTGGTGTCCACGCTGGCGGAGACGTTGCACCTCAATTTCAAGCGCATCCAGTTCACGCCCGATCTCATGCCCACCGACATCACCGGCACCGAGGTGATCTATCAGGACCCCGCCACGAACGAGCGGCAGTTCAAGTTCCTCAAGGGGCCGCTCTTTGCCAACGTCATCCTCGCCGACGAAATCAACCGCACGCCCCCCAAGACCCAGGCCGCCATGCTGGAGGCGATGCAGGAGCGCAAGGTCTCCATCGGCGGTGTGGACCATCCTCTGCCCGACCCGTTTTTCGTCCTCGCCACGCAGAACCCCATTGAACAGGAGGGCACCTATCCGCTGCCCGAGGCGCAGCTCGACAGTTTCATGTTCATGATCCGCGTGGACTACCCCCGCGCCGACGAGGAATTGGCCATCATGAAGATGGCGACGGGCGCAAAGCCCGGCAAGCCGGAGGCCACGCTGAACGCCGAGGACATCCTGCAGCTTCAGCACACCGTGCGGCGCATGCCCGTGGCCGACCACGTGTTTGAGTATGCGCGCAAGCTGGTGCGCTCCACGCGCGTCACCACCGACGAAGCGCTGCCCGTCTGCAAGGAAATGCTGACGTGGGGCGCGGGCCCTCGCGGCGGCCTCAACCTCATCATGGCGGCCAAGGCCAGGGCGCTGCTCCACGGCCAGGTCTATGTGAGCTGCGAGGACGTGGCGGCCGTGGCCCATCCGGTGCTGCGACACCGCATCATTCCCAACTTCTCGGCGCAGAGCGAAGGCGTCACCGCCGACGACATCATCGACAAGATTCTAGAGGCCGTGCCGAAGAACGAGCGCTTGAGCTAACCTGCGCCTTCGCTTTCGTTCCCGGCCACCATGGACAAACAGCACATCGAGGAACTGCTCGACCCCGGCGCCATCGCCCGCGCCGAGGCGCTGGGCATGCACGCCCGCTACGTGGTGGAAGGCTACATGGCCGGCGAGCACAAGTCGCCCTACCGCGGGTTCGCCATCGAGTTTGCGCAGCACCGCGAGTATGCGCCCGGCGACGACACCCGCCACCTGGACTGGAAGGTGCTGGGGCGCACCGACCGCTATTTCATCAAGCAGTACGAGCAGGAGACCAACTACGTCGCGCACATCCTGCTCGATGGCAGCGAATCCATGCAGTACGGCTCGGGCAAGCTCACCAAGCTGCAATACGGCAAGATGATGGCGGCGTGTTTAAGCTACCTCATCCTGCACCAGCGCGACGCGGTGGCGCTGGGGATTTTTGATGACCGGATGCGCGACTTCGCCCCGCGCAGCGACAGCAAGGGCACCATCCACCGCATCATGAGCCGGCTGGCGGCCTATCAGGGCGCCCAGCGCACGGACATTCCCCGCACGCTGCACGATCTGGCCTTGCAGCTGCGGCGCAAGGGCATCGTCATCATCATCAGCGATTTCTTCGACGAGGAGGAGGCCATGCTCGAGGGCATCCGCCACCTGCGCTTCGGGGGGCACGAGGTGATTGTCCTGCACACGCTCGACGCCGACGAGCTGGAGTTTCCCTTCCAGGGACTGGTGGAGTTTCACGGGCTGGAGAATCTGCCCAAACTGCTCACGCGCCCCCGGGAAATCCGCCAGACCTACCAGAAGGTTTTCGGCGAGTTCTGCACGCGGCTGCGGCGCGGCTGCGAGCGCAACCACGTCCACTACGTCCAGATCAACACGCGCCAGCCGCTCTCGCAGGTGTTGAGCAGCTACCTCACCTTCCGGCTGCGCACGGCCAAGAGCAAATACTGAGATGCAGTTCCTCAACCCATTGCTTCTCTTCGGCCTGGCGGCGGTCTCGGTCCCCATCATCATCCATCTCATCAACCGCCGCAAATTCCGCAAGGTCATCTGGGCGGCGATGCGGTTTGTGCAGCTGAGCATCGACCAGAATCAGCGGCGCATGCAGCTGGAGGATTTGATCCTGCTCTTGGTGCGCTGCGCGATGCTCGCCCTGCTGGCTTTTGCGCTGGCGCGGCCGGCCGTGACAAGCGACTCGGGCTCGTCGGCGGGCGACGCCGGGGTCACCAGCGTCATCGTGCTCGACAACTCCTACAGCATGGGCGTTCAGGATGGCGACAAGACCCGCTTTGACCACGCCAAGGACGCCGCGGCGCAGGTGCTGCTCTCGCTTCCCAAGGGCTCGGCCGTGGCGTTGTACCTGGCCTCCGATGTGGTGCGCCCGCTGATCGAGGAGCCGGTGTTTGACGTCGAGATGGTGCGGCAGACGCTCGCGCAGGCGCCGCTCTCCGACCATGCCACCGCCATGGTTCCGGCCGTGCGCCAGGCCGTCGAGGCCTTGCAGGGCCGCTCGCAGCTGCGCAAGGAGGTGTTCGTCATCACCGACAATCCCGCAGGCGGCTGGGAGCAGAGCGAGGGATTGAAGGCGTTTCTTGCCGGGAATGAGCAGTCGGTTCAGACCCATTTCATCTTCGTGGGAGGCGACCCCCTTTCCAACCTCGCCATCACCGGTTTGGAGCCCGCCGAGGGCATCGTGCCGCGCGGCCGCCGTGTGCGCTTTAATGTTCGCGTCACCAACTTTTCCAAACAGGATCACAAGAATGCGCTCGTCCGGCTCACCACCGGCGGCGGCGCGGGCGCCCGCGACGAGCTGACGATCCCGCTGCTTCGCTCCGGCGAGGAGAAGTCCGTCCAGCTCTTCGCCAGTTTCGCCGAGGGCGGCTCGCAGCCCGTCACGGCGCGGCTCGTGCAGGGAGAGCGGGGCGACCGTTTGCCCGCGGACGATCTGCGCACGCTGGTGGTCAACGCCGTCGAGGAGGTGCGCGTGCTGCTGGTCAATGGCGCCCCCGGCGAGGAGCCCTGGCAGGACGAGACGTTTTTCCTGCAGCACTCCCTGCGCCCGGCCGCCGCCAACCAGCCTTTCCACGTGATGACCGATGAGGTGCGCGCCAACCGGCTGGATCTGGTGAACCTGGACACTTACAACGCCGTGGCGCTGGCCAACGTGGCGGCGCTGCCTGCCGCCTTTGAGCAGACGCTCACTAACTTCGTCGCCCGCGGCGGGGGGCTGCTGCTCTTTCCCGGCAGGAACACCGATCTCAAGTACCACAACGACGCGCTGCACACCCGGCTTGCGCTGCTGCCCGCCACCTTCGCGCCTGCGGTGGGCGACGCGGAACAGGACGAGGTGTTTGTCACCCTGCAATCGGGCAATTTCGAACACGACGTCGTGCGGATCTGGAATGAGCTGGGAGGCGGCCTCTTCGCCGGCGAGCGCACCTATCGCCGGTTGCCGCTGCACCTGCCGCGCATCGTCGCCCTGGCGGAATTGGAGAAATCAGCCGATGGCACCAGCCGCGTCCGTGGCGAAACGACGCCCTTCACTGGCTGGGCCGTCGACAAGGACACGGCGGGCGCCGCATCGGGCGAAGTCCGTTACCTCGCCGGACGCATCGCGCAGGATGGCGCGGCCCGCGCCGGTCTTCGCGCGGGAATGCCGCGCGTCGTGCTGCGCTACGGCGAAGGTCAGCACCAGGCCAGCGTCGGAGATTCCCTTGCGTCGCTCTCCCAGCTCTATCAGGTGACCGAGGCGGCCTTGCGCGAGGCCAATCCCGGGCTGGACTGGGCCCGGCTCGCCCCTCCCAAACGCCTGCGCCTGCCCCCCGGCCAGCCTGCGGTGGTGGAAAGCTCGTGGGGACTGGGGCGCGTGTACCAGTTTGGCAGCACCGCCGATGTGGACTGGTGCAGCCTGCCTGCAAGCCCGCAGTCGGTGCCGCTCTTCCAGCGCATCCTTGGCTCGATGCTGCGCGATCAGGGCCGCGAATTAAACGTGGTGGTTGGCGCGCCGTTGGGCCGGCAAATGGGGCGCACCGCCGGCGCCGGGCTGCTGGCCAAGGTGGAGCGCCCCCAGAGCACTCCCACCGAACCAGGAATGCTCTCGCGCGAAGCCGGGATGACCGCCTTCCGGTACGACCGCACCGACCGTGCCGGGCTGTATCAAGTCCTCTTCGAGTATCAGGCCGGCACGGCGGTCGAAGGCCAGCCTCCCGCGTCGCTGCGGTTTGCCGCCCAGGCGGACACGCACGAATCCGACCTGACTCCCATGACCGACGAGACGCGCCAGCAGATCGCCGCCCATGCCGCCGTCCATGACTGGCCAAGCGCCTCGCTGGTGGAAGACCTGCGCCGAGGCCGTGTGGGCGCGGAATTCTGGCTGCCGCTCGTCCTGCTGACGCTGCTCTTGGCGGCGTTGGAGATTTATCTGGCCCAGCGGTTCAGCCGGCCCAAATGACCCGCAACGGATGAAGCAATGGCTCTACAACCTGTTCGGCGACGCGCAACCCGGCGCCGAAGTGGCCGGCATGGGCCTCTCCCTGCAGGGCGGCTTCTCGCCCGGCTGGTGGGCGGCGCTTGCGGTGGCGGCGATTGCGCTGACGCTTTTCTCCTACCGCTGGGCGCCCGAGGAAATGACGCGCACCCGGCGCGCCGTGCTGGTGAGCCTGCGGCTACTTTTCTTTGCGCTGCTGCTGGGATTGTTGCTGCAGCCGGTGATTCGCTTTGATCTTAAACACCAGCGGCGCGCGCTTCTGGCGGTGATGGCCGATGTCAGCGAAAGCATGGCCATCGCCGAGCCGCGGCTGGACACCAACGACATCAAGCGCGCCGCGATGGTTCAGGGCGCGGCCGACGCGCGTTTGGGGCTGGGCTTCGACCTTCCCCGGGCGCGGCTGGCTGAGTTTTCGCGCGTGCCCCGGATCGACCTCGCCAAGGGAGCGCTGTTAAACACCAACCTCAACCTGCTCTCGCGCCTCCGTGAGAAGTTTGACGTCCACGCCTACGCCTTTGGCAAGGGGTTGCAGGAGGTGGGCGACGCCAACGGCACCGGCGGCGACGGCGCGTGGATCGGCCAGTTGCGCGCCCAGAGCCCCGTCACCGCGATGGGCGAGGGCATGGCGGCGGCGCTGAGCCGCGAGCAGCTGCGGCAGCGCGGCGGCGGCATGGCCGAACTCAACGCCACGGGGGCCATCGCCGGCATCGTGATCCTGACCGACGGCGCCAACAACGCTGGGCTGGATCCGGAGGAATTGATTCCGCGCCTGCAACGCGAGCGCGTGCCCCTCTACATTTACGGCGTGGGTGTGACCTCGCCGCGCGACATCCTGCTGGCAGGGCTGGCCGCCCCCGACGTGGTGTTCAAGGACGACGAGGTGACGGTGCATGCCCGCGTCCAGTCGCAGGGGCTGCAGGGCGAGACGGCCGAAGTGGAGCTTTGGGTTCAGGAGGAGGGCGCGCCGGCGCGCAAGGTGGACACCCAGCCCGTCACCTTTGGCGGGGACGGCGAGCAGACGATCTCGCTGCACTACGCGCCGGATGCCGCGGGCGAGTTCCACCTGGAGGTGCGCGTGCCCGTGCGTGCCGACGAGACGGAGAAGGACAACAACCACATGAGCCAGCGTCTGCGCGTCGTCTCCCAAAAAATCAACGTGCTCTTGGTGGAGCAGGCGCCGCGCTGGGAGTACCGGTATCTCGTGGCGCTTCTGCTGCGCGACCGCAACGTCTCCCTGCGCGTGCTGCTGCTCGAAGGCGACAAGACCATTGCGCGCGATGACAACGCCAACGCCGACTCGCCCTTTCTCAAGGAGATGCCCGATCTTGAGGGATTGCGCGCGTACGACGTCGTGATTCTGGGCGATGTCGACCCTGCGAAACTGGGGCGGGCCGACACGCAGGAGTCGCTGGGCCGCTTTGTCGCCGACTTTGGAGGCAGCCTGCTGGTGGTGGCGGGCAAACGGTACTGCCCGGCGGCCTACCGCGGGCGCGAGCTCGACCAGATGCTGCCGGTAATTCTCTCCGCCGCGCCGCCCGCAACCGCAGGCCCGGAAGACTACGGGCAGGCCCCGGTGCGTCTGGCGCGCACGGCGCTGGGCCGTGAGAGCCCCGAGCTGCGCCTGGCGGTGTCGGATGAGGAGAACGAAAAAATCTGGGCCGAACTGCCCGCGCTCTACTGGGTGTCCAAGGTGGAGCGCGCCAAGCCCTCGGCCCAGGTGCTGCTCGTGGAGGCGGGCGCGGAAAAGTCTGCGAGGCTCGATCAGCGGCCGGTGCTGGCCCACCACCGCTTTGGCGCGGGGCTGGTGATGTACATGGGCACGGATAATTTCTGGCGCTGGCGCAAGGCCGCCGGCGACGCGCATCACACCACCTTCTGGGTGCAGCTGGTCCAGCGGCTGGCGCTGCCGCGACTCACGGACTTCACGCGCGACTATCAGCTCTCCGTCAATCGCAAGCTCTACAGCAGCGGCGACCGCGTGCGGGTGTCCGCGCGGATGTTCGGCGAGACGACCTCACAGGCGGCTGCGGTGGCGGTGCGATTCCAGCCCGTGGGCGGCGAGGAGAGCCGGATGGAACTCAAACTCTCGCCCGATGACAACCGGACCTACGCCGGCGAGTTTGTGGCGTCGGCACCGGGGCAATACCGCCTGTTTCTGGAGGATCACACCAACGGCGTCCGCCACTTCGCCGTGCGCGATCACAATCTGGAGCGCACGCGCACCGCCATGAACGAGGCGCTGCTGCGCACGCTCGCGGCCCAGTCGGGCGGCGCGTTCTTCCGCGAGGAAGACCTGGCGCTGCTGCCCGACCGCATCCCCGCGCTCACGCGCACCGTCCTGACGCGCAGCGAGCGCGAACTCTGGTCCTCGCTGCCGTATTTCCTGCTGCTGCTCGTGGTCGTGTCGGCCGAATGGATCGTTCGCAAGCTCTCCTATCTCAAGTGACATGAGCGCGGAGGCAAATTCACTACTAGAACGCCTGAGGGCGCGCGTCGCCTCGGTGCGCTCGCGGCTGGTGCTGGTCGCGGCGGCGGGCGGCGTGTCCTGGCTGGTGATTGGCGCGGTGCTGGTTCTGGGCGCCGCCATGGCGGGCGACTGGCTCTTCGAGCTGCCGCGTGAGGCGCGTGGCCTGCTGTTGTTGGCGTATTTAATATGGGGTGGGCGCGTGTTGTGGACGCGTGCCCTCCGGCCTCTTTTAAGGCAACCGGGCGAGGATGAGGTGGCGCTGCTCGTGGAGCGGGGCATGCCCGATTTTCGCGGCCGGCTCATCGCCAGCCTGCAACTCTCGCGCGCGTCGGCGGTGCAACCGGGCGAGTCGGCCGTGTGGGTGGACGAGCTGGTTCGGCAGACGGAGGCGATGGCCGCCCCGCGCCGTATGGGCGATGTGGTGGCGGTGGACAGGCTTGCCTCCGCCGCGGCCTTCGCGCTCATCCTGCTGGCGATGGGTGCGACGCTCGTGTGGCATTTCCGGGAGGCCAGTGTGCCGCTCTTGCAGCGCGTGCTGCTGATGGACGTGCCGGTGCCCCGGCAGACCCAGGTGACGATTGAGCAGCCTGAGCTCGTGATTGTTCGCGGCGAGGACGCGGAGATCGTGGCGCGCGTGACGGGCCGCCAGCCGGCTTCCGGCCGGTTGATCATCCGCTATGAACAGGCGAGCGATGACGTGCGGCGCCAGTTGAGCAAGAGCGAGGGTGACTTAAACGCGTCGGTGGCCGAGTACCGGCACGTGGAGGCCAATGTCCATCAGTCTTTCCAATACACCGTGCGGATCAATGACGGGCGCGCGCGCGGCCGCGTGAGTGTCGTGCCGCGGCCCACCGTGGAAGCCATTGCGTGCCGCGTGGTGTACCCCGCCTACACGGGCGAAGCGCCCGAGTCGCGCGACTTGCGCAATGCCCAGGTGGGCGGCGTGCTGGCGGGCAGCCGGCTGGTGCTGGACATCAACGCCACCAAGCCCATCGCCGAGGCCCGGCTGCAATTGCATCTGGCCGACGGCAACATGACGAGCCTGCGTGCCACCTCCATCAGTGGGCGGCAGCTGGTGGCAGAATTTAACGCCACACTGGCCGAGCCGCTGGTGAGTGCATTTAGCATCCAGCTTCGGGACACGGATGGAAAATTTTCGCGCGATGAGACGCGCTACGCCCTGCAAGTCCACGCCGACGCGCCGCCGGTGGTGGTCATTCTCGCACCCGCCGATGACGACGAGGTCACGCGCCATGCGCGGCCCAATCTGGTTTTCACGGCGGAGGATTTGTACGGCATCACCGGATTGACGCTCCATTACCGCGTGGAGAATCTCGTGGGTGAACCCGGACAAACCACAGGCCAGATCAAGTTGGATCCCCGCAAATCCCAGTACGAGTGGGATTTTGAAACGCAGATGGCGGACTTGAAGCGAGCCATCCTTTCAGTGGCGTCGGTCAGCCCGGTCGACAACGCCCGCACCATTGTCACTTACTGGCTGGAGGCCACCGACAATAACGTGGTGACTGGTCCCGGTGTGGGGCGAAGCAACGAGCGGCACTTTGAAATCGTCAGCGTTGAGGAAAAGCTGGCGGCCTTGCGCCGGGATGCCGAGAAAGCCATCGAGGGCGTGGATAAGTCGCGGCTCACCCAGGATGAGCTGCGGCGCCTACTGGAGCTTTACCTCCGACAAAAGGCTGAACAAAAGCCCCCCGGGGGCGTCAATAAGAACAATTAGCGCGGCTTGCCTTTTTTGTCAGAAAGGCACGCTTTACGTGGGTAAAGGACTACAAGAAGTTGTCGTGGATCACGATGTCAAAGGAGCCAATGAACACCATGAGAGCAAGTCGGTGGATGCCAGCCCTGCTGGCGGCAGTGTGCACAACCTTGTCGGTGGCCTTCGCAGCGCCTTCGACGCCCGGCCTGCCTGAGCAGGGCACCCGGCAGGAGGGTGTGCGCAATGACCTGAAAAAGGTGGACGAGCGCCTGCAGCGCCTGATCGCCGAGTTCGAGCGCAACCGCATCGTCCGCGACGATGTCGGTGCGCTGCGTGGGTTCCACACGATCCTGAGCGGACTGAGCGAGAATGAAATCCGCCAGATCCTTGCCAGCTTGCAAACCATGGAGTCGCAGGCGGAACCTGGAAAGTCTCCCGCCGCCCTCAAGGCGATCGGTGCGCAAGCCGCCACCTTGCGCAAGCTCGAGGCCATTTCCCTTGAGTGGAAGCGGCGCAACGCGCTGCTCAACCTCGCCGTTGCCTTCCGTGAACTGGCGAAGGAACAGGACGAAAACATGCGGCAGACACGCGATCTGGCCGTCAATCTCGGCACGGCGCGGCGCTATGACGAGCTGGAATTTGCCACGCAGTCGCGCACCCTGCGCCAGCGCAGCGTGCAGGAAAAGGCGCAGCGCTATTCGGATCTGCTGCTGGCCCACCTGAGAGCCCATCCCGATCTCAAGGGGCAGAAAAACATCCAGGCGGCGCTGGATCTGGCCGTTGCAGGCGAACAGCCGCTCACGGCGTTCTATGCCGTCACGGTGCGCCCCGCCAATGAGGCTGCCGCGGCCGAGGCCACCATTCCCGTTGCCGAGTATTTTCCCCACAGCGCCGGCGGCCTTTCCGAGGCACGGGGATTCATCCAGCAAAACGCCGCCTTCACAAAGTCCGCGGTGATCTGGGAAGTCCACTCCTCGCGCGAGGGGCTCATCTCTGCGGAAGCCCTCGCGCCAAAGACGGGCATGGACGGCGTCGTCGGCCAGTCCCTGCTGGCCTTGGAGCAGCGCCGCCTGGACAGTTCCACCGGCCTTCAGGATCAAGGCCGCAAGGTGATGTTGGAGATTTCCCGCCTGCTTGATCCGCGCAACGAACGACAGAAACTCGAACAGGCGCTGGCCGAACTCAACCGCGCCATCAAGCAGCAGCAGCAGACCAAGAAACAGACGCAGGAAGTCAATGGTGCCAAGGCCGACACGAAACCCCTCGCGCGTGATCAGGCCGACATCGTGCTCGACACGGACACCGTGCGCGAAGACATCCAGAATCTGGTGCCCCCGGCTGCTGAGAAACTCCAGGGCGCCATCGATAATCAACAACAGGCCCGGCAGTCGCTAACGGAGACCAACACGGCTCCCGACGACCGCGCCAAGGCCGCCGCGAATCAGCAGGAGCAGGCGATTGCCAAGATGGAAGCCGCCAAGAAGGACATCCAGAACGAACTCAACCAGCTCGCGGCCAACGAGAAAAAACCGCAGGACAACCTTCCCAAGTCGCTTGAGGAGCTGAAGAAGAAAGTTGCCGAGCTTAAGAAGCAGGAGGAGCAGATCAAGAAAGACAGCGCTGCTGCCGAGGCCAAGCCGGAGGCTGCGCCCGCGGAAAAACAGGCGGCCCAAAAGGCCCAGGAAGCTGCCGAAAAGGCCGTGGAGGAAATCAAGAAGGCGGCCGAGAAAGCCCAGGAAGCCGTGCAAGCTCCTGCGAATGAGAAGCAGGCTGCCAAGGAGGCCGCCGAGAAGGCTGCGCAAGCTGCCAAGGAAGCCGTAGCCGAAGCCCAAAAAATGGCCGAGGCGGCCAAGGCGGACTCCAAAGCCGAGACTCAGAAGGCTGCCGAGTCGCTTAAAGCGGCTGCCGACCACGCCAAGAAGGCTGCGGAGAGCCCAAACGCACCCGATGCAAAGGAAGCGGAAGCAGCCGCGAAGGCATTCGAAGCCGCCGCCAAGGAAATGCAGGCCGCGGCAAAGAAAGCCGAGCCCGCGAAGGAGGCGGCGCTCAAGGATCAGGCTCCCAAACAGGAGAACAACAAGGCGGGGACACAGGACGCCCAGAAAGCCGCGGAAAAAATGGCGCCCGACGCAGCCGAGTCGCTTGCGCAGGCCGCGCAGCAAATGAAAAAGGCTCAGGACGCATTGGAGAAGGGAAAGAACTCTCCTGACGCGCAGCAGGCCGCCATCGACGCGCTGGCCAAGGCTGAGCAGCAGATTGATCAACAGATCGCCGCTGCCGAAGCCATGAAGCAAAACATGGCCGCCCTGGCAGACCTGAGCAAGAAGGTGGGCCAGCTCATCGAGAAACAGCAGGACTTGAAGCTCGACACGGCCAAGGCCGCCGAGAAAGCCAACGCCGATCCGCAGGCTGCCAACGCCCCCGACAAGGGCGACGCACCACGAGCCCAACAGCAGGCCAAGCTTGGCGAACAAACCGCCCAGGCCCAGGTGGAAGCCGGCGCGGCCAAAGCACCAGAGCAAGCCCAGCAGGCGTTGGGCAATGCCGAGCAGGAAATGGCCGCGGCGCAGAAACAGCTTCAGCAGGGCAAAGCCCAGGAAGCGCGGAACCCTCAGGGTGAAGCCATCAAGAACCTCCAGCAAGCCAAGCAGGCCATCGACCAGCAGCTCAACCAGCTCGCCCAGCAGCTGGGCCAGCAGATGGACAATCAGGAGGCGCTCGCTCAAGCCGCCGAAGCCATTGCGAAAGCCCAGCAGGAAATTGACAAGGGGATGGGGCAGGCGGATCCGGCAAACGCCATGCAACAACTACAGCAAAAACAAGAGCAGATTGCCAAGGCGTTGCAGCAACAGGCGCAGGCACCGCAGAACGCTCAAAATCAGGCGCCCTTGAAACAGGGACAAGCGGCTGCGCAGGAGGCGGCACAACAACTGGCCAAGGGCGACCTTCAGAAGGCCATCGGCGAAATGCAGAAAGCCGAGCAAGCCATCGCCCAAGCGCAGAAGGGTGAAGCTGGCAAGCCCGGTGAACCGGGCCAACCTGGTGAGCCCGGACAGCCCGGACAGCCCGGACAGCCGCCGGCTTCGATTCCACAATTAGGTCAACAGCAGGCGCAGTTATTGGCGCAGGCGCAGGCGATGGCAATGCAGGATCTGGCGCAGGCTGCGCAGGCCTTCCAAAACGCCGGCGAGATGATTCAGCCGCTCACCAATATGCAGGCAGGTCAGCTTCCCAATCAGGCCGCGCAGGCGTTGCAACAGGCTCAAAGCGCGCTTACCGACGCGACAGCGCAGGCGGCCGCCAATCAGGGGCAGCCCGCACAAGCCAATGCAGCGGCCGCGCAGCAGTCGCTGGCGCAGGCAGCGGCCGCCGTGCAATTGGCTCAGGCTGGCATGCAAGGTCAGCAGGGTCAGCAAGGCCAACCGGGGCAACAACCCGGCCAGCAGCCCAATCAGCAGAGCAACGGTGACAAGGGCAACTGGAGCAACGGCGGTGGCAACGGGTCCTTGGATGCGATCCTGCGCAATCGAAGCCGCTTCATGGCATTGCCGGAGCGGGAGCGCGCCCGCATTCTGCAGTCCTACATGGATCGTTATCCGGAGGAGTACGGCCCGATGATCCGGCAATTCCTTCAGAACATTTCCGAGGGCGCCCGCCGCAAGTAGGGTCGTGAGGGTGCAAGCAATGGCTCACTGGATTCTGGCGGCTTGGATTTGCTCATGCGCGGCCCTCTGGGCGGCGACGGGCGCAGGCCCGGCGCGCGTGGACAAGGTGCGCGTCGATCCCAAGTCGGAGCAAATCATCCAGGGGGCGCTCAAGTTTCTGGCCACGCAACAGCACGCCGACGGTTCGTGGGGTGTGAGTGCGGAGGAGCGGCGCTATCCCAACGCGATGACGGGCTACACGCTGATGGCCTACATGAGTGCGGGCAATCTTCCGGGCGAGGGGCCGCACGGCAAGGAAGTGGCGCGTGGGATGCAGTTCCTCTTAAACAGCATCAACGAATCCACCGGCATTTATGGCGACAGCGCGCACGGGCAGTACATGTACGGGCATGGCGTGGCCACCATTGCGCTGGCGGAGCTTTACGGGCAGACGCGCGACGAGCGCATGCGAAAGAAGCTGCAGGCGGTGGTGGAGCGCATCGTGGCCAGCCAGAACAATCAGGGCGGCTGGCGTTATCGGCCGGTGAAGATGGACGCGGACATTTCCGTCACGGTGCTGCAGGTGGTGGCCTTGCGCGCGGCGAAGAATTCCGGGCTGGACGTGCCCCAGCGCACGATTGACGACGCCGTGAAGTATGTGAAGGCGTGCTACCATCCGGGCAGCGGCGGCTTTTGCTACCAGCCGGGCTCCTCGCCGGGATTTGCTCGCACGGCGGCGGCCATCTACTCGCTGCAGGTGTGCGGTCTGTACGACGACAAGTGGGTGAAGGACGGCTCGCGCTACCTCGTCGCCAATTTCCGCGACGGTCAGGAGTGGTTCGTCTACGGCAATTTCTACGCCGCACCCGCGCAGTATATGGTGGGAGGCGAGACGTGGGAGCGTTGGTATGCCCTGCTGCGCGACACGATTCACAAGCGCGTGCGCGCTGATAAGAACGACACTTACCGGTGGGATCCCTCTGGAAGGGACGGCGTGGGCACGGTGTTTACGACGGCCGTCTTTACCATGATTCTGGCGATGCCCTACCATTACATCCCGCTCTATCAGCGGTGATTTGGTTTTTTTGGATGAGATGGTCCGCCTTCATCGCTGCGGCTGTGCTGGGTGTGGCGCTGCCCGCCAAGGCCGATCTTCTCCGGCTGCGTGACCGCCAGACTCGCGAAGGCACCATCACCCTGCATGCCCCGCGCACGCTGCGTGTTGCCGGCCAGGAGGTGCCCCTTGAGCAGCTCTCCCACGCGTGGCTTTCGGCCGAGGTGCCTGCTGCGGCGGGCTTGTACGACCTCCAGTACCGGGAGTACCGCGGCACGTGGCTGGCGTTGCCGGACTTTGAGGCCTTAAAACCTCTCTCCGCCGCGAGCGCCCCCCGCAATCGCATCGTGCTGCCCGCGGGCAGCCCCGAACAACTGGGCTTGGTGTTCGATGGCAAACTCATGGTTCCCGCCGCCGGCGCGCATTCGTTTCAGCTTGGATCGGCTGATGGCGCGCGCCTTTCCATTGACGGCAAAATAGTCGTGGACAACGACGGCCTTCATGGCCCGCGCGTCCGCCAGGGGCAGGTGGATTTGAAGCCCGGTCTGCACGACTTCCGCCTCGCCTACTTCAACCAAAGCGCCACTCCCTTTCTGGAACTGGAATGGACGGGTCCGTCGGTGCCAGCCAGTCGCCTCAGCGGGCCCGCGCCCGAGCCCTTGGTGGCGCCGGCCACACTGCCGCAATTTGCCGACGCCCTCGCGGTGCCCGTGCCGGGTGCCTTCGCTTGGAACGGATCCTTCCTGCCGTTTCCCGTCCGGGCGATGGACGATTCGCACCTCACCCTGCAGGGTGCGCCCGCGGGCGTGCAACTCACCACCACGCAGGCGGCGGTCCTCATCTTCACCCCGCTCACCAGCACGCGCGCGCGCGCGCTGCGCGCCTTGCGGCCGGGCGTGCTGCAACGCAGTGGCGAATTTATCGAGGCGAAGGTCCAATCCATCGCCGACGGGAAACTGACACTGCAATCCCCGCTTTTGGGAAAGCGCACGCTGACCTTGGGCGCTGATGCCATGGCGGCCGTCCTGCAACCCTTCGCCAAACCCGCCGATCGTTACACGCTTCGCACGCGGAGCGGCATGGAGGCCGTGGTGCAGGATCTCACTTTTGAGAACGACGCCGTCGTGCTTGAGGGCGCGCCCTTTCGCCAGCTGCGCGTGGCGCGGGTGGAATTGCTTGAGATCCACCATGGCCGGCGCGCGAACCTTCTGCAGGCCTCATGGGAGCGATGGGACGGCGCCAGCGAGGCCGCCCGCCGCCTCTGGGAAATTCGCGAGAGCGCCATTGATCAAGCCGCTCAATCCCATGCCTCGGCGGCCCAGCAGCGGCTTCAGTTGGAATTGCGCGAACAGGAGGCCACGGGGCGCTTGCGCGATGCGCAGGGCAATGCCACCGGCATGGAGGCCCGGGAAAGGGAACTCAAGCGTGCTGTCGAGCCCGCCCAGAAGGCGATGGCCGAAAGCTCGCTTGCCTTTGGCCTCCGGGTTCAGGAAATGGATCTGGCCCGCGCTGTCCTGGACAAGGCCGTGCAACAGGAAACGGCCGCGCTTCAGGCTGCGCAGTCGTCCGCCACGGCGCTGGCCGCCGCTAAGAAACGCGAGGCCGATGAAAATCAGAAAGCCGCGGCGGCCTTGGTTTCAGTGGTGGCCGCTGGCGAAAAGGCCGTGAAGGAACTGCAGGAACGCCACCAAAAATCACTGAAGGACGCGGAGACGGCGTCGCAGACCTTCACAAAGGCCACGATGGCCCGTGTCGAATCGCTGGCGGCGCTGGCTCTTTGCGAACAAAGCTTGAACGCGGCAAAGCTCGCACTCAGCGCCGCCGAAGGAGCCATTACAAAGGCCGACGCCACGCTGACGCAAGCCAGGCAAGTCCACACCACGGGCGCCAACACTCTTTCGCAGGCCAAGTCGGCGCACGCGACTGCGCTCACGGCGGCCCTCAACGCGCGCAAGGTGTTTGAGGACGCGGTGACGGGCAAACTCAAGCCAGCCATCGCACGGCAGCAACGAGCGCAGCAAGCCGTGATGGGCGCCGCCAAAGCCCGCGACGTGGCGGATGAGGAGCTCGCGGTCGCCAATCAACTAATGCCGGCAGCCGCCCGCCAGCACACGGCAGCTCAAACCCATGCGGCTGCAACCGAGGCTGCCGTGATGAGGCTCAGACCCGTGGCCGATCAGGCAAGGGTGGCCTTGGATCCCATTGCGCTTAATCTTCAGCCCAAATCCCAGCAGGCCAAGGCCACGCGCGAAGCCATGTTCAACCTGGTCAGCACGCGCCACCAACCCGACGCAGCGACCTACGCCGCCGCAACCAACTCGCTTGCGATTGCCCTCGCCGCGCGCAAAGCCGCAGAGACGTCCCTCGCGGAGGTTCAGGCGACGTTGACCCAGGTCATGCAGCAACTGGCGGTGCTGGAAACGGCTGCCCAAGCCGCAGACAAGGAGGCCAAGGCCATCGAGGCCGATCCCAAAGAGCCCAAGCCCGCCAAGGAAAAGGCGCGTGCGGGTGCGAAGGCCAAGCTCGATGCGGCCGCTGTGGCGAAGGCTGCGAGGGACAAGCTCGTCGCCGTGCAGCTGCCGGGCGCAACTCAAAGGGTTGCCGCCGCCGCACCGGCCGTGGTGCAGGCGGAAAACGCCTTCGCCCTCGCAAAGAAAAACCTCGATGCCACCAACCTGGCTGTCAGCGCGGCGACCCTTGCGTTTGTGCAGGCAGAACAAGCCCGTCTGGACTCGGCGCAGAAGGAGCTTCGCGCGCGCCAGGCATGGATGGATGCGCAGGCTGACTTTGATTTTGCCTCCAAGCTGGCGGCCGTGAAGAAGCAGCAGGCCAGTGACGCCAAGGCCGCGCTTGACCAACTTCAGGCCCAGCGCCTGCAGCCGGCGAAGGACCGCGTCGCCAGCTTCGCTGGGGAACTGGCCAAGGCACAGGTGGAACTCACGGCTTCCACGGCGGCACTGCCGGCCGTCAACGGCGAGGTTGAGGCCGCGCGACAGGCCGGCATCAAGGGGGAGCAGGAATTAAAGAAACACGCCGACACGCTGCACACGGTTCAGGAGATGGACACGGTCACGAAGGCGCAGCTCGCGGCGGCCGAAGCTGCTGCGGCGGCGCGGCGCCGGGAATCGCAGGCGGCGATGGCGGCACTGACGCAGGCAGGCGCGGCACTGGCGGCCGCGAAGATGGCCACCGATCAGGCGAGTGCAGCCGAGGCGCAGCAAATCAAGGCGGCGACACTGGCGCGAACTCAGGCGCTGGATATCGCCCAGCAACTGGCTCTGCGCAAGGCCAAGTCTGCGGAGGAGACTCAGGCGGAAACCGACCGCCAGCAACAAACCAAGGCGGCGTTTGCCAAAGAGGCGGCCGATGCGATGGCGGCGCACGAGAAAGCGATGGCTTCCACCAAGGCGGCCGAAGGCGCGCGCTTGGATGCGCAAAAGCTCCATCAGCAAGCCGACGATGCAGTCAAGGCCGCGCAGGCTGCCAGTCTGGCACGGCAGCAGGCTCACGCGGCCGCGCTTTCGACGGCGGCGCAGTGCGCGCGCGAGGGACATGCGGCAGCAGCCGCGGCGGATCTGGCTTTGCAACAGCGCGACGCAGCGGCGCGTGAGCTGGAGTTGTTCCTGCTTGCCCACCGCGCGGTGTTGCAACTGCGCTAAAAGCCTTCCTTTAGTGGAACTGGATGGGCCGCGGGCCTGAGGTTTTTCTTCCGTTCCCCACCTGCCCAAACTGGTTGCTTCCCCAGGCCCAGAGCGAGCCATCGCTGCGGATGGCCAGCGAGTGCTGCAAGCCTGCGGCGGCAGCCATCCAATCGAAATCACCGCCAACCTGCACGGCCTGCGAGGTGGAGCGCGTGGTGCCATCTCCCAGCTGTCCGTGTTCGTTGCTTCCCCAAGCCCAGAGCGTGTGATCGTCGCGCAGCGCGAGCACATGATCGGCGCCCACAGCCAGTGAGAGCCAACCCCACTCGGATGGGTTCAATGGGGCGGGGTTGCGCGACCCGGCAGTCCCCTCATCGGGCCTTGCGAACTGATGGGCGCCCCAGCCCAGGAGCGAGTGGTTGGAGCGGATGGCGAGGCTGAAACCGGCGCCAGCGCCGGCCCAAAGGCAGCGTTTGTCGGCGGCGGCGCGAGATGGCTGCGAGACCATCACCGCGGTGGTATTGCCACAGGCTTGCGTGCGATTGTCGCCCCAGGCCCACAAGCTTCCGTCGGCCTGGAGCGCCAGATTGTGCGAGCTGCCCGCAGCAATGTGAGTCCAGTTGGTCTCCACACCGATGCGCACGGGAGCGGGCTGAACCCCTGCCGGCGTTCCAGCCACCTGATGCAGGTTGTCCAGACCCCAAGCCCACAAGCTGCCATCGGCGCGCAACGCCAGTGAGTGCTGGTCGCCGGCGGCAATGCGTTTCCAAGGCGCGTTGGATCCCAGTCGCGCCGGCCGGGTTCGGGCGGTGCGCGTTGCGTCGCCCAACTGGCCCACACTGTTGTATCCCCAGCTGAAGAGCGCGCCGTTGTGTTGCAAGGCCAGAGAGTGCCAGCTGCCTGCGGCAATCTCCGCCCAGATTCCCGAAGTGCCAATCTGCACGGGCACCGGCCGTGGCGCGTTGCCTTCGCCGCCAGACTGGCCCACCCGATTCTGCCCCCAAGCCCAGAGGCTGTCGTCCTCGCGGATGGCCAGGGAATGGAATCCCCCGGCAGCCACTCGTTTCCACCGCCCCATGCCCAGGGGCACAGGCTTTAGCAGCCGATGGGAAGTGCCGTCGCCAAGCTGGCCGCTTTCGTTGGCGCCCCAGGCCCACAACCCGTGATCACCGCGCAATGCCAGGGAGTGCCTCGCCCCGGCGCAGAGGGTTTCCCATCCGTCAAATCCGGCGATGGGAATGGGGCTGGCGCTGGACTCAGGCGACGCGTCGCCCCTCTGGCCGTCGGTGTTTTCGCCCCAACCCCACAGGGTCCGGTTGTCATCAAGGGCGATGACATGGCTGAAGCCAGCCCTCACAGCACGCCATTTCTGAAGGCCCGGAACCCGCGTGGGGGCAAGCTGGCGTGGCGCGCCCAAGATGCCCAGTTGGCCGTGGTAATTGTCGCCCCATGCCCAAAGCGTCCCATCGCTTTTGCGCGCCAAGGAAAAGCCGCCCCCGGCTGAAATGTCGGTCCAATCCTGCGCGGTGCCCACCCGGGTGGCATCGTTGCGCGGCACGAGATCCCCAAGCCCCAACTGACCCTGGTGATTGTCTCCCCATGCCCAAAGGCTGCCGTCAGATTGCAGTGCCAGCGCGTGATGATCGCCGGCAGCCAGGGCGATCCAATTGGTGCCTGCTGTGAAACGACGCGGCGCCGGCGGAGCAGGCGCTTCACGGGAGCGGCTGCCCCAGGACCAGAGCGTGCCATCGGTCTTCAGTGCCAACGAGTGACTGCCCCCGGCGGCCAGAAGCGTCCAGTTGGTGTCAAAGCCAACGCGCGTGGGCAGCAACTGCGGGATGCGAGGCTGCAATCCCAGCTGCCCGGCTTGATTCTGGCCCCATCCCCACAGCGAGCCGTCGGTCTTGAGGGCAAGAGTGTGCGCGTCCCCGGCGGCAAGGCGCAGCCAGTCGTTGTCGGTTCCAATACGGACGAACTGATCGCGCAGTTCCTGCGTGCCCTCACCGAGCTGCCCGCGTTCATTGCCGCCTGTTCCCCACAGCGTCCCGTCTTGTCGAATGACCACCGTGTGAGCGATGCCCGCCGCAAGAACCGGATTCATCTGCCTTGGAGGCGAAGGGGGGCGGGCTTCCGGCGGAAGTGTCGGCGGGGCATTGGACAACCCGGCGCGCCCACCGGAGTCGCGGGAGGGCGATGGGGGAGGTTGCGGCGGTGATTCGCTGTGACATGCCGCCAGCATGAGAAGCAGCACGCCCAGACTGCCAGACGAGGAGAGGGCGGGGAAGGCCCGGTGCATGGCAGTTTTTTGCTTGCTCATCCGGTGGTCCGGGCTAAGGTTTGCCCCCTCACTGGGGAGCGGGGCGCCTGATTCAGGATGCGTTTGAGATTAGGAGCCCACTGCCCACGTGACAAGATTCGTCATCGGTTCGCCTCGGTAGCTCAATGGTAGAGCAGTTGACTCTTAATCAATTGGTTCTAGGTTCAAGTCCTAGCCGGGGTACCAAAACTTTCGGTCAGCGCTTGATTGGTTTCTCCGTTCATCGTCCTGCCGACACGACCGAATGCAGATTCTCATTAATCGCGCCGGAGAGCAGTACGGCCCTTACACCTTGGAACAGGTCAACACCGGCCTCTCCGCAGGTTTCCTGGAAGCTTCCGACTTGGCGTGGCACGAAGGGCTCCCCTCATGGGTGGCCTTGCAACAACTAGACGGGGTTGAGATTCCCGGCCATGCCTTGGCCGACCAGAAGGCCCTGATGCAGGAACTGGCGGCGATGGCATCGGAAACGCCCGCGGCCCGTCCTGCGGTGCCCATCCTCCGAGCGCAAGGGCCGAAGATGAAATGGATCATCGCCGGTGCCGTTGCCGGGGGCCTTGTCATGGGTGTGGGCTTCGCCTTCCTCAGGGATCTTGGGGATGAGACCGGTCCCACACTCCCCAAGGCGGGCATCGCGGCAAAGAAATCGGCCGCCAATCACAATGCGACGCGACGCGACATGGATTTTTACCGCGAGATTAAGCCAGTCCTCGACGCCAAGTGCGGCAAGTGCCACGGCCCTGAAACCAAGAAGGGCAAGCTGGATTTAAGCACCGAAGCCACCATCATCGCCGGCGGCAAGAGCGGGCCGGTGGTCGTGATGGGAAACCCCGCCCAAAGCCCCCTCTACCGCCGCATTACAGACAAGCAGGATCCGATGCCTCCGGCGGAGGAAGCAATGCCGCTCACGTCCGACGAAATCAAGGCCATCGAAGAGTGGATCCTCCAAGGGGGTTTGGCCCCCGGCGGCGGCCGTTGAGGTCACAAGTTTTATTTGCCCCGGCCCAACTGGCGCAAGAGCCGGTACTTCAAGCGCACTTCGCGCGAGTTCATGCGCGCGATGCGCCAGCCCTGGCGGCCGTCGCGGAAGCCGCCCCGCAGCAGATAGCCGCGCAACCAGCGGAAGAGCGCGTGCGCGCACGGGGCGACCGGCCCGCAGGTGCGCCCGGCTTCGTGCCGGGTCTCGGCCCACAGCCGTGCGTACCGCTGCGAGCGCGCCTCGTGATCGGCTGCGTCCTTAAATGAGTAATGAAGCAGGTCGCCCCGCAGCGGCGCCACCGGCCCGTCGAGCACGAGCCGTTCATGAACCTTGCCGCCGGCAAATGCGCCGCGGCCGCGGCGGAAGAGCCGCGTGAGCCGGTCGGGATACCAATCGCCGTGGCGGATCCAGCGCCCCTCGTAATAGACACAGCGCGGCATGGAGTAGCCGGCGATGTGGTCCGCACCGCCGCCTTCGCGCAGGCGCCACACTTCGTCGCGCAGGCGCGCCGAGAGCGCCTCGTCGGCGTCGATGCTGAACACCCAATCATGCGCCGCGAGTTCCAGCGCGCGGTTCTTCTGCCCCACAAAGCCCAGCCAAGGCTGCTCAATCCAGCGGGCACCGGCGTCGCGCGCAATGCGCTCGGTGCCATCGGTGCTTCCCGAATCGACCACGACCAGCTCGTCGGCAAGCCCGCGTGCGCTTTCAAGGCAGCGGCCCAGATTCTCCTCTTCATTGAGGGTGATGATGCAGAAGGAAATCTTCATCGCCCCTTTGCCGCCGCGCGTTCGGCGGCGGCCCCTTCCAGCACCGAGAGGGTTTCGCGCACGTTGCGCTCGATGCTCAAGTCATAGTTCACCGGGATCGGCCGCAAGTGGGGCCTAGCCTGCCAATAGCGGATGGCGTTGACGATCGCGTCCACATCTGATGGCTCTGCTAGCACCGTGCCGTTGACTCCCTCGTCGAGAATCTCCGCCGCGCCATTGCACGCGCTGGTCACCACCGGCAACCCCGCCGCCAGTGCCTCGAAGCAGACGTTGGCCGAGGGCTCATAGATGGGCGGGAAGACCAGAAGATCGGCCGCGGCATAGGCGTTCTCCACATCAGCCATGGGCCCGGCAAAAATCGCGTTGGCCGGCGTGAACCACGAACGCCTCCCTTTGCCGGCCACAAGCAGTTTTACGCGCGGATCCCGCAGCTTGCGCAACGCAGCCAACACATAACCCAGCCCCTTGCGTTCCCAGCCCGAACCGGCGAAGAGGAGCAGGAACTCTTCATCCCCAACCCCCAAGCGCGTACGCGTGCCGGCGCGATCACCCGAACGCATGCGCGTCACATCCACACCGTTTCGGACAAGGTGAATTCGATTCTCTGGAAAGGCGAAGCACCGCAGGATTTCCCGTTTCACCATGAGTGAGTTGACAATCACCCGGCGGGTGTTGGCGGGATCGAATGTGGCAGACTCAAGCCCCAGCATGTTCCGATGAAAGGTGCCGCGCCCGATGAAGGGCCTGCGCCACCAGGGCGAGTACTTGCGGCGTTGCTCGAGCCAGACGCGGTGCACGCCGTCGCCGGCACGGTAGACCTCTTGGGAGCTCGTGCGTTCCAGACTGAACACGCAATCAAAGTCATGCGCTGCGAGGATGCTTTGCGTCTCCGAATCGAATCGCAAAGCGGATCGACCGCGAGAGCCGCCGGCCGCGGTGCGGTGGAAGGTAACGCCCGCCGGCGCATCGCCCATGTCCTGAGCAATGAGACTCAAATGGACTCCCCGGACCGAGAGTTCACGCATCAGGCGCTGCAAATACAGTTCAGCCCCCCCCTTGGAGGAAAACTGTCGGCGGATGAGGGCGAGTTTCACGCTCCGAGTTTCCGGCGATAGAGGGTGTCGAGTGTTTGGACCATCCCATCGAGGCTGTGATTGGCCTCCACCAGCTCGCGCCCTCGCACCGTCATGGCCGCCGTTGCCTCAGTCTGGGTCATGGCATCACGGATGCAAGCGGCCAGCTTGCCCGCGTCACCCGAGGGGAAGATGCGCCCAGTCTCGCCGTGCCGGATGATCTCAGGAATCCCGCCCACGTCGCTGCCGACCACCGGCGTCTTGCACGCCAGCGCTTGCAGGCCGATTTGCGGAACGCCCTCGTGCGCCGTCGAGGGGGCCACCAGCACACTCAGCGCCCGCAAGGCTTCCGGCACGTCCTCCCGGTGTCCGGTGAGTGTGACGACTTCCCCAAGGCCGAGCGCTGCGATCTGTTGTTCGATGCGCTGGCGTATCGGGCCTGCCCCGACGATGACGAAGTGCGCCTTCAAACCCGCGTCCACGAGCTGCTTTGCAGCGTTGAGGAAGACCGGATGCCCCTTCCACGAGCGAAGCACGGAGATCATTCCGATGAGTGGCGTGGATTTTTGCGCGAGTCGGGGCACGAGTTCGGCGCAAGGCCCATCGGGTTGGAAGCACCCGAGATCAATTCCGGTGGGCACGGTGCTGATGCGCTCATCGGGCAGGGCGAACATCTCCTGCAAGTGCGCCGTGATGCGCGCGCTAGTCGTCAACACGTGGTCGGCGAGTGTCGTGAACGCATGCCGACTAAGCCAGCGATTGGGGTAATCCACGTCAATGTGCCGCGTGCGGATGACGAGCGGCAGGCGCGCCAGCCGGGCGGCAACACCCACGAGCCAGCCATCGCGCGAACTGTGGGTGTTGACGATCTGGACGCGATTCCTGCGCAGCCAGCTTGCGAGCTTGAGCGCGTTTAATGGATACAAGAGACGCGCGACATTCAGGGGCTGCGTCGGAATTCCCGCGGCCCTTGCGCGCTTGAACACCTCGGCCTCCTGCGGCGCCAAGAGCCACACGGCGCAACCACGCCGCTTGAAGCCTTCCAACTCCGCGAGCACTCGATGCTCCTGCCCGCCCCATCCGAGCGAGCACTCGGAGTGGACGATGCGCCACGGGCGGTAAGTCGTATTCATTCGTGGCTACTCCGTCTTTCGGGCAAACACGATCAGGTGTCGGCTCAGGAGCGATTCATCCGACGCGGCGCATTTCCAAAACTCGCGTTCCTCGTCTGTTGCGCACTTGCGTAGGCGGTTTCGGCAGTGCATCCGCGCAGGAATGGCGAGCAGACGTTCGTGGAAATGCTTCGCTCGCGAAAGTGGTTCGCGAAGAATCTGTGGAGAGTCGAAGCCCGCCAGCTTGAAATAAACGTGGAGCTGAGGGAACGACCACGGCGTGATGTGCATGTGTGTGCCGCGGACGACCTTGCCGACGAGCGGCGGAAAGGACGGGAAGAACCCGCGAAGCAAGAACTGCAACCGAGACTGCGGATACCAGATGTTCGGCGTCGTAACGATCAGGAGTCCGCGAGGGTTGAGCACGCGATGAAAAGCGCGCAGCAGGCCGAGCGGGTTGCCGAGGTGTTCGATGCCTTCGCAGCAGCACGCGAGGTCGTAGCCATTGCAATCCGCGGGCAGGCCATCGTCAAGGTCGTGCTTCCAGAAGCGCCGGTAGCCGGGAGCGGTGTCCGCGAACAGGTCCACGCCATCCACGGTAACCGTCGGACCGAGCGCGCTCGAAAGCCAGCCGTTGCCGCTTGGGGCGTCTAGCACCGCGCGAAAGCACTGGCCGCGCAGGAACTCGCTGACGGCGGCCTTGGAGGAATCTTGCATCGGCGCGCAAGTTGTAGCGGTCGCGGGCGTGCAAGGCAAACGGCGTGTGCTACTTCGCCTGTGCCACACTTGCCACGGTGGTGCGATCCAGCAGAGTCCGTGGCGCAGAGAGCCGCGACCCTTTCAGCTCTGCCAGCGCCCGGTGCTCCTAGCTTGCCACCCGCGGGATGCTTCGGAATGAACGATGCGCCAGCAGTAGTGATTTCGTGTGCGGTCGCTCACGGATGCGATGTGTCCTTCACCTTCCTTGTCCAGGGTTGCTTACCCCAATCGGGATTGCATTCCAATCGAATTTCCGATTTGTGCCTTGGTGATGCGAAGGGGAGCTTGCCCCGCGCCACGTGTGGGATGAATCAGCGCTACGCCATCTGTGAATTCTCCGCAGCGAGTTTCATAGCAGCTTGGTCGATGAGAAACTTGTTCCTGATGTTTTGTTGCGAAGTGGTGGTATCGACTGCAATCTGGTCCGAGTTCTGAATGAGCGCCAAGAGCACTCTTGCCAGATACTGTGAATCGTTTGGGGCAAACTAATTTTCAGCTGAGTAATCAACTGCTCAATGATGCCGGTGCGGCTGGTGGAGGATGGCCGCTACGAGGAGCTGCTCGTGCGAAAAGGCTCCGCCGACGCGGTGGCTAGGGATCAGAGAACGCGAAAAACATAACGGAGCTGTCCATTTCGAACCAGTGCCCGATCGCTACTCATCCACCACTACTGGCCCCGTGCCGGTGCTGATCACCCAGAAGTTTGCGTCTTTGGGCGGCTCGCAAGTCAGCCTCATCCATACGCTCCGGCTCTTGGACCGTTCGCGCTTTGCCCCGCACGTGGTAGTTTCTAACACCGGCTGGCTCACCGGCCAGCTCGACGCCCTCAGCGTGCCATGGGCGCTCGCAAAGTTTGGCCATGCGACCACCCTCGGCGCGTTGCCGGCCAATTGGTTCCTCGTGCGCAAGCTGAGGAATTACATACGGCGGCATCGCATTCGGCTTGTTCATGCCAACGAACACTGGGTCGGCCCACAAAGCCTGCGGGCCGCCCGGTCGGAGGGTCTACCGGCCATCTGCCATTTCCGCACCGGCTTAGCTGACCTGACCCCGCCGCGCATCCGCAAATACCGCTATGCTGAATTCGACCGCGTGCTGGTGGTGGCCGAGGTGCTACGCGACGCGCTGGCCCCGAGGATGCCGGATGCCTCGCGCATTGAGGTGGTGCGTGACGGCGTCGAGCCATCGCCGGAGGAACCGAGTTCCCGCGGTGCCCGCAGGACGCGGGTCATCGTCAATGTCGGCGCGATCTACGACGTGAAGGGCCAGGCGATCATCCTCGATCGGACCCTCCCCTGGCTGAAGGAGAGCCGGCGGCACTTTCTGCTTTTCATCGGCGGCACACTTAAGAATCCGGGCTATGTCGAAGGCATGAGGCGGGTGGTGGCGGAGCAGGGATTGCAACGTCAAGCACTGTTTCTGGGAAGCCGGGAGGATGTGCCGCGCCTGCTGTGTGCGGCGGACGCACTGGTGGCGTATTCTACTGTGGAGGGCATCCCCCGAGTGGTCAAGGAGGCGATGTTTGCAGGGCGGCCCGTGCAGGTCTCGGACACACCGGGCATGAGCGAAGTGGTGACAGGGGAGGTGGGCCGCGTCCTAAGTTTTGATGACGCGACCAATCCCTTTGGGCAGGCTCTGCGCGACTTGGCCGCCCATCCGGCCCGTTGGGAGTCGATGGACCTTCAAGCAATGGCTTCCCGAGCGCTGGGCAACTGTCGCGGACGGCCTCGCGGCACGCGGCTTGCGAGTGGTCTTCTCCTGTGGCCCGGCGGCGCGCGAGACCGAACTGATTCGAGGCATCCTCGCATCCTCCCGCGCGCGACACTTCACCACAGACGGCCGTCTGAGCCTGCACGAACTCGGCTGGCTCCTTGGCCTCGCCCAGCTCTTCCTCGGCGTGGATACCGTTACCATGCACCTCGCCGCCGCGATGCAGGTGCCGACCGTTGCGCTGTTCGGGCAGTCGTCCGTGGAGCTGGCACCCGTGGCAGTGCCGGCATGAACTGGTCTTGGGCGACTGCCTCTGTAAAGCCCATCGCGCCTTCGCCTGCGACAAGTCCAAGCCCTATCCGTGCATGGAGGGGATTACAGTGGACGCCGTCCTAGCCGCTGCGGACAAACTAATCACCCTGCCATGAAACGTGCCCTATTCCTCCAGAAACGTGCCCATCGCGCTGGCGCACAAACCTGTCTTGCCCGGATGCTACGTCACCCTAGCATGCGGCAATGGAACCCGGTGCTCGTCTGCGGCGAATCCGGTTGGCTTACTGCAGAATGCGAGCGTCTCGGCGTGGCCGTCCTGATCGAATCGTTTCCAAGCTCGCGGGCACTGACCGCGCGGCTGTGGGGCAACGCCGCCTTCGCGCGGCGAGTAGCAGCGCGTGTCACTGCCCTCCCGGGCACGCCAGTCATCGTTCATGCAAACGATCATTGGGAAGGGCTGATCGGCCTAGCCGTTACACGCGAGCTGCGTGCCCGCAGTGTGATGCATCTACGCTCGTCCGGTATGCGCGAGGCCGACTACAGGAAATATCGCTGCGGGGACTACGATTCGATCGTGGCTGTGGGCGATGAGATTCAAGCCCGTGCGCAGCGCTGGGAGGCGGCCAAGACCATCCGACTAGTTCACGACGGTATCGAGCCGTCTGAGTTCAGCCCGCCTAAGCCGAAGCCGGCGGTGTTTCCGAAGCGCGTGCTTGTACTCGGCTCGCTTCTGGACTCGAAAGGCTGGGCGGACTTGACCGAGGCACTCTTCCAACTTGAGTGGGCCGGCGCACTGCCGGAGATGCGGTTCGATTTCACCGGCGCGATGCCCAACCCTGCGAGAAACGACCTGAAGTTGGGCCGGCTGCGACGTGCGCAGTGCCGGTTCCTCGGGCGCGTCGAACAGTTTCGCGACTTGGTGCTGGGCTACGATTTGGCGATTCATCCTTCGCGCATGGAGACCTTCGCAATGGCAGCCGTCGAGGTGCTGGCGGCGGGCGTGCCACTACTGGCCACGCGCACGGGCATCCTTGAACAGGTGCAGGAACAGGCTCACTGGCTCGTGCCGCCGCACCAGCCGACCGCGCTCGCGGCAGCGCTGCGGGGGCTGATGGAGAACTGGGCTGAGCTGGATGCGAACGTGGCGCGCTGTCAAGCGAACCTTCGCGCGAAGTTCCTCGTGGAGTACACCGTGGTGAAGCTCACGGCCGAATTCACGCGGCTGGCCGGTCACCGGTCTGTGTTTCCGCCCCGGTGTCCAGCAGGGTGACCGTCCAGTCTGCCTCGTCGTGGGTGTTGTGGTAACGGATTTGGGGATTGCGTCCTAGGTTGAAGATCACGTCGCTCATGTTCCAATGGTAGTTGCGGAAGTAGTCCTTGATGAACTCCTTGGCCCCGAAGTGGGCGTAATACTTCATGATGTGCTAGAGGCTGGGCCGCCCACCCACCGTCACCATCGGCTTTGGGCGAAACTCCGTCTCCTCGTGCAACCGACCGAGTCTGAATTCGTCGGTCAGGCGCTCAGCCTGCCATGCGTCGCAGCAGTCGGGCCGTGCCTAGTGATTCTCCCCGTCAAGAAGTCCGCGATACCACAGCAAGGCGTCTGATTTGTCGGCGAAATTCCTTCACGTCCGCCGGGCGGATGGATTTTCGGTAGGAGTAGTCCTTCATCGCATGGCGGTCGCCAAAGAGCATGCGCTTGAGAGGCATAAACGGATCGAAGTGGTAAGCGAGTCCCAGCTTGTGAAGCAGCTTCAGCTTTAGCGCACGCCGTTGGTCCGCCATCGTCAGGGAGGACCAGTCTGTCGGAACTTTCTTCGCCAGCGTATCGGCGAGAACCCTCGCCATCCGTTCTGTGGCCTTGCCGTCCGTGGCCGAGCACCATTTCTGGACGTGGGCACGCCGTCTCGTCACAAGTTGAGGTGGGGGAGGGGAGTTGAGGGCCTGATCCACCATGGGCACCAGTTTCACTGGATCACTGCATGCCAAGCCGCACGCCGCCGCTTCCTGGCTATACCAGAGGGGATGCCGGTCAAGATCGATTTCCACCGTCGGTTTGCCGGCAATCCAGCTCTCCAGCGCGGTGGTGCAGGTCTCGATGGAGAGCTGTAAATCACATTCTAGGATCAACTCTGTGATGCTGCTGTCGTGATCCAACGTAATCAGTGCCCGCTGCTCCGCCGGAAGCGCGGCAAGAAAAGCCTCGTAAAAGCCCTCCTCTTCTCGTGGGTGGGGGCGCAGGGTGAGATCATATCGCCCGTCCGCGACCAGCTCCCGGATGAAATCCAAGACCCGCGTTCGTCCCTTGAAGTGCGCCTCGATGGCCGCCCAGTAATCATTGTAGAGAGGGATGCGATCCTTCCACGGCGCGAAAAAGCGGTCGCCGTGCTCGCGCGGGAGTTCGAGGAACTTGGCCGTACTAAAGTTGGTACACAGCAGCAGGTTGGGGCGCTGGCGGAGTGTGAGGTGGCGGCGCTGGCACAGCCGCGACCAAGGCTCGATGTAAAAGTCGAAGCGAGGCACGCCGACCACTTCGATGCGCGATTTCGCGCCAAAGCCGCTTTCGCACAAGGCTAGGCGGTGCTGCTCGTTCCAGCAGAAAAACAGGTCAATGTGCGCGTCGGTGTGATGCCGGCCGGAGTTGAACCGCATCTCCTCCTGATCGTAGAGGATGCCTTCGTTGGGCAGCACCGCGGTGAGTACGCCCATCTCATGCAGCCGACGTGAGTAGGCCGCGAGGTGGCTGGCCGTGAGGTGGTTGAAGAGGATCAGATCCGGTCGCCACGCCGCGAGGCAGCCTTGATACGCTTCGAGTGGCTCGAGGTGCGCCACAATGCTCAGTGCCTCCAAGTGATGGGCGAGTAGGCTCGCGATCATTAGATCGCGCGTGCGGTCATCAACGAGGATCACCACATGGCGGATGGTTTGGGGTTGGCTCATCTTGCTGGGAGGAAAACCATCCACCTTCAGGCCACCTTCTGCTTGCGTCCGGTGGTCGAGCGCTCCTCCGTGTGGACCGGTCCATAGGCGCTGGAGTCGCCCCAGATGTTGTCCTTCACCCACCGGCCGTCCTCGATGCGCCAGACGCGGCGGTCGCGGAAGGTGTCGCAGATACGGTCAAACTCGGCCTCGGTCATGTCCACATACTTGAGCCAGCGCTCGAGGTCGCGGCGGGATTTGATGTGGTCGTATTTCTTGACCATCTCCATGCCCACGGTGCGGTCCATCACGCCCGTGCGGATGTCCTTGCACGCGTGGTCGCTTGCGCGGCCATAGCCGAACTTCACAAACTTGAGGTAGTCGTGGATGCCGTTCTCGTGCATGTCATCTAGGTTGGAGAACATGCGATAGGTGCGCTCGAAGGGCTGCTGGGCGGGCCGCCAGTCGTACTTTTCCACCACCAGCTTCGAGTGTTCGTTTGCCTCCCAGTGGACGTAGTTTCCCAAGTAGATGCCGCGCACGCCGACGTCCGCGATCTCGTCATCCGTCGGATACTGCGCCCAGAGCAGATCTTTGGCGGTCAGGCCCTCGGCCAGATCGGAGCGGCCCAACCTAGCTAGGCCGGCATCTGTGAAGTCATCCCAGTCATAGCCGCGCAGTGCGTGTTCGAGGCGGTGCTTGGCGGTGAACTCCACGTAGTCGTTCAGGGAAAACATGCCGCCGAGGTCGAGGAAACCGTGCTCGCCCCACAGCATCAGCGGCACCTTGTAGCGCACGGCCACCTGGATGGGCGACGTGAAGATGCCACAGTGGCCATGCCAGTTCATGTCGCCTTGTAGCTTGAAGCCGAGGCGGTTCATCTTGATGAGCGCGTCCACGCTCGGCCGGACGATGATGTGGTCGCAGTCGAACACCTCGCGCATCCGGTAGAGGTTGTATTCGCCCTCGGGGAGGTAGTTGTTGCCGTGATACGTCACGAGCAGCACCTTCAAGCCGAGGGACTTCGCCACATGCGTCTGATAGTAGCTGTCCTTGCCGCCGCTGACGGGGATGAGGATGTCGTAGTTGCTGGTCGAGCGGTGCTCGTCAATCAGCTCCTCGAACTGCTTCCAGCGCAGCGCCCAGTCAATTGTCTTCTTCTCCTCCGCCACGCGGCAGCCGGAGCAGACGCCGTTCGCGTCGAAGGTCATCGGCGTGGCCGCCAGGCTCGGGTAAACGCATTTGGTGCAATATCTCATTGGTAGAATCAGGTCAGCGGCGCACGTTCACGCCCGCTTTTAGCAGGGCATTCTTGCCCAGACGATCCGCAAGTTCCTTGAAGTGCCACAGGTTGGCAGCCGCCACAGCGGACGCGCCGGCCTGGATGCCGGACGGGTAATCCTCAAACCGGCCCACGCCGCTGCACGCGATCAGCGGGATGGTGATCGCGCTGGCCATCGCGTGGATCAGTTCCGTGTCGTAGCCGGTCCCACGACCATCCCGTTCGATCACCTGCAGCAGGACCTCGCCGGCTCCGAGCCGCTCACACTCACGCGCCCACGCCACCGGGTCCAGACCGGTCGCCGTGCGGCCGCCGTCCACGAACACCTCGCGGTTGCCCTGCGCGTTGCGGCCCACGTCAATGCTCGCGACGATGGCCTGGCTCCCAAAACACTTCGCGCCTTCCGTGATGAGCGAGGGTGTGCGCACGGCCTCGGAGTTTACGGTGATCTTGTCTGCGCCGCGGCGCAGGCGTTCACGCATATCTTCGGTCGTGCGGATGCGGCCGCCCCAGGTCAGCGGCATGAAGCAGGTCCTGCTCACCGCATCGAGGATGCCCAGCGGATGATCCAAACCCTTCACCTTCGTGTCATCGCGGCGCAGGTCGTAGCTGCCGTCGCGGCTGATATCGAGGTAGATCAGTTCATCCACGTTCCACTCGTTGAAGCGTTGAACCTCGTGAATGGGGTTGCCGATGATCTGGTGGATCTGGAACAGCTCGCTGCGCACGAGCAGGCCGTTCTGCAGCAGCAGCACCGGGATGAGCCGGTTCTTTAACATGCGCTGGCTTGGAGGAAATTTCGCAGCACGGACAGTCCGCACTTCTGGCTCTTCTCGGGATGGTATTGCGTCGCGAAGATGTTGCCCCGTTCCACGCTGGCCACGAAGCGTTCGCCGTGATGGCACCACGCGCTGACCACGCTCGTATCTTCCGGGCAGAAGACAAAGCTGTGCACGAAGTAAAAGGTCTGCTCGCCCTTGGCCGCCTTGTAAATCCCGTCGTGCTTGGCGATCTCCACGTCGTTCCAGCCCATGTGCGGAATGCGGATGGCGGCATCCGTAGTCTCGAGCCGGCGCACCACGCCGGGAATCCAGCCCAGCCCCTGCCAATCGCCGTGCTCCTTGCCTCTGGTGGCGAGCAACTGCATGCCGAGGCACAGGCCGAGGAACGGCTTACCTCCGGTGCGCACTTCGGCTTCGAGCGCGGGCACCCAGCCGTCACGATTCAGATTCGCCATGCCATCACCAAAGGCACCGACGCCGGGCAGCACTAGGCGGTCTACGGTCTTCATCTGCGCGGGCTCGGTCAGTAAGAAGGACGGGCACTCCAAGCGTTCAAAGGCGTTTGCCACGGAATTGAGATTTCCCATCCCGAAGTCAATGATGCCGACGGTCATCGTGGGGCGGGCTTCTCCAGTAGGAACCAGGTCAGGTCGTCCTGCGGGTGGTTCGCGTCGGCATGATAGACGAAGCCGTAGTCCAGCAGCCGTACGTCTGTGTGACGCTTCATCAGTTCGCCGGCGAAGTCGCGTTTAAAAAGCCGGTCTGCATGGCCGCGATCAGGGATGGCGACGGGCGACGGGAAATAATACTCGGCCAAGCAGGTGTAGTTCGCGCTGGCGCGTGTATCAGGCCATACACTTTGGGTAGCTTGTCCGGGTTGAGGTGAATCAGTGCGCCCACGCCGTTGCGCCGCGTGTAGTCATCGCCGAATTCGCCCGCCCAAAAAGCCTCCTGCTCCGTGGCGAAGCGGGTTTTGGTAACGGCTGGTTTGGCCGCCTTACTGGGCGAGTTTCTTTTGTTCGACACGGGCGTTAAGCTTTGCCAATTCGGGCTGGGCTTTCAAGAATTTCAACACATCTGCCGTGGTGAAGTTCGCGCCCAGCGTCGCATAGACGACCTTGACGAACTGCCAGTCCTCCGGCGTGTCGAGCGTCCAGCGGTGCGCAGACAAGTCTTCCTTGCCCTCAAACGAATGCAGCCGAAACAGCTCGGGGTGCTGGTAGAAGTAGGGCGTGACGTGCTCGCGTTCGTGCGGTTGAGTTGACTCGCGGTACGCGCGCTTCAGCGCGGCCAAGGTGAAAATCTCCGCATCCAGCCCGCGCGGGAAACGGCGCACCTGAATGTTGCTCAAGTAATCGAGGCCGTGCGTGGCCATAAAGACCGCGATCATCTCGTCCAGCAATGGGCCATCAAAGAGTGGGCAATCCGAGGTGACGCGCACGATGACACCCGCATCGCAGGCTTGGGCCGCGCCGAAGTAGCGATCCAGCACGTCTTGTTCGCTGCCGCGCCAGCAACTCACGCCCAGCCGCTCGGCCTCGGCGACGATTGGCTCATCGCCGGGTGACTCCGTCGTGGCGATACAGATGCCGTCGAGTCGCTTCGCTAGCCGAACGCGGCGCACGACATGGCCGAGCACGGTGTTACCCGCGAGCTGCTTCAGCACCTTACCGGGAAGGCGCGTCGAACCCATGCGGGCTTGGATGATGGCGATGATTTTCAACTCACGCGTCTTCTACGAGTTCCCAACTCAGCGGCGTGCCGCACTTCACGTCGCGCTTCGCCCTGCGACCCATCACTTCGCCCAAGTGCCGCGGGTGCAGGCCGTGGCCGGGGCGGATGCTGCGGACGTTCTGCTCGGTGAACGGTTCTCCGGCCTTCACGTCGGCGACGACAAAGAGCGAGCGGCGGAACTGCCGGCACTTCGCCTCGTTCGCGCTGACCTCGTAGTTCACGCGGCCCAGCGCCTTTTCCGTCGTGCGGATGGCGGTGACCATCGCTTTGAACTCGTCAGGCTCCAGCGAGAAGGCGCTGTCCGGGCCGGGCGTGGCGCGCGAGAGGGTGAAATGCTTCTCCACAATGCACGCGCCCAGTGCGACCGCCGCGACCGGCACGGTGTGGCCCAGCGTGTGGTCGCTCAAGCCCACCGGCACTCCGAACCGCGCACTCATGTCCGCGATGGTGCGCAGGTGCATCTCCTCGGGCAACGCAGGATAGGCGCTCGTGCATTTCAGGAGCGCGAGTTGTTCGCAGCCGCCGTCACGCAAGGTCTTTACGGCCTCGGCGATTTCCTTCTGCGTGGCCATGCCGGTGGAGGCGATGACGGGCTTGCGCGTGGCGGCGATCTTCTTGAGCAATGGCAAGTCCACTAGCTCGAACGAAGCGACCTTGTGCACGGGCACGTCCATCGCTTCGAGGAAGTCCACGGCGCTCGTATCGAAGGGCGTGGAAAAGAAGTCGAGGCCGAGTTCAGTGGCGACGGCTTGCAGCTTGGGCTGCCACTCCCACGGCATGAAGGCTTCCTGATAGAGGTCATGCAGCGTGCGCCCGTCCCAGAGCGTGCCGCCGCCGATGCGGAAGCACTCGTTGTCGCACGGGATGGTGAGCGTGTCGGCGGTGTAGGTCTGGACCTTCACGGCGTCCGCGCCGGACGCGGCCATCGCACGGACAATGCGCACGGCCTGATCGAAGTCCTGCCCGTGGTTCGCGGACAGCTCGGCGATAAGATAGGCCGGGTGGCCGGGTCCAACCTTGCGGGAGCCGATGGTGAGTTCAGGAGTCATGGTTCAGTCGCAGCGCGACTTAGGGCGAAGCGCAACGCGGCGAAGCCTTTTACCTCGGTTTGGCCCGCTGGTTCAAACCCAGCCTTCTTGAACGCGCGGATGGAGGCGGTGTTGTCGGGCTTGATGTGGGCGTGAATGGTTTCAACGGGGGACTCGCGGAATAGCTTTTGACACGCGGACCAGATGAGCAGCGCGCCGAGGTTCCTGCCGCGTTGCGTTGCGTCGAGGCTGACGGAGATGGTGGCGGAGGAGGCGTCGAGATCGAAGCGGACTTGGCCGAGCGGAGCGTCGGCTTGTTCAGCGATCCACAGGCGCGTGTTCGCGTCGGCGAGTTTGCGGGTGAACCACGCGACGTGTGGCTCCCACGGGATCGGCTCGGAGGTAAAGGAGTTGGCGCGGACTGCGGGATCGTTGGCCCATTCCCAGAAGCGGCGGCAATCGTCGGCGGTGGCGGGACGGAGGTGCAGCGAGTCCTCGTTCAGCCGCAGCCAGACGCGGAAGGTGCCGAGGCCGTCCACAAGCGCGCGGGCGCGGGCGGACATCTGCGCGCGGCGCGGGGGATCGGCGAGGAGAGTGCGGAGGTCGTCAGCTAGCGAGGCGATGTTGGCGTGAATGGCCGCGCCAGCTTGGTCGAGTCGTTCGGCGTTGGTGCGCTGGTTCTCGGCGAGCGCCAGTACGAGCATCGGGACACCGAGGAAGGAGAGTTCCCATGCGGTCGTGCCGCCGGCGCAGATGGCGAGGTCGGCGCGGGACATGAGGTCGGGGAGGTTGGGAGGATTGATGTGGATGAAGATGGAAGATGGGAGATGGGAGATGGCGGCTCTCAGAGCGTCGGCGTGCGGGTTTGCGGGGCCGAGGATGATGTCGGCGGTGAAGTTCGGAATGGTTTGGAGGATGGAGAGGACTTGGGCGGTGACGTTGTCAGGGTCGCTACCGCCAAGGGTGACAAGGAGGTGTGGCGTGGGCGAAGCCCTCTCGCCCCGGACTTCTCCTCCGATGGGGGCGAGGGAGTCGGAACGGGCTGCTTTGTCCTTCAGAAACTCGCTGCGCAATTGCACGAAACGAGGGCCAAGGAGGAGGCGTGTGGTTGGCTCGCGGTGCGGGTAGAGCGATTCGGCCGCGCCGAGGTTTTGATTTAGGATGAAGTCGGCCGAGTAGTGGGCGGCGTGGGCGGTGTCGTCGAAGACGAGCAGGCGGAGGCCGGCGGCCTTCACGGCGCGCTGGAAGGCGGCGTCGAAATGGTAGCCGTCGAGGACGAGCCACTCGGCACGGAGGGATTGCGCGAGGGCGATGGTCTCAGCGACATCAGCAGGAGAACCGGGGGCGGTAGAGAGTTTGTGGAGGGAGACGCCGAGTGATTCGGCATGGGCACAGAGCGCGGGTGAAGGAGCGGCGGCGAGCAACGTCACAGCGCTGTCAGCCTGCAACCACGGCTCTGCCAGCGCGAGGCAGCGCATCACATGGCCCATGCCGATTTGCGGGCCGGCGTCAGCGCGGAGGAGGAGCTGGTTCATCGCTCACCTCAACACGCCTTTGAGCGTCTCCACCACCCGCTCCTGATCCCCATCCGTCAACCCCGCGAACATCGGCAGGCTGATGGTTTCGGCGTAATACTTCTCTGCCTCGGGGAAGTCGCCGTCCTTGAAGCCGAGGCGGCGGTAATAGGGCTGGGTGTGGACGGGGATGTAGTGGATTTGCACGCCGATGCCGGCGGCGCGGAGTTCCTCGACGACCTGGCGGCGGGTCTTCTTGATGCGGTCGAGGCGCAGTCGGATGACATAGAGGTGCCAGGCGTTGGCGGTGTTCGGGTGCTGCCAGGGCGTGGTGAGCGGGAGGTCGCGGAGCAGTTCATCGTAGCGGCGGGCGATGGCGCGGCGGCGGGCGACGAAGGCATCAAGTTTGTTCATCTGGCACTCGCCGAGCGCGGCCTGAAGGTCGGTGAGGCGGTGGTTCCAGCCCAGTTCGGTCTGCTGATAATACCACGGGCCGTGGCTTTCGCCTTCCATGAGCTTCGGGTCGCGCGTAATGCCGTGGTTGCGCAAGAGCAGCAGCCGCTCGTGGAGTGTGGCGCAGTTGGTCACGACCATGCCGCCCTCGGCGGTGGTGACGATCTTGACGGGATGAAAGCTGAAGATGGCGAGGTCGCTGTGCGCGCAGGAGCCGACGGGCCGCCCGAGATAGCCCGCGCCGATGGCGTGCGCGGCGTCTTCGAGAATCCGGATGCCATGGCGTTTGGCGAGCGTGGCAATGGCTTCCATCTCGCAGGACTGGCCAGCAAAGTGGACAGGGACGAGGACTTTGGGCAGCCGGCCGGACTTCGCGGTGGCAGACAACTTCTCCTCCAGCCGTGCGACGCTTAAGTTGTAAGTGCGCGGGTCGATGTCCACGAAGTCCACATCGGCGCCCAAGTAGCGGGCGCAATTGGCGGAGGCTACAAAGGTGTTGGGCGAAGTCCAGAGGCGGTCGCCAGGCTTCAAGTCAAGCGCGGCGGCGGCAATGTGGAGTGCGGCGGTGCCGTTGGCGACGGCCACGGCGTATTTAACACCACAATAGTCGGCGACCCTGCGTTCGAAGCGTTCGATGGTCGGGCCTTGTGTGAGCCAGTCGGAGCGCAGCGCCGAAACCACGGCATGGATGTCCGCTTCGTCGAGCAGCTGCCGTCCGTACGGCAACAGGTGGCCGGCAACGGATTGCCAGTGAGCGACTGGGGTGATTTCGGGCGGGTTCAACTAGAGAGTCTCCCTTGGCGAAGGCACCCAAGGCCCAAATCGAGCCGGGCGCGGCACTCGTGGCACCGTCCAGTCACTTCTCATCCCGCATCAGCTCGTGCAGTTCCGGAATGGTCAACCACTTGGGATTGCTGTCACTGGCGTAATGGAATCCCTCGACAGGGGATTTCCACTGGCCATTGGCGCCCCGCAGTGCGTGGCCTTCGGGAAGGATGACAAACTGTGTGTCGGACTCCACCGTATGGCGTGCCTCATCCTCGCCCAGGAGCACCTCATGCAATTTCTCACCCGGCCGGATTCCCACCGTGTCCACCTTGCAATCCGGCGCCACAGCCGCGGCGAGATCCAGGATGTTCATGCTGGGGATTTTTGGGACGAACGTCTCGCCGCCCTGCATGTCCTCGATGCAACCCATGACAAAGCGCACCCCCTGTTCCAGCGTGATCCAAAAGCGGGTCATGCGCGGGTCGGTGACGGTGATCCTGCCGGCTTCACGCTGCCTTTGGAACAGCGGGATGACGCTGCCGCGGCTGCCAACCACGTTTCCGTAACGCACACAGCTTAGCCGCGTGCCCGAATCACCGGAGTAGGAATTACCCTGGATGAAGAGCTTCTCCATGCAGAGCTTGGTGGCGCCGTAGAGATTGGCCGGGTTCACCGCCTTGTCCGTGCTAAGCGCGAGAACACGCTTCACCTTCTGGTCAATGGCGGCGTCGATGATGTTCTTGGCGCCCATCACATTGGTCAGGATGGCCTCGAAGGGATTGTACTCGCAGGCGGGCACCTGCTTGAGCGCGGCGGCATGCACCACGATGTCCACGCCGTGGAGGGCGCGCTCGAGCCGCTCGCGGTCGCGAATGTCGCCCAGAAAATAGCGCATGGGTGAGTCGCCGGTGGCAGGGAACTGCTGCTGCATCTCGTGCTGTTTAAGTTCGTCGCGGCTAAAGACGATGAGCTTTTTGGGCTGCTTCTCGCGCAGGACGAGTTCTACAAACTTCCTGCCAAAAGAGCCCGTGCCTCCTGTCACCAAGACTGTCGATTCACGCCAATTCACCCGGCAAGGTTAGCACCACACGCCGGGGAGGTTCCATTCAAAGTTCCTCGCCGTCCGGTGGCAGGGCGATTTGGGAACGGGGGTGCCCTCAGGCGAGCTTGTCCAACTCGGCGTGCAGGGCGGCTAGGTCCGCGTCGGCAAGCGCCGTGGCGCGAATGGCGTGTCCCCCGCGATTGAAGGCAATCGCCAGAAGCCGCCGTGCTTCTCCCAATTCGCCAAGCTGGCAGAGGTAGCAAGCAAGATTGTAGGGCACGAGCCATTCGCCGGGGAAGCGCGCAAGTGCGGGCAACAATTGATCGTGAGCATCCCGCGTGTGCTTGAGCTCATGTAGTGCGTACGACCGGTGGACCCAACCGAAGGGGCGATCCGGTGCGGCCTGCACGATGTGTTCGCCGATCTTCGCGCACTCGGCCCAATTTTGGTGTCCGGATTGGATCCACCAAAGGATCGTAAGGGCATCGGGATGCTTGCGGCCCAATGGGGAAAGGCCCTCCCACTCGCGCATCGCCTCGACTCCATTGCCCAAATCCAGCCAGCCCTCTGCGGCGCGCAGTAGGTGGGAGTCGGGCGCATCGAGTGCGTTCATAGGGGCAGCTGCCGGCTCCGCGGCGGTGTGGTTGGGCCCTGTGCTTGCGACATGAAGCGAGGTTGCGCGAACCCGGCCCCTTGGGCAAGGTGATCCCAATCACCCCAACACCGGCATGAATGCAACCCAGGAACCTTCGTTTCGCGAAAGCGTGGATGTGATGTTTAACCGCGCGGTGGCGACCCTGACGCTGCCTGCGGGCTTGGCAGAGAAAATCCGGGTGTGCAACGCCGTGTGCCAGGTGCGCTTTGGCGTGGAGCTACGGGGCGGCTACCAGGTCATCACCGGCTGGCGCGCGGTGCACAGCGAGCACCGGCTGCCCGTCAAGGGCGGCATTCGCTACGCCAGCTTCGCCGCGCAGGACGAGGTGGAGGCGCTCGCGGCCTTGATGAGCTACAAGTGCGCGCTGGTGGACGTTCCCTTTGGCGGTGCGAAGGGTGCCCTCTGTGTGCGCCCCAAAGACTATTCCGAGGAGGAGCTTGAGCACATCACCCGGCGGTTCACGCAGGAACTGGCCAAGCGCTCCTTTCTCAATCCGAGCCAGAACGTGCCGGCGCCGGACATGGGGACGGGCGAGCGCGAGATGGCGTGGATGGCCGACGAATACAAGCGGCTGTTTCCCGGCGATATCAATGGCGACGCCTGCGTGACGGGAAAGCCCGTGCAGTGCGGGGGCGTGCGCGGGCGGACCGAGGCGACGGGCCGCGGCGTGCAGTTCGGATTGCGCGAGTTCTTCCGCCATCCGCAGGACGTGCGCGCGGCGGGATTGGACGGCGCACTGGAGGGCAAGCGCATGGTGGTGCAGGGACTGGGCAACGTGGGCTATCACGCGGCAAAGTTTCTCTCCGAGGAGGACGGCGTGAAGGTGACGGCGGTGATTGAGCGCGACGGCGCGATTGTGCGTGACGCCGGATTGGACATCGAGGCGGTGCAGCAGCACCGGCTGCAGCACGGCGGCGTGAAAGGGTTCCCGGGCGCGACCTTCATTGAGCAGGGGGCCGGCGTGCTTGAGATGGACTGCGACATCCTTCTCCCCGCGGCGATGGAAAGTCAGATCACGCGCGCGAACGCCGCGCGCATTCGTGCGCCGCTCATTGCCGAGGCCGCCAACGGGCCGGTGAGTGCTGGCGCCGACGAGATTCTCCGCGCACGAGGTAAGGTGATCATCCCCGACATTTTTCTCAACGCCGGCGGGGTCACGGTGTCGTATTTTGAGTGGATCAAAAACCTCTCCCACATCCGGTTTGGCCGGATGGAGCGGCGGTTCCATGAGGCGCGAGGCAGTGCCCTGCTCGATGCAATCTCCGAGACCACGGGCAAGTCGGTGTCTGATAACATCCGCCGCCGGCTCTTGCAGGGGCCCGATGAGCTCGCACTGGTACGCTCAGGACTGGATGACTCGATGCGCGAGGCGTACTCCCAAATTCGCGAGGTCTGGCGCAGCCGGCCCGCCGTGGGCGATCTGCGCACGGCAGCCTTCGCGCTGGCGATTGAGAAGATCGCGGCGTGCTACCAGAACATGGATCTCTAACCGCTGCTTGAGGAGGCGCTAGGGTTTTGCTTCGAACCGGTAGAGGTGGCCTGCGGTGCGCACGATGAGCGCGTCGCCTGTGACGGCGCAGGACGCCAGCGTGCGTTCGCCCAGCGGGTTCTGCGCCAACACGCGGAACACGCGGCCCGCCTCGACCACCGACACGTTGCCTTCCTCCGAGAAGAAATAGATGCGGCCGTTGGCGTGAATGGGAGAGGCCGAGTGGTTTCCTCCCACGCGTTCCTGCCAGTGCACCTGGCCCGTCTTGGCATCGAGGCAGCTCGCCACGCCGCCGTCGGAAACGACATAGAGTTCGTTGCCCACGAGAAGTGCCGAGGGCGTGTGCGGGGCCTGTTTGGTGAGCGTCCACGCCACGTGCGTGTCGGTGACGTCGCCCTTGCCGTCGGCACGAATCGCCAACAGCACGGGCTTGTCATATCCCGAGGAGAGGAAGAGCAGCCCGTGCCCGTACACCGGGCGAGGAATGACCGAGTAGCCTTCCCCGTAGCCCGCGCGCCAAATCTCGCGGCCATCCTTCGGGTCGTACGCGCACACGGCGCCGCTGCCCGGCGAGATGATCTGCTGCTTGCCCGCAACGGTGATGAGCAGCGGGGTGCTGAACGAGAACTTCCGCGTCGCACCCGTCTGCCGGGGCGTGCGCCATAGCTGCTCGCCGGTGTGCTTGTTGAGCGCCAGAACAAACGGGTCATTTTCGCCATCGCAGCTGAAGCACAGCGCGTCGCCGACGATGAGCGGCGAGCCGCCATTGCCGTGCCTGGGCAGATAGGCGAAGCGGTCGTTGCGCCACTGCACCTTGCCCGCCAGGTCAAGGCACGCGCTGCCTTGGTGCCCAAAATGGACGTAGACCCGCCCGTCTTCGATGATGGGCGTGGGGCTGGCCTGGCTGTTCTTGCCATGCACGCGGCTGGTGGCCTTGGCGAACACTTCCGTGTTCCAGATTTCACGGCCGGTGGCGGCGTCCATGCAGAGTGCGCGCAGCGACTGCCGGCCTTCCGGCTCCGTTGGCACCGCCGCCGTCAGATAAATGCGGTCTTTTGAGATGACCGGCGAGGACCAGCCAGCGCCCGCGATGGCCTGCCGCCAAGACAGGTTTTTTTTCAATCCAAATTCCAGTGGCAGTTTCGCCGTGTCGGCTCTGCCCTGGCCTGTGGGGCCTCGAAATTCCGTCCAGTCCGCGCCGGCCGAGGACACGGTTAGGGCCAAACCAAGGAGCAGAGCGGGGGTGGGGAGGGATTGCATCTCCTTGAAAAATGGGTGAGTCCGGTGGCGGCGTCAAGGCGTGGAATGGGTTTGGAGTTGATTTCCGACATGGAGTACGGAAGCTCCCGCCGGGCGGATGAAAGATTCCGCGCTGTTTCCTATGTCCGCACTCCACATCAAGGCCGCAGAAACGTGTGCGTGGGATCTGCTCGCGCTGGGCGAGGTCATGCTGCGACTGGATCCAGGCGAGGGGCGCATCCGGAGCGCGCGCGAGTTCAAGGTTTGGGAGGGCGGAGGCGAATACAATGTGGCGCGGGGGCTGCGCCGTTGCTTCGGTATGCGGACGGCGGTGGTGACGGCGTTTGCGGACAACGACGTCGGCCGGCTGCTGGAGGATTTCATCCTGCAAGGCGGCGTGGCCACCGATTACATCCGGTGGGCGAAGTACGATGGCATCGGGCGCGACACGCGCAATGGGCTCAACTTCACCGAGCGCGGCTTTGGCGTGCGCGGCGCGGTGGGAATCCCCGACCGCGGCCACACGGCAGCCAGCCAGCTCAAGCCCGGCGACTTCGACTGGGATCACATCTTCGGCAAGGCGGGTGTGCGCTGGCTGCACACGGGGGGCATCTTTGCCGCGCTTTCGGACACCACCCCGCAGCTCGTCATCGAGTGCGTCCGGAAGGCCAAGCAGCACGGGGCCATCGTCAGCTACGACCTCAATTACCGCCCGAGTCTCTGGAAGTCCATCGGCGGGCAGAAGCGCGCGCAGGAAGTGAACCGCGAGATCGCCCGGCATGTGGATGTCATGATCGGCAACGAGGAGGATTTTACCGCGTGCCTGGGATTCCACGTGGAGGGTGCCGACGAAGCGCTTCTGCACATCGACGTCTCCGCGTTTAAGCGCATGATCGAGGCGGCGGTGAAGGCGTTCCCAAATTTCAAGGCCACCGCCACCACGCTGCGTGCTGCGAAGACCGCGACCGTGAACGACTGGGCTGCCATCGCATGGATGGGAGGCGCCTTCTACGAAAGCCGCCGGTATCCCGATCTGGAAATCCTTGATCGCGTCGGCGGTGGCGACAGTTTCGCGTCGGGATTCATCCACGGGCTGATGACCTCGGGCGACCCGCAGAGGGCGGTGGATTGCGGCGCGGCACATGGCGCCCTGGCGATGACCACCCCGGGCGACACCTCGATGGCCGACAAGGCCGAGGTGGAGAAGCTGATGCGGGGCGCTGGCGCGCGTGTGCAGCGCTGATTGCCCTCTAATCCAGCGCCACGGGCGCGCCCGACTCAATGGATTTAAGCTCCGCCTCGCAGAGCTCCACGGCGCCCGCCCCGTCCTGCGCCGTGACGACGCGCGGGGGCAGCCCATTCTGGATGCACTCGGCAAAGTGAAGCCACTGGCCCGTGTAGCCGTCGGGCCCGCCGGGGCATAACACCTGCGGCGGCCGTTCCGGCTCAAAAAGTTTGAGCGCCTCCGCTCCACGCGACAAATCGTAGTCGGCCGTGGCCCGGTCAAAGTTCACGGTGTAACTCATGTTGAAACCAAAGCCGCGCGCCATGGCCCAGCTGCCCTCCGCGTGCACCACGGCGCCGCATGCCACTTCGTACTGCGTCACCACATGGTCAATGCCGCCGCTTACAAACGGGTGCCCCAAGGCGGACACGCGGCGCGGGCGCCCGAAGCAGTGCGACACAAAGTCCGCATCGTGAATGTGCAGGTCGAGCAGTGCGCCGCCCGACTTGCCCGCGTCCATGAAATGAGACCGGCCCCATGCCGGTGGCTCCGCCACCCGGCGGAATCGCGCGCTGCGCACAGGCCCGAAGCGTTGATCGGCGATGGCCGCCTTGACCCACGCCCACTCCGGCCAGAACCGCAGGCACATGGCCGGCATCAGAAACCGCCCCGAACTTTCGGCCTCGGTCACCAGCTCGCGCGCCTGCGCGCCCGTGCGCGCCATGGGTTTCTCCACAAGCACATGCTTGCCGGCGCGAAGCGCGGCCAGCGACTGTCCGTAGTGGCAGTCGGTGGGTGTGGTGATATCCACCGCATCGATGTCCGGATTGCCCAGCATCGCATCGAGGTCGCGGTAGGCCCTCACTTCGCGCATGTCCAGCCGCACGGGGTCGGTGGTGCCGACATTGCCGGACACGCCGGAGAAGTCGCCGTCCAGATGACGCCCGCTGGGATTGCACAGGGCCGCCACGCGAACGGCCGGCACCTGGCGCAGGGCGCGCAGATGAGCCACGGCCATGAAGCCCGTGCCGACGATGCCGACGCGCACGGGGTTCATGGCCGGTGCGGGACGCGGGGGTGCCTGCGCAGCCCGTTCTGGAAAAGCATGCGCCACACAATCCACACCGCCTCGCGCACGATGGCGCCGGACATCTTCGACTGTCCCAGAAAACGGTCGGTGAAGATGATGGGCACCTCGGCGATGCTCATGCCCGCACGCCAGAGCTTGTGGGTCAGCTCGATTTGAAAGCTGTAGCCATTGGACTCTACCGCGTCCAGATTCAGGGAGGCCAGCGCCCGCCGCCGGAAGCACTTGAATCCGCCGGTGGGATCGCTCACGGGCATGCCGGTGATGAGGCGCACGTAGCGGGCGGCGGCCAGACTGAGCAGGAGTCGGCGCAAGGGCCAGTTGATGACGCGGATCCCGTTGGAATAGCGCGAGCCGATGACAAGGTCGGCGTCCTGCGCCGCCGCAAGGAAACGCGGGATGTCGTTGGGATCGTGCGAGAAATCGCCGTCCATCTCGAAGACAAATTCATAATCACGTTCCAACGCCCACTTGAATCCGGCGCAGTAGGCGCGGCCCAGTCCCGCCTTGCCGGGACGGTGCAACACATGGATCTGCGGATGCCGGGCGGAGAGATCATCGGCCAGGGGGCCCGTGCCGTCGGGCGAATTGTCGTCCACCACCAGCAAGTCCACCGGGGTGGACAGGGCCAGCAGGCGCGCCGAGAGCGCGGGCAGGTTTTCCCGCTCGTTGTAAGTGGGAATGATGACCAGCGTCCTGGCTGAAGGCACATCCAAGTTGCCGGGAGGTTAGCGGCAGGAACGGCGGGCGCAAGCGCCTCTTGGTCACAGGTGCCGGAGTAGGGCCTCAAGGATCGATAGGCGCAACCCACTTCCCAGCCGGAGTCAGGGCCTCGAAATCGGGATCGAACCCGACGCCGAAGGGCGCACGGTTCACCGAGTCCAACGCCAGCATGCCCCCCACGATGCGCAGCGCTGGAAAGCCCCCCGTGCTGCGCTCGTAGAGGTCGGGATGGTGCGCCAGCGAGTCCTGCTGCAAGGCCGGCGGCAATTGCGAGAGTCCCCGGTGGTAGTGATGGCCATTGCGCTCGACGCTGGAAATGCCCAGCGCGGCCATCACGCACAAGTCCTGCTGGAGCGACACCGGCCCCATCGTGCACAAGTCTTCGCCGCTCATCAGCACGCGCCGACCCTCGCGCCCGCATTGTGCCACCAGGCAGCGGTTGGCGACGCCCTTAAACACCCCCTTGCAGTTCTTGTGGCTCGTGCCCGCGTAGCCCAGCCGCAGGGCGGTGGGGAGGCTCTCCACGGCGTCGTCGGATTCGTCGATGATGACCGGCGGCGCGTCGGCCCAGCGAGCGAACCCTTCGGCGGTCTCCGGCGCGAGCGCCGAACGGCGGTGCAGGGGTTGTTCGACAAAGAACAGGTGCTTGAAGAGACCGCGCAGGGCGGGGTCGGCATTGAGCGCCAGCCAGTGATCGCGAAAGGCAGCAAGGTCACCGAACTGCTCGTTGCCATCGAGCGTCATCACGAAGTCGGGTGGCGCGGCCGCTTCCAGCAGCGCCCCGATTCGCCGCAGGCGCGGGTGGTCGATTTCGGGCTTGCCGGAAATCTTCACCTTGAAATGGCGCAGACGGTAGCGGGCGATGCAGGCGGCCAGCGACTGGGGCAGGCCGTCGTCCACCCTTTCCGCGGCGGAGATATCAGCTTCCTCAAGCGGGTCGGCCAGTCCAATGGTGTGCCGGGCAAAGAGGGACGACAAGGGCTGCGCGGGAAGCCAGTCGGCGGGCGTGGACGCGCCCAGAGCCGGGTGCAGGGCATCCAGACGAATGCCAAAGGCATTGCGCCCGAGCAGGGCGGCGAAGGTCGCGCCGCGTGCGCGGCAGAATCCCTCGATGAGGGCGCGTTCCACCATCGACGTGCCAAAGCCCGTGAGCAGCGGCGGCAGGCGCTGCTCGGCGCCCCAAGCCGACTGGCGCGCGTGCAGTTCCTGCCAAAACTCGAAGGGCGAAGACGCGCTCATGTCCTGCGCGCTCTGGCGTGCGTGCTCAATCACCGCCAGCATCTCGCGCATTTCCTCTCCCAGCGCCCGCGCAGGATCCTTCGTGAACCACTTGGGCGGGAGGTTGTCCGCGGCGGTGCCGATGTGAGCGCACCCATCCACCTCGATCTCCAGCTTGAGAAACGCGTAGGGCACGTCGGTCATGGTCGCGATGCCGTACTTGAAGGGCATGCGCGTGCGCAGGTTGATGAGGCGCGTCTGGCCGTGGCGCACGCAAAGGGACATGGGCGCCAATCATCAAGGCAGTCCCGGCGCCTGTCAAACGGGCGGGTGCAAACGCCCCTTGCCCCGAACCAGCGGAGGCGTAACGTTTGTCACAAGATGAGCCGGAGCCATTCACGGAAGTCGTGGCGCGAGAAACTTGCCGACAACAAGGATCTGCCAAAGATTTTCGACACGGCGCAGCATGGGCTTTCAAAGCGGTGGGGCGGCGGAATGTGCGTCATTCCCCGGCCGCGCGATGTGGACGCGCTGATGAGGCGCGTGCCGCGCGGCCGACTCACCACCATCAATCACCTCCGAGAGGCGCTGGCGCGCCAGCATGAGACCCAAATGGCCTGTCCCATCACCACGGGGATCTTCGCGTGGATTGCCGCGCATGCTGCGGCGGAGGCGCAGGAGTCGGGGATGAAGCGGGTGACACCCTACTGGCGAACGCTCAAGCTGGGCGGTGAAGTCAACGCGCGCTATCCCGGGGGCGTGCCGGAGCAGCGCCGGCTCTTGATGGCCGAAGGCCACCGTGTTTTGCGCCGCGGCAAGCGCTGGGTAGTGGCGGACTACGAGGCGCGTGTGGTGACTCCGCGGCCTAGGCCATGAGTCGCTTGCAGGCTGCCGCCAGCCGCTTCAGGCGCGCGGGGCTCTTGGCCTCGAGATAACAACGAATGACCGGTTCGGTGCCGCTGGCACGGAACGCCACCCACTCCCCCTGTGGCAGCAGAAACTTGTAGCCATCGGTGGTGATGAATTGCTGCACGGTCGCGGTGCCGACACGATCGAGCCCGCGCGCCAAGAGCGCCAGCAGCGTCTCCTTGCGCGAAGGCTCGATGTGCAGATTGATGCGGTCGGTGTGGAACGCGCCGATTTGCTTTTCCAGACCTTTAAGGATGCGGCCCAGCGACTGGCCCTCCGTGGCCACCAGCTCGGCCATCAGCAGGCAGGCAAGAATGCCGTCTTTCTCCGGCACGTGTCCTTTCACGCTGAGGCCACCGCTTTCCTCGCCGCCCACAATGATGGGTTCGGATTCCATCAGTGCGCCGATGTATTTGAAGCCTACGGGCGTTTCGTGGACGCGCACGCCCAGCATCGCCGCCACGGCGTCCACCTGATGACTGGTGGGCACGGTGCGGACCACCGCGCCGGTCCAGCCGCGATTTTTTTTAAGATGGTAGAGGGCCAGGGCGAGCACCTGATTTGGGGTGAGCCATGTGCCGTCCTTGTCCACGATGCCAAAGCGGTCGGCGTCGCCGTCCGTTCCCAGTGCCAGTGCCGCCTTTCCATGGCGCACGAACTGGCGCACCTCCGCCATGCCCTCGGCGTCGGGTTCGGGGCGGTGCCCTCCAAAGAGCGGATCGGGGTGGTCATGAAACGAGGTGACGCGCGCACCGGCTTCGCGAAGCAAGGTGTCCAGATAGCCGCGGCCCGTGCCGTATCGGCACTCAACGGCGACGTTAAGGCGCGCGCGGCGCAGGGTGCGAAAGTCAATCAGCCTGCGGATTTGGGCGAAGTAGCTGGGCTGGGGATCAAACGATTTGCAGGCGAAGCTCCCGGGTGCCATCCCATCAAAGTGCCAGTCCTCTTGCTGGCGGCGCTTGATGTGCTCCTCGACCTCTCGCGTGATTTCGGGAGGGGCCGGCGCACCGTGATGAGTGGAGAACTTCAACCCCTGATATTCGGCGGGGTTGTGGCTGGCGGTGATGTTAATGCCGCCCAGCACGCGCCGTGCGCGGATGCAGTGGGCGATGACGGGCGTGGGGGTGTCACGGTTGCAGAGCAGGGGAACAATCTGGTTCTTCTCCAGCACCTCGGCGGCAGCAAGGGCAAATTCCCGACCCAGAAACCGCGTGTCATGGCTCAGGATGACTGCGGGCTTGCGCCCCGCCAGCGGCGAATTCTCGAGGGCGCGCTGGGCCGTGAGGTAGTCGGCAATTCCCTGCGTTGCCAAGCGCACGTTGCCAAAGGTGAAATCGCGCGCGATGAGCCCGCGCCATCCCGAGGTGCCAAAGGTGATGCTGGCCATGCCTCTACCGCTTCCAGTCGAAGGCGTGATTTTTCAAGGCGTAAATGTATCCCACCAGCAGCACGCCCACAAACGAGAGCATTGCGCCAAAGATGACGGCGGCGTCGCTGGCCAGCATCTCGCGATAGACCACGGCCCACGGGTAGAGGAACACGACTTCGATGTCGAAGAGGATGAAGAGCATGGCCACCAGATAGAACTTGATCGACATCCGCCCCGGAGCACCGCCCTCGGACGCCATGCCGCACTCGTAGGGCGTGTCCTTGCTGGCGGCGATGCGCCCGGTGCGCATGCCAAAGCGCCGCCCCAGCAGCCACGAAAGTGCCAGGTTCCCCGCGGCAAAGGCGACTGCCACGAACACCAGCATCAACACCGGCAGGTACTGCTGCAACTCGTCCATCCACCTCAATTTGGGCCGACCTGAAGCCCATTGGCAAGGCCATTTGCCGCCATTTCCAGCTTGCCATCGGCGGTGGGTGCTTCCAAATATGCCGCGCCGTGGCAGACCAAGACACCAGTTCGGACGCGTTGTTTGATTTCGTGGCGTGGCTGGAAACCCACCGCCTCCGGGCGATCTGTTATTTGGGGGTGTTCCTCATCGCCCTCTTTGGCATCTACTTCTACAAATTCAATCAGCGCATGGGCGAGGAGGAAGGCCTTGCAGCGCTGGTGAACGCGCAGACCAATCGGCAGGCCGATGTCCCCGGCGAATCGGGCGGTTACACGCGCGCCCTTCGTGGTGTGCAAAGGGATTATCCAAGAACCCAAGCCGCCCAGCGCGCGGGACTGATGCTGGCCATCGCCTTGTTCGAGGAGAGCAAGTACGAGGACGCGTTGGGCGCGTTCGATGCCTTCCTCAAATCCCATCCCCAAAGCCCGTTGGTGGCGCAGGCGCAATTGGGCAGCGCCAGCTCGTTGGATGAGTTGGGAAAGACTAAAGAAGCCGCAGAGGCCTACCAACAGTTGATTCAGGCCCACCCCAAGGAGCCCGTCGCCAATCTGGCTCGTCTCAACCTTGCCGCCTTGCACCAAGCCAACCAAGAGTGGACCAAGGCCAAGGATCTTTACGACGAAATCGGGCGCCAAGAAGCGGACTTCTTCCAACGCCAGCTTCCATTCGCTTTTGGCGGGAGCAGCTTGAGCCGCACCGCGCGCCAACTGGCCGGCATGCTCGAGGACGCGCACCCCGATGTGTTCGCGCCCAAAGTCAAATTTCCATTCACACACGATCAAAACGCGACCGTACCGGGCGGAAATGCAACGGCGCCCAGCGGGAATGCAACCCGGCCGAGTGGGAATGCAACCCGGCCGAGTGGGAATGCCACTGCACCGGTTGGGAACGCTACAGCACCACGTGGGAATGCGACGGCGCCAAGTGCGAACGCCACGGCGAAGCCCTAATCCGCATCTTCCCCTTGCCGGGAATTCTCAGCGCTTCTTGATGGGATCATACTTACCCTTTTTGGGGTGAGAACCAGATTCTAGCTCAGAAAATCCATCGGCGAGGTGGGTCAAAAAAATCCAAGTTGACACTCCCAAGAACATCCGGTTTTATGCTCTGGACTACATTGGGTGGTAGGACAAACCAAAGGGGGGCACAAAATCATGGATGATGTCATGACCAGCCATACCATGGCTTACAAGGCAGTGGGGGCGACTCGGGATGGGATTTCGGCGACTCGCCGGACTCATACATATTCAAGCGCGAGTGGCATGGTGGATTTGGAGGCGCCATCATTGGTGCGCCAAATCGTGGCCGAAGGAATTGGGACATTTGCCATTCTTTTCATCGTGGTGTCCACGTCCTACCTCATGGGTGGCGTGCGGCTGGCACCCCAGGTGGCTTACGGCATGGCGGTGGCGGCGATGGCGGCGACGTTCGCGGGCATTTCAGGCGGACAATTCAACCCCGCCGTGACGCTGGGGCTGCTCGTGGGCGGGCGCCTGTCGATGCTGCGCAGCGGGCTCATCATCGGCACGCAGTTGACGGCGGCGGTGCTGGCGTGCGTGATGTTAAAGAGCGTGTTCGGCAAGACGGAGATTGTGGAGGTGGAAGGTGGTACGCCGCCCACGCCGGTGCAAGCAGCCGTGCCGACCATCCCGCTGCGCACGGTGGGAGGCCAGCCCGACTTGACCAATCAAACCCCCCGGGTGACCGCCATGCAGGGCGTTCTTGTGGAGGGTGCGATGGCGTTTCTCTGGGTGGCGGCCATCTACGGCATGTTGCAGAGCCGGCGCACCGCGGCATCCGGCGGGCTGGTGGTGGGATTCATCGTGGCGTCGGGCTCGCTGGCAGCGTCGTTTTTAACAGGAGGCTCGCTCAATCCTGCGCGTGCCTTTGGGCCCGCACTGGTATCGGGAAGTTGGATTGACCACTGGATTTACTGGGTGGGCCCGCTGGTGGGAGGCGCCTTGGCGGGACTGATTTGCGGCCGATTGCTCTTCACCGAGGCCGACGCGGACGAGCCTGACGAGGCCCAAGCGTTGGCGCGGTAAACGACGGGGGGATGGGGAATCCCGTCGTTGCGGCGACGGGATTTTTTCTTTTCATGAACCCTAGCCCGTTGGCGGTGTCGGCAGCGTTGGTGTTTCAACAAGGCCGCCTGCTGATTTCCCAACGACTGCCAAACGACCACCTAGGCGGTCTGTGGGAATTTCCCGGCGGCAAGCGCGAGCTAGGTGAGTCTGGTGAGCAATGCCTGCGGCGCGAGCTGCGCGAAGAGCTGGACATCGAGGTGGATGTGGGCCCGCGCGTGGAGTGTGTTGAGCACGCGTATCCAGATCGCACAGTGCGCCTAGAGTTCTTCCTCTGCAGACTTCCCTCAGGGGTGCCCCGGGCAGTGGGCTGCCAGGCCATTGCCTGGGTGGGGCCCGGGGATCTTTCCCAGTACTCATTTCCTCCGGCTGATCAGCACCTGCTTGATCGCCTTCGTGTCGAGGCCGCGTGGTGGAGGGGAGAATGGTCGGGGCGGTGAGATTCGAACTCACGACCTCTTGTACCCGAAACAAGCGCGCTACCAGACTACGCTACGCCCCGACCGAAGGGCGGGGATCATGTCCTGTTGCCGCGCAACTTGGCAACTGTATTCCCTGCTTCTTTGCCTTGGATTTCGTTGTAACCAGCGCTGCGCCGCACCAGTCTCTAGTGGACACAGGTAGTCTAGGAACACGTCATGCTGGTTTTTCAAGGCCCCAAGGCGGCGAAGTGGCTTCTTGCCGCGACGCTCTTGTTGTTGGGATTTGTGGCGGTGGACATCCTCGCCAGCACGCCCCTCACGCGCTTTGATCTGCGCCAATGGGGGCGCAAATCCAACATTCCTTTGCGCGGCAGCGGCAAGGCCACGGGCAGTTTCCCTGCGGGGAGCAAGGAGAATCTACCCTCCGGCCCGGTGTACTCCACCACCAATCGCGCCAAGAATCCCGAGACCATCCGGGTGCTCTTCATCGGCAATCGGCTCACTGGCGAAAACGACTTTGCCGGCGTGCTCACCAAGATGGGAGCCAAGGGCAAGATCAAGGTCTCTGCCACGCAGCGAGCCTTCGATGGTTACACGCTGCGCTCGCACCTCGCCGACATGCGCACCTACGAGGCGATGACCAACGTCATCCCCGACCCCAACGATTTCCGAAACGCGCTGCCGTGGGATGCCATGGTGATGCAGGAGCACACGACCATTGCCGCCTACGACTGGCAGCAAATGCGCGTCAACGTCGCCAATCTAAACCAGATCATCACCAACATGAACTCGCAAGGGATGCTGTTCATGACTTGGTCGCGGCCTGATGCCATCTTCACCAGCGCCGAAATTCTAGACCGCACCGACGGCGCCTACTCGCTCATCGGAAAGCAGCTTGGCATGCCCGTGGTGCCCGCAGGCCGCGCATGGGAACTCTCCGAGTTTCTGCGCCCTGACATCGCGCTGCGCCAGAGTGACGGCTACACGCCCACCATCCGCGGCACCTATCTTAATGCGTGCATGTTTTACACCTACCTCACTTGGCAGAGCCCCATCGGCCTTTCCACGGGCGGGCTCTGGGCCATCGCCGCCGACGAGGCGGTGTTCCTGCAGGAGGTGGCGTGGACCATCTTCCAGTGGCGCCAAGACGGCTTGGTGACTTGGTAGGTGATTCTTTTTTCGGGGAGGGCTATCCAGCCTGATTAAGGCGCAAGTCTGCCACGCACTCGATGTGCTGCGTCTGTGGAAACATGTCGAGCGGCGTGACGCGATGAAGCGTGTAGCCCCCCTCTGAACACAGCCGCTTTGCGTCGCGCGCCAGCGTGGCCGGATGGCAGGACACGTAGACAATTTGCGCAGGGTGCGCGTGCATCAGCGCCTCGAGCCCCGCGGCGTGGCAGCCCGCGCGCGGTGGATCCAGAACCACCGCCGTCTTCGCCGCATCAAACCGCGCAAGCAGGCTTCCCAGCAGCTCTTCGGTTTTCCCGGCGATGAACTCGCCTTGAGTTGCGTGGCGCTGCGCGGCGTTGGCCCGCGCGCATCGGATGGCCTGCGTGTCGATTTCCACACCCACAAACGACTCCACCATGTCCGCCAGTTGCAGCGCGAAAAAACCAATGCCACAGTACGCATCCACCACATGGCGCGCGCCGCTCTCTTTGACGCAGCGTCTCACGGCATCCACCAGTCCGGGCAGCAGATGGAAGTTGGTCTGGAAAAAGGAGTCGCGGTGCAGGTTCCAGTCATCGGGCATGATGCGAAGGACGGCCTTGGGCGCGTTGCGCGGGGGTGGGTTCTCGCGAAGTCGGCCCAGCTGTTCGTTCAAGGCAGGCTCGGCGATTTCGCAGCGCTCCACATCCACCACCAGCCGACTGTCGTGCCGCAGGTAACCCAACACCGCGCGCTGCTCGGGCTTGTTCCACTGGCGCCGCACCATGATGCGGTTGCGGTAGCCGTAGGCCGTGGGGCAGGGGACGACCGGCGAGACGACCTCGGCGGGCAACCCGGCGATGCGCTCGAAATGGGCGGCCACCTGCGCGTGCTTGATGCGTAGTTGTGAGGGGTAGTCCAGATGCTGGTATTGGCAACCGCCGCATTCACCAAAATAGCGGCACGCCGGCGCGATGCGATCGGGCGAGGGATGCAGGATTTCAAGGACGCGCGCGCGGGCGAAATCGCGCTTGCGCTCGACGACCTCCACCCGCACCTGTTCGCCTGGTGCCACAAACGGGATGAACACCACCAGACCGTCGGTGCGGGCGACACCCTCGCCGCCGAAGGCGATGTCCACAATGGTCACGTCGAGCCGGTCGCCGACCTTCGGCCCGGCATGGAGTTCGGACGCCGAATCCATTCAGGGCGTGCCGGAGGTGGCGCGGTGCGCCTTGCCGTGGTGTTCGCGCAGCAGGTCGCGGCCAAAATCGCCCGTGAAATCGCGCCAGGATGCGTGGACGTGATTGGCGTTGTTCTGCACGTTGGCGTACTCCAGCAGGAAGGTGGGGCCCTGGACGCGATAGTAGTGCTGTTGAAATGGCTCCGTGCCGCCAGACCACGCGAACCGGATCTTGTCGAGCCCGGCCTTCTCGATTCTCGCCCAGTCGTCCTGCGCGATGACCGCGCGGTTGCGCCCGAGATATTCGCGGATGATCCGGATGAGCAGTTCGCGCTGGGGTGCCTTGAGCTGCGCGTAGGCGATGCCGGTGTCGGCCATCGCCTTCACTTCAGGCTGCGACGCCGTCAGAATGTCCTCGGGCGTCTTGCCCACGAGGGCGGCACTCGCGCGCTGGTTTTCGTCCAGCGACTGCGCCAGCTCGCGCGCCAGCACCTCCTCGTTCTTGAGCGACCACAATCCCTTCCGGTCGCCGCTCAACACCTTGGCGGGGTTGCTCCCCATGAAGGAGGGGGTGGCGGAGATGAGCCTGCCTTCCACCAGCGTGAAGTTGAGCGAGAGGTGGTGCCCCTCGAAGCGCCAGCCCCACGTGCCTTTCGCATCCGGCTTTCCAAAGATCAGCACGTGATACATCTGCGGGTCGCGCACAAAGCGCCGTTTGTCACCTTCCAGTTCGTGCAGGATTTTCTCCAGTGAGATGATGCTGGTGGCTTTGGTGTGCCCCGCTTCGCTCAGGCCCGTCTGCAAGAGCTTGTGCGCAAGCTCCCGCTGGGCTGGCGTCATGTCCTTGAGGGTCAACCCCTGCCTCACGCCACCCTTGAGCATCTCCGAGGGGATGAAATTCCAATACGTCCGCGCCTCGCTGGGGAGTTCAAACAGCGCCTTGGCCTTCTGCGCCGGCTGGAGGCTGGCGACCAGCTCGGCCGCGGCGGCGGCCATGGGGCCGGCGGCTTCGTGGGCGCGAACCAATGGCAACGCGAGCACGCACAGCGCGAACCCAAGGATGCGGCAGAATGAACGAACCTTTGTCATGCGCGCAGTATTGCCCAAGGGCGCGGCAGGACAAGCACATTGCGCGCGCTTGCCACTGCGCGACGCCGGCGGATAGGCTCAAGGCCGTGAGGCTGCTCTTCATCGGAGACGTCGTGGGCGCGCCCGGCCGCAAGGCCGTGGCGTCGCTGCTGCCCGGCTTGCGGCAACAGCACGGCGTGGATGTGGTGGTTGCCAACGGGGAGAATTCCGCCGGCGGCTCCGGCATCACGCCCGACACCGCCGCCGACCTCTTCGCTGCCGGGGTGGATGTCATCACCTGCGGCGACCATCTCTTTGATCAGCCCGAGGTGGCCGAACTGCTCGACTCTGAAACGCGCTTCGTGCGGCCGCTCAATCATCCGCCCGGAACGCCCGGCCAGGGCAGCACCGTGTGGGAGCATCCCGGGCTGCCCGCCGTCGCCATCCTCAATCTGCAGGGCCGGACCTTCATGCCCCCCATGGAAAATCCCTTCCATGCCGCGCGGGCGGAGGTGAAGCGGCTGCGCGGGCTGGCGCGCGTCATTTTCGTGGACATGCACGCCGAGGCCACCAGCGAGAAGATTGCCATGGCCCGCATGCTCGACGGGCAGGTGAGCGCGGTCATCGGCACGCACACCCACGTACAGACGGCCGACGAACAAATCCTCCCCGGCGGCACCGCATTCCTCTGCGACGCGGGATTCACCGGCCCGCACGACAGTTGTCTGGGACGCGACTATGAACCGGTCATCCGCCGGTTTCTCACCGGTGCGCCGCAGCGATTCCACGTGGCCCGGGGCCGCGTGTTGCTCCAGGGGGCGCTGATCGAGATCGATCCGGAGAGCGGTTGCGCCCGGTCCATCCGGCGGATTTCCGAGCCCCTCGCCGCATGAGGTGATTCCTAGCTTTGCGCCGTGGGAGTTTTTTGAGAATACTCCTCGCGCATGAAGTCCATGACCGGCTACGGATGCGGTGAATGCGCCTGCAACGGCTGCAAGATCACCGTGGAGGTGAGCTCGGTCAACCGGCGGCAGGGCGAAATCTCCCTCTCGCTGCCCCGCGAACTGGAGGCGCTGGACCCGCGCATTCGCGACGAAGTCCATCACCGCATTTCGCGCGGCCGTGTCAATGTGCGCGTCGTCCTCTCCAGCGCGGCGCGCGGCGCGCCCCGGCGGGTAAGAATCGACCGCGAGCTGGCCCGGCAGGTGGCCCGCGAATATCGCAAACTGGCGGCGGAACTGAAACTGGCGCCGGACTTCGGGCTGGATGCCATCCTTCGTGCGCCCGGTGTGCAACAAGCCGACGATCCGCCCGCGACCGGCGAAGACTCCTGGCCGGCCGTTCATCAGAGCCTGAAAGGCGCGCTGGATCAGCTCGTGGCCATGCGAGCCCGCGAAGGCCAGCATCTGGCGCGCGAACTGGGCAGGCAGGTGCGCACACTGCGCCGCGCCGCGCAGCGCATCCAGGCGCGCGTGCCTGCCGTGACGCGCCGCTACCGCAGCCAACTCATCGAACGCGTGCGGGAGGCAGGGCTGGCCCTCACACCCGGCGACCGCGAGCGGCTGCTGCGCGAAGTGGTGATCTTTGCCGAGCGCGCCGACATCACCGAGGAGCTGGCCCGCCTGCAGAGCCACTTTCAACAATTTGACGACTGCACCCAATCCACCGCGGCGGTGGGGCGCACGCTGGATTTTCTCTCCCAGGAGATGAACCGCGAGATCAACACCATCGGCTCCAAGGCCAATGATGCGCAGATCTCGAGGCTGGTCGTGGACATGAAGAGCGAGCTGGAACGTTTCCGCGAGCAGGTGCAGAACGTCGAGTGATGGCGCGCGCACCCTCCAGTCCGCTCTTGCTGGTGTTGTCGGCCCCGTCGGGATGCGGCAAGACCACCATTGCCCAACGACTGCTCGCAGCCAACTTGGGACTCTCCCGTGTGGTGACCTGCACCACTCGCGGCGCTCGCGGCGCGGAAGTGGATGGAGTGGACTATCACTTCCTCTCCGAGGCGGAGTTTCTCCGTCGCGTCGCCGCGAATGAGTTTCTGGAGCATGCCGCCGTGTACGGCCACCACTACGGCACGCTGCGCTCGGCCGTTTGGGAGATTCTAAATCGCGGGCGCGACGCGCTGCTGGTCAATGACGTGCAGGGCGCGGCCGCCGTGGCGCGCGCGGGCGCGGATGACCCGGCCTTGCGGCGAGCGCTGGCCAGCGTGTTTGTCATGCCTGAGAATCTGGAGGTGCTGCGTGCCCGGCTGCAGGGGCGCGCCGAGGATTCGGCCGCCGTCATCGAACGCCGGCTGGCCGAGGCGGGGAGCGAGTTGGCGCAGTGGCGGCATTTCGATTACGTTGTCCGCAGCGGCACCCCAGAGGAAGACTGGCGCCGGGTGCAGGCGATTTACGAGGCGGAAGGGTTGCGCATCACGAGGGGTGCCCCGTTCGCTGAAGGCTAAGAAATGGCTGAGGGCAACATGATCGTGCTGGGTGTGTGCGGGTCCATCGCCGCGCACAAGGCGGTGGACTTGTGCAGCCTGCTGAGCAAGGCAGGTGCCGACGTGCATGTGGTGATGACGGCCGACGCGCAGCGATTTGTGACGCCGCTGCCATTTAAGACGCTCTCGCGTAACCCGGTGATCACCGGCCTCTACGACGAGGAGGAGGGCTGGCGGCCGGCCCACGTGCGCGTGGCCGACGCGGCTTCCGTGCTTCTGGTGGCGCCCGCCACGGCCAACGCCATCGCCAGGCTCGCGCAGGGCATGGCCGATGATGCACTGGGCTGCATTGCGCTTGCGCTCAATGCAGGTGCGGGTCTGGTCATTGCACCGGCAATGAACGGCAAGATGTGGCTGCATCCGGCCACCCAGGCCAACGTGTCGTTGCTCAAGTCGCGGGGCGCAGAGTTTGTGGGGCCCGCCGAAGGGATGCTCTCCTGCGGCTATGAGGGCGTGGGGCGGCTCTGGCCCGTGGAGGAAATCGCCGCGAACGCCTTGCGGCGGGCGGGGTTCAAACCCTGATGCGCCGCCAGCCATGAATCTTCTGCAGAGCCTTGCGCGTTTCGCCAAGCTGGTCACGACCTCGTCGGTTGATCGCGAGCAGCATTACAAGCGGCTCAAGTTGATGGAGCGCGACATCGGTGTTCCGGTGAAGGTCGCGATGCTGGTGCTGCTGGCGTTGTTCCTCCTCAACTGGAAAGAGGTTTGGCCCAACTATCTGGAGATGGAGGAGACGTTCCACGAGCCGGTGAAGCAGCTGTTTTTCGGCTACGCCATCGTCAACGTGGGCGCGATTGGATTCTACCTGCTCTTCAACCGCTGGCCGCTGCGGGTGGTCCACTGGGTCACGCTGCTGATGGGCCTGCTCGACGCGGTGGTGATTTCCGGACTGGTCATCATCACCGGCGGCATCGACAGCGTGGCCTACTGGGTGTTGCTGGTGCTCATCGTGCGCAACGCCATCAGCGTGCCGGTCGCCGTTTCGCAGTTCGCCGTGAACCTGGCGACGGTCGCCTGCTACGCGCTGGCGATGATGCTGTGGCTTGAACACGTCGCGCCCCAGCGTGAACGGGCCGAATCCATGTCGGAGGAGAATTGGCAGCGCCAGTACGTGCCCCGATACCCCGCGCATAACAGCACGGCCGGCGCCAACCAGACCGCGGGGGGCAACGCCTCTGCGGGGCCGCGCACGAGGCTCTCCACCCAAACGGAGGAGGAAAAGCTCTCCACGTCGCTGGTCATCCTGCGGGTGTGTTTTCTTTTGCTGTGGATGGCGCTGTGCCACGGCGTGCAGGTGTTGTTCGACCGCGACCGCGAGGCCGAGCGGGAGGGCCGCGAGTTTGCACTGCGGCGCGAACAGCTCCGGTCCACGGGGCGGCTGGCGGCGGAGATCGCCCACCGGCTCAAGAACCCGCTGGCCATCATCAACAACTCCGCCTACACGCTGGACCGCGCGCTCAGGGGGGCCGATGGCACGGCGCACCGTCAGGTCGCCATGATCCGCGACGAAGTGGCCCGCTCAGACCTGATCCTCACAGAGCTGATGGGCTATGCCCAGTTGTCGGAGGGGCAGGTGGAGAAGCTCAGCATCGCCGAGGAGTTGCGCCAGTCGGTGAATGAGGCGTTTCCGCCGGGTTCCCAGTTCGAGGTACACCCGCGCCTGAGCCTCGATGAGTATCTTCCGCCTCTTTTTATGCAGCGCCGGCACCTTCGCGAAATCCTCGTGAACCTAGTGGTGAACGCGCGCGAGGCCAGCCGCAATGGGCAGGAGGTGTTGGTGAAGGCGCGCACCCAGTCGGGGTTTGCCATCGAGGTGACGGTGCAGGATGAAGGCGTGGGCATTGCTCCGGAATTGCAGGAGCGGGTGTTTGAGGCGTACTTCAGCACCAAGGAACGCGGCACGGGCCTGGGGCTGGCGATCGTCAAACAGAACGTGGAGCTTTATGGCGGCTCCATCCGGCTGGAATCCAGACTTGGAGAGGGCACCACCTTCGTCGTAACCTTGCCCACGCGATCCCTGCAGCAAGCCACCTGACCCATGCCTCGCCAACGATCCAGTTTGCCGCCGATCCTCGTCGTGGATGACGAGCCCAACATGCGGGACTCCTTGCGCGTCATTCTCTGCGACGAGGACTACGAGGTGGAGACGGCCGAGTCTGCCGAGCAGGCGCTGGGCTATCTGGATCAGGGCAAGCGCGAATACTTCGTCGTCATCACCGACGGCAGGCTGGGAGGCGTGCTCAATGGTTACGACCTCTTGCGGCGCATCTCGCGCGACTGGCCCAACCTCCCGGTGATCCTCATTACCGCCTACGCCACCCCCAAGCTGGCTGTGGAAGCGATCCAGGCGGGCGCGGTGGACTATCTTTCAAAGCCCTTCCAGCCTGAGGAGCTGCTGCACGCGGTCGAGCGCTGTCACGAGCGCCATCAGCTCATCCGCGAAAACACCGATCTGCGCTCACGCACCAGCCAGGTGTATGACGTGGAGCACATTATCGGCGACAGCCCCAAGATGCAGGAGCTGCGGCAGCTTATTCGCACGGTGGGCCCCAGCGACGCCAATGTGCTGATTCTGGGCGAGAGCGGCACCGGCAAGGAGATCATCGCCGGCGCGCTGCACCTGCTGAGCCGCAGACAAAGCAGGAACTACATCCGCATCAATTGCGCGGCCATCCCCGAGGCGTTGCTGGAGAGCGAGCTCTTCGGCCATGAGACGGGTGCCTTCACCGGTGCGTTGCGACTCAAGCGCGGGCGTGTGGAGGACGCCGAGGGCGGGACCATCTTCCTCGACGAGATTGGCGATATGAGCCGCCCGCTGCAGGCCAAGCTGCTGCGCTTCCTTGAGGACGGCTCTTTCACCCGCGTGGGCGGCAATGACGAGCTGCGCGTGGACGTGCGCATCATCGCCGCGACCAACCGCGACATCGTGAAGGCCATCCGCGAAAACGAATTCCGGGAGGATCTCTTCCACCGCCTCAACGTCATGCAGTTTCGCCCGATCCCACTGCGCGACCGGGGCACCGACATTCTGATTCTGGCCAAGCACTTTCTCAAAATGCACTGCTACACACAGGGCCGGCAGATGCTGGGAATGGCCCCTGATGCCGAGCGTAAGCTTCTGGCCCATCCCTGGCCGGGCAACGTGCGCGAGCTTCGCACCGTCATCGAGCGCGCCGTGATTCTTGAAACGGGCCCGGTGATTCGCACCACCAGCCTGCCGGACTTTGAGGTGGAGGGGCGGTTGCGGGAGGTCGAAACGAAATCCCAGCCGCGGCCCGACCAGTCGTTCGAGGAAGCCGTCAGCTCGTTTGAGAAGAGCCTGATCACCCAGGCTCTGGAGGAGAATCATCAGAACGTCATCCGCGCCGCCGAGCAGCTGAAGATGACCCGCCACGCCCTGCGGTACCGGATGCAGCGCCTGGGCCTGCTGCACGCCAGCGAGGGCGAGGCTGCCAGCGAGAGCGCCTGACCCCGGGCGCCATGGAGCAGAGCCTGGCCATCACCCGCCGCAGCGCGTCCAACCTGGCGCTGGCGTTCGTGGCGCTGGATCCCGAAAAGCGCTCGGCCATGTCCGTGCTCTACGCCTTCTGCCGCGAGGTGGATGATGTGGCCGATGAGGACGCCTGTCCGCTCTCAGAGAGGCGGCAGAGGCTCGCGCAGTGGCGCGAGGACGTGCGCCGTGCCTGCCATGGGGCCGAAGCGGTGATGGCGGTCAACCGGGAGCTTGAGCCCGTGGCCCGGCGCTACGGCCTGCCCTTCGAACTGTTCGACGAACTCATCCGGGGCGTGGAAATGGATTTGGAAAGGGTCCGGTACGAGAGCTTCGATGAGCTCGATCGCTACTGCTACCGCGTCGCCTCCGTTGTGGGGCTGCTCAGCATCCGGATTTTTGGTTACACCAGCCCCGGCTGTCGCGACTACGCCGTGCATCTTGGAAAGGCGTTGCAGCTCACCAACATTCTGCGCGACGTGCGCCACGATGCGCAGCGCGGGAGGATCTACCTGCCCCTCGCGCTGCTGCGCCAGCACGGGGTGGATGAGCAGCGCCTCCTGCGCGGTGAATTGGGCGCGGGGTTTCACGCCGCCGCGAGCGCCGTGGCCCGGCGGGCCCGCGGTCATTATCAACGCGCAGCGGAACTTCTTCCCATGGCCGACCGCAGGTCCATGGTGGCCGCGGAATGCATGGGTGCTGTCTATTGGCGGCTCTTGCTCGCACTCGAACGCCGGGGGTTCTCCATGCCCGACGGCGCCCCGGCCTCTCTGGGCAAGGCGCACAAGCTGTGGCTGGTTCTGCGCACCTGGTGGCGGGTGCGATCCGGATCGTTGGCTCCCAATTACGGGGCGGATTGACCGCACGACGCGGCCAGAACTCGCGCCAGCTCGCCGGCGGCCCGCTGGATTCTCCAGTGAAAGGCGATGAGCCGGGGGAGTCTCCATGGGCGGCGGCAGAGTGCGAGCGCCAGCCGGGCGGGCTTTAGCTTCATGTCCAGATCCATCAGCGCGCCAAAATCCAATGGCAGCGATTCATGCGCGTCGTCACTGATGACACGCACCGTGGCGCAGGGCAGCCCGCCCGCGCGGCAGGCCTCGTGAATGATCCCAGACTCCATTTCCACTGCGTCGGCGCCGGTGTGCTCTCGCAAGTGGGCCTTTGTCTGACGCGTGGCGGCGATGCTCGGGGAGCAGTGGAACCGGCCCGGGATGGCGCCCGCCTTTCGAAAGGACTCCCACAGGGGAAAGGGCTCGGGCGCTTCCATCACCACCTGTCCCACCGCGAGCGAGGGGTCGAGCCCGCCGGCAAAACCAGAACTCACCACCATCGCCGGCGCGGATTGCGCCAGCTCGCACACCAATGCGCGGTGCGCGTTGGCATGGCCCATGCCGGTGATGAGGATGCGGCGGTGCGATGGCGCGCAGGTGCCGCGGAGGGCGTTGCGAAATGCCTTCGCCTCCTGCTCAACGGCGAAACAAAACAGGATGGGGCGGTCGTGGGTGATGGGGAAGGCTAGCGGTGGCCCGGCGGCGCGGCGAGGGTTTCATGGTCGCCTTGCCGGCGGCGGGCCCCATTGACGAGGTGTTCTGCCCGCGGGTTGCCTCGTTCCAGATCGCTCTGTTCGGAGAGTGCCAGCAGAGGCCATGCGTTGCGGTAGCTGTCGTATTTGAGGTAGAAGACGCAGGGGAACCCGGTGCCGGTGGTTTCCGCCTCGGTCCAGCTGCCGTCGGGATTTTGAGTGCGCTCCAAGAAGTCGATTCCGCGCTGGAGGCTGGGCCGGTGCGCTTCGCCGAAGCACTGGAGGGCCATGAGCGCCCAAGCCGTCTGCGAGGCGGTGCTGGGGCCACAGCCCTTGTAAATGGGGTCGTCGTAGGTGTTGCAGCGTTCGCCCCAGCCGCCGTCGGCGTGCTGCACCGATTCGATCCAGTCACGGGCGCGCCGCAGCCACGGCTGCTCCATGTCCATGCCGATGGCCTTGAGTCCACGCAACACAGCCCACGTGCCGTAGATGTAGTTGACCCCCCAGCGTCCGTACCATGAGCCATCCGATTCCTGGTGCTCGCGGAGAAACCCGATGGCCTCGCGCACCTGCGGGTGGTCCAGCGAGTATCCCTCCTGGCCGAGCAGCTCCAGGACGCGCGCGGTGATGTCCGCGCATTCCGGATCGAGCATCGCGTTGTGATCGGCGAAGGGAACCTTCTCCAGAATGCCCTTGGTGCAGTCCTTGTCAAAGGCCGCCCACCCCCCGTCGCGGCATTGAAAGGTGAGGATCCAGCGAAGGCCGCGTTCGATCGCGGCGTCGCGCCGGGCGCGGTTGCCGCCGGGCACGCGCCGAAGCGCCAGCAGCACCATCGCCGTGTCGTCAATGTCGGGATTCCACTGGTTGTGAAATTCAAACGCCCAGCCGCTGGGCTCGACATCCGCGGGGTTCTTGTGCTTCCAGTCGCCGCGAAAGCGGATCTCACGGTCGAGCAGCCAGTCGGATGTCTGGATCATCCGGGGGTCGTGGCTGGAAACCCCGGCAGCGTGAAGGCAGATCTGGATGATGGCGGTGTCCCAGACCGGAGATAAACAGGGCTCGAGCCAGACGCGGTCGGCCGTTTCGTGCTCCAGTTTTTTCAGTTCCCGCACGGCGCGCACGACCTGCGGGTGGTCCGCAGAATATCCCAGCGCCTTAAGCGCAATGAGGCTGTTGAGCATCGCAGGAAAAATCGCGGCGAGCCCATCCGAGCCTTCAAAGCGTTCGAGCATCCACGCCTCGGCCTTGCGCAGCGCGCGCCTGCGGAAGGGATGCAGTCCTCGCCGCATCACCCACTCCGCCGTCTTGTGCAGCTTGTCCAATGAAAGGAAAAAGTTCCGCCAAGTGAACCACTCTGGATCCCGAACCAGCGCCAGATCGCGCTCATGAAAGCCGTCGGGGTAGAGCTCATCCAGATTCGTCAGCACCGGGCGCGTGGGCTTAAAATGATTGATGATGGCCAGCGGCACCAGCATCGCGCGCGACCAACTGCTCATCTCCCAGAAATTCACGTGGAACCATTTTCCAATGAGGATGACCTCCACCGGAATCGTGGGCAGATGCTTCCACGGATAGAGCCCCAGGAGCGCCAGGTACAACTTGGAGAAGGTGTTCATCCGCGCCGGCCCGCCCAGGTTCTTCGCCATCTCGCGGGCACGGAGCATGCGGGGATCGGTGGGCGGCACGCCGGCCAGCTTCAAGGCCAGATACGCCTTGATGGTCGCGTTCACTTCCGAGGGGCCGTTTAGGTAGATGTTCCAGCCGCCGTCCTCCAGCTGCGTCTGGAAGAGGTGTTGGACGGCCTTGCACTGCCACGCCTTGTCCACGCTGCCGTCCCAGTGATGAAACGCCACCATGTCGGCCACCAGCGTGGCGTCGACCATCAATTCAAAACTCCAGCTGCCGTCGGGTTGCTGGCATTGCCGGAGGTATTGCTGCGACCGGGCGATGGCCGCCTGCAAACCCTCGGGCGCCACCCGGGGACGGGTGGTGTCCGCATGGGCGTGGGGTGTCGCGCTCGCTGAATTCAGAGACACATGGGGAGTTTGTGAATTCTGCGTGTCGTGTAAAGTGATTTGCGGGGGGCGGCTTCATTTTCCGTGGCCGCCGGCCGGTGATCACGGTAGGTTGGCCCGCGTGGAACTGGCGTTCACCAAAATGAACGGCGCAGGCAACGACTTCGTGCTCCTGGACAACCGCGGGGGCCAGTTCGCGCTTTCGCGGGAGGAAGTGGCGCGCATCTGCCACCGGCAGCGCGGCGTGGGAGCCGATGGCTTGATCCTCCTGCGGCCCTGTGTCTCGGGGGCCGCAGATTGGGCTTGGGAGTTTTTTAACAGTGATGGTTCCACCGCGGAGATGTGCGGCAACGGCGCCCGTTGTTTTGCGCGCTACGTCCAGCGCGTGGCGGGCGCGGGGCGCCGGATTTCCTTCGAGACGCAAGCGGGCGTCATTCACGCGGAGTTTTGTGGCGAGCGCGTGCGCATCGGCCTCACCGACCCGCAGGGCCTGCGGCTGCACGAATCGGTCGCCACTGCCGCCGGGCCGCGCGTGGTGCATTCCCTCAACACGGGCGTGCCGCACGCGGTGGTGTTTGTGGAGGATGCGGACGAGGCGATGGTCCAGGACTGGGGCCGCGAGCTTCGCTGGCACGCCCACTTCGCGCCCCGCGGCACCAACGTCAATTTCGTGCAGCGGCTGGGGCCCTCGCACCTGCGCGTGCGCACCTACGAGCGCGGCGTGGAAGGCGAGACGCTCGCCTGCGGAACGGGCGTGAGCGCCTCGGCCATCATCGCGTGCGCGGTGCACGGGTTTGCCCCGCCGGTGCGGGTGCAGGTGCAAGGAGGCGACGAGATGGAGGTGAGCTTTTCGGGGGAGGGAGGCGTGGTAAAGGCCGTGCAGCTCTTGGGCCCGGCCGACTTTACATTCGAGGGAAGGATGACGCTCTAAAATCAGGCTGGCCAAGCCGCTGGAGTTTCTGGATTTTATCCGCGCGTATGTTCACCGGCACCCACACAGCCTTGGTCACGCCCTTCCGCCATGGAACGGTGGATGAGTCCGCACTGGAGCGCCTCATCAAGGCGCAGATCCGCGGGGGAGTGGACGGCATCGTGCCCGTGGGCACCACCGGCGAATCGCCGACGCTGGACATGGCCGAGCACATCCGGGTCATCGAACTGGCCGTGAAGTTTGCCCGGGGCAAGGTGAAGGTGATGGCCGGCACGGGCGGCAATTCCACCCATGAGGCCATCCACCTCACCAGGGCGGCCGAGGAGACCGGTGCCGACGCCTCGCTTCAGGTGGCGCCCTATTACAACAAGCCCACACAGGAGGGATTGTTCCAGCATTTCCACGCCATCGCGCGCGCCACGCGCCTGCCGATCATTCTCTACAGCATTCCCGGGCGGTGCGGCGTGGAGATCGCGGTGGACACGGTGCATCGGCTGGCGCACGACTGCGTGAACATCATCGGCATCAAGGAGGCCGGCGGCACTCCGGAGCGCGTCAGCCAGCTGCGCGCATCGCTGGGCGACAAGTTCACCATTCTCAGCGGCGATGATTCGCTGACCCTGCCGTTCATGGCCGTGGGTGCGCAAGGCGTCATCAGCGTGGCGTCCAATGTCGCACCCAAGGAAGTGGCGACGATGGTGCGCTGGTTCGCGCGCGGACGGGCGGATCTGGCATTGCGGCAGCACCAGCACCTCTACCCGCTCTTCAAGGACTTGTTCATCGAGACCAACCCCATCCCCGTGAAGGCTGCGCTGGCCATGATGGGGATGATGGAGGAGGAGTACCGCCTGCCGCTGGTGCGCATGAGCGCCCGGCATCGCACGGTGCTCAAGACTACGCTCAAGCGCTGCGGCCTTTTGAAGTAACCCGCCGGCGCGGAAGTTCCGGGCGATACCGTCCTGTTCTCTCAGTGCGTTTCATCCGGGCTTGCTTCCCCGCAGCCAATGCGACATGACACCACCATGACACGCGTAATTCTCACCGGCGCCAAGGGGCGGATGGGACTGACCCTGGCCGCGTGCGCCGCGCGTCTTCCCGAGGTGCGCGTCACCGGACAGGTGGACTTAGGCGACGATCTCTCTCGCCACATCGACGCCGGAGACGTGGTCGTGGATTTTAGCTTTCACGATGCCACGGCGGCGATCGCCGGCCTCTGCGCCCGCCACGGCAAGGCGCTCGTCATCGGAACCACCGGCCACAGCGAGGCTGAAAAGCAGGCGGTTCGCGGCCATGCCGCCCGCATCCCGATGGTGTGGGCCAGCAATTATTCCACCGGTGTCAACACGCTCTTCTGGCTCACGCGCAAAGCGGCGGAGATTCTCGGGCCCGGTTTCGACCTCGAGGTCGTCGAGATGCATCACCGTTTGAAGAAGGACGCCCCGAGTGGCACCGCTACCACGCTGCTCGAGATTCTCGGCGACGTCCGCAAGCTGCAACTTAAAGAAGCCCTGCGCCACGGGCGCGAAGGCATC
>SYLI01000031.1 GCA_005809105.1 Verrucomicrobiales bacterium | reverse complement strand
TTCGCTGGCACGCTACCCCTTGGATTCTGACTGTCAAACAGAATCTCTACACAATTAAAGGCGGCGGCAGAGGAATCGCTCCCGCTGCCGCCCGTTGGTCTTGTTCTAGGCGGCGGCCTGTCCGCTGGGGGGTGTGAGCGGCGCGATGGGCGGCGTCTCGACCGCGGGCCGGGCGAGTCCGCTCCTTCGCTGGTTGTGCGCGACGTAGCCCGCCTGAACATAGAGGGCACTGTTGGGCCCGTAGTCGGGACTGCACCGGATGCCATCCACCAGACGCCGGTTCAATTCGCGCGTCACAAGGTCGGCATTGGCAATCCTCTGCCGCAGCCCCTCCAATTCGCTCTTGAGCCGCTCATATTCCGCCCTCAGATCAAACGAGGGCCCGACGCCCGCCAGATAGTCTGCGGCATTGAGCCCGCAGAACTGGACGGTGGTTGCGTTATTGTTATGCAGAGCATCCCTGAGGATCGCTGCCTGTCTTATGATAGCATTTATCATGCCTCATTATAGCCCCGAACGGATTGTTTGTCAAATGATAAACATACTATTATGATTGATATTATATCCGGCATCCCAAAAACCTTTTCTGGCAGCCCCCAAGAAGGTCGGCAACGGGCGCGGGCAAGGGGCTTCGCCCCCATCGCCCACCGCAGGTGTCCCCCGCAGGAGGGGTTGCACCCGGCCGGTGGCGCCCGGCCATGGCCATTTAAATAGATTAATTCCCCACCACAGGGGGTGCTGCGCACGGCAATATATTATTGCTCACCGCAGGGGTCTGATCACGGACGATCAAAGCATGACCACGCGTCAACCGGCTGCGCCGGGGCAATAAAGGGTCTTATTGCCACCCCGCAGGGGTCTGATCACGGACGATCAAAGCATGATCACGCGTCAACCGGCTGCGCCGGGGCAATAAAAGGTCTTATTGCCACCCCGCAGGGGTCTGATCACGGACGATCAAAGCATGATCACGCGTCAACCGGCTGCGCCGCTCCTGCGGAGGGCACCTGCGGTGGGCGATAGGCTCCTGCGGAGGGCAATAGCCATGATTGCTCCCCGCAGGGGCGGCGCAGCCGGGGCGCACGGCAATAAATTATTGCCCGCCGCAGGCGCATGTTTTAGGCTGTGAACGTGCAAGCCGCTTTCCCCGCGTCGCCTTTGCTGGGCGCCATGCCGCCCTTTTTGGCGAGCGCCGACTGGGTGGCGTGGATCATGTTGGGGTTGTTCCTGGGGATTCTCTTGGTGGCGGCGTCGTTCTGGCTTCTGGCGCGGCGACATCTGGCCCTTCGCCGAAATGGATGGGACGCGGCGGGCACCTCACGCGTGTCGGAATCCACCGTGGCCTTGCCGCAGTGTTGGCTGGCCATTCCCGGGACGAACACCCAGGCCATCGGGCACGCGCTGCAACTGAGCAATCCCAAGCTTTGCCCGTGGGCCGAAGGCGTGGCGGCAAGCGAAGAGGGGCGGATCTTCATTGCCGCACCCGTGCAAGGCTGGACGCTGGTAGTGGGCGCGGCGCTGCCGACGCCGGAGGAGGATGCGGACCTTCTGTTTCATTTTCTGGTGCAACTGAGCCAGTCGCTGGGCGAGGTTCAGTATTTCCGCCATCAACCGGCGCTCAGCCACCACGCCTGGGTGCACGCCCGCGGCGGCCACATCGTGCGCGCCTACGCATGGGCGGGCGAGACACTGTGGAACCAGGGCAACCCCACGCCCGCAGAATCACGCCTGCGGTTGCGTTGTCATCCCTACGGATCGGCCTTGGAAGAACTTCCCTTCACGGAACTGGCGGCCTTGGCGCACAACACCGAGAGGGTGCCGGCGCTGGCGGCGCGCTGGGGAGTGGACCCTGCGGCGCACGCCCTGCGCGCACGCCGCCAACCGGGACTGCTGGGAGAGTGGTTGGCGGCGCGGTCGGCCTAATGGTACAGTGTGTCGGTGAAACCCGGGGGCGGCCGGCGCCGCCTCTAAAACCTGTGGGGTGCTATGTCGCTGGAAATCGCGTTGCGTGACATTGGAAAGTCCTTCACGTCCGAGGATGGCTCCCGGATGCAGTTGCGCCCGCTCAAGGCCGCGGACGAGTCCCTGCTGTTGACGTACTTCCGGTCGCTGCCCTCGGGCGACCTGATGTTCTTCAAGCATCGCGTCACCAACCCGGAGGTGATTCGCGACTGGTGCACCAACATCGATCTTGGAAAAACCCTGCCGCTTCTGGCCCTTGAGCAGGACGCCGTCGTGGCCGTGGCCACACTGCACCAGAAGCTGGGCGGCTGGAAACGCCACATCGGCAGCATCCGGGTGAGCGTGCTGCCCTCGCATCGTCAGAAGGGCATTGCCGCGCGCCTGGTGCGTGAGCTGGTCGCGCTTGCGCAGATGAGCGGCCTGCAAAAGCTGGAGGCGGAGTTCATCGGCAAGCAGGAGGGCGCGCAGAAGATGTTTGCGTTGCTGGGCTTCATTCATCTGGTGCGCCTTGAGGATTACGTGCAGGACATGCAGGCCATCACCCACGACTACGTGCTGATGGGGCTGGATCTGCAGACCGACGAGGAATACGCCGGCATGGGTTAGGCCCGATGCCTCCGGCCATCTGTCCTCACTGCGGCGAAAGCGTGCCTCGCTTGGCGCGCGCCTGCCCCGGCTGCGGCGCCGACGAGAAGGCCGGCTGGAACGAGGAAGCTTACACCTCCCCGCCCGACCTGCCCGACGAAGCATTCGATTACGACGACTTCGTCCGGCGCGAGTTTTCCTCCTCACCCAGCCCGCGGCCTGCGGGCCTTCACTGGTTCTGGTGGTTGGCGGGACTGGGGCTGCTGGTCGCCGTGCTCTGGCAGTGGACTTAGCCGGAAGCGCGGATTGCGCTCCCTGCCCGCTCACTGGTCTGTTAGGTTCTCCCCATGAGAACCCTGCTCGCGCTTTGCCTGCTGCCCCTCTTGGCGCAGGCGCAGGACTGGCCGCAGTTTCTGGGCCCCACCCGCAATGGCGTCGCGCCCGGTATGAAAATCGCGCCCTGGCCGCAGGACGGGCCTGCCGTGAAATGGGAACGCAAGGTGGGCGCGGGCTTCAGCGGACCGGTGGTCGCGGGCACCCGCATGGTGCTTTTCCACCGCGAAGACACCGAGGAGGTGGTGGAATGCCTCGACGCCGCCACGGGCAAGGCCCATTGGCGCGTCGCCTATCCCACGGCGTATGTGGATGACTTTGGCTTTGATCCCGGCCCGCGCGCCACTCCCGCCATCGCGGGGGGACGCGTGTACACGCTGGGCGCGGAAGGCACGGTGCAGGCGCTGGATCTGGCGACCGGCAAGAAGCTCTGGACCGTGCAGGCCCGCAAGGAATTTGGCGCCGACAAGGGATTCTTCGGCATGGCCTGCTCTCCGCTGGTCGAAGGCAACGCGGTGCTGCTCAACATTGGCGGACGCGAGGGGGCCGGCATCATTGCGTTGGACGCCGCCAGCGGCAAGACGCGCTGGAAAGCCACGCAAGACGAGGCCAGCTACTCCTCGCCCGTGGCGGCCACGTTGGGGGACAAACGCCACGCACTCTTTCTCACCCGCAACAAGTTCTTCTCGATTGACCCCGCCAACGGCGCCGTCCGTTTCCAACTCGATTGGGCGCCTCGCATGCGCGCCTCGGTCAGCGCGGCCGTGCCGCTGGCGATTGGCGACACCGTGTTTATCAGCGCCAGCTATGGTGCGGGAGCCGCCGCGATTTCACTCAAGGGTGGCTCGATTGAAAAGCTCTGGAGTGGCGACGACATCCTCTCCAGCCAGTACGCATCCTGCGTGGAAAGGGGCGGCTTTCTCTATGGCCTTCATGGGCGCGTGGACACCGGGCCTGCGCCTTCGCTGCGTTGTGTGGAATTGGCGACGGGCAAGGTGCGCTGGTCGCGCGACGGATTTGGCGGCGCGAGCGTTTCGCTGGCGGGCGACCAACTGGTGCTCTTGACCGACAAAGGCGAGCTGGTGTGCGCAGGAGCGTCGCCTGCGGGCTACAAGGAGACGGCGCGGGCGCAGGTGTTGGGGCTGGGGCAGCGTGCGCATCCGGCGCTGGCTTTGGGGCGCCTTTTTGCACGCGACACTCGCAAGCTGGTGTGTCTGCAAATGGCACTCGAACCGTAGCCATGCGGGCTTGCGTTGCGCCGCGCCGCACCGCTAACGTGCAGACACGAGCATGAGCCTGCCTGTCCACATCCCTCGCTGGCTCCGGGCGGCCGCGCTTGCGGCATTGGTGCCCGCCGCCTGCGAGTCCCTGCCCCCAGTTCCGCAGCCCGGAGCATCAAATGGTGGCACACCGGCGGCGACCCATTGCGAGAACGCCCCGGGACGCGAATTTCCCGCGCTTGCGGCGGGCAAAATCCAGCGGCTGGATGCGGCGCTTGACGCGCTCATTGCGCCCGACGCACGCGTGGAGCAGCTGGCCGGACCGGGATCCGCCTACCTCCTGCCCGATGGACGCACGCAGGTGTTGGCTCAGGGGTTTGACTGGTCGGAAGGCCCGGTGTGGATGGCCTACGGCCGCAGCCTGCTCTTCTCGGATGTGCCGCGCAACCGCGTGTACAAGTGGAATGAGCACGATGGCTTGAGCGTGTTTCTGGAACCTGCCGGTTACACCGGCAAGACCCCGCGCGGCGGTGAACCGGGCAGCAACGGGCTTCTAATGGATCCACAGGGAAGGCTGGTGCTCTGCCAGCATGGCGACCGGCGCCTTTCGCGGCTGGGCATTTCGCTGCGCAATCCCAAGCCCATCTATGAAGCGCTGGCCACGAGCCACGACGGCAAGCGGTTCAACAGCCCCAATGACGCCTGCTACAGTCGCAACGGCGATCTGTATTTCACCGATCCGCCCTACGGCTTGGAGAAGGGGATGAAAGACCCTTCCAAGGAGCTGCCCTTCCAGGGCGTGTACCAGCTCTCCAAGGCGCATCTCTCCCGTGACGCCAATGCCACCCTGCGCCTCTTGACGCGCGAGATTGCCTTTCCCAACGGCATCGCCCTCTCGCCCGACGAGCGCACGCTCTACATCGCCGAGAGCGGCCCCCGCACACGCATTTGGGCGTTTAATCTGGACGCGGAAGGGGGCGTGCTCTCCGGCGCGCGTGTGTTCTTCGACCCCGCGCCACTGCTCGCCGCCGGTGCCAAGGGCGGACACGACGGGTTGAAGGTGGATCGGCTGGGCAATGTCTTTGCCACCGGTCCGGGCGGTGTGCTGGTGATCAGCCCCGCGGGCAAACATCTGGGCACCATCCACACCGGAGAACGCGTGGCCAACTGCGCGTGGGGTGACGACGGCTGCACATTGTACCTCACCTCGGACATGTACCTCTGCCGCATCCGCACCCGAACCAAGGGAAAGGATTTTGAGCCGTGAAAAGATGGATCACCTGCGCCCTCTTGGGTTTCACTTCCGCCACGCTGGCGGCAGCCGACTGGCCGCAGTTTCTGGGGCCGACAGGCGACAACGTCTCACCGGAGACGGGTTTGGCCGACACCTTTGCCAAAGACGGCCTGCCCGTCCTGTTCTCGCGCCGGCTGGGCACGGGCTACGCCGCACCGTCGGTGCGGGGCGAGCGTCTCGTGGTTTTCCAGCGCGCCAGCAAGCTCTACAAGCTGGAGGAAGGCGACACGGTGCAGTCGGTGCTGGACTACCTCAATGGCGAGCTGGCGGCGTTTAACGCCAAGGAACGCCTGACCGAGGCGGGGCTCAAGGCCGCCGTGCAGGCGACGCGCAGGCGAGGCTACATTGAGTTGCCCGACGCCATCGCGCAGCACTTCGACCAGGAATGCGTGGATTGTCTGGATGCGCGCAGCGGCAAGCTGCTCTGGCGCCACGCCTATGCCACGACCTATGAGGATCCCTACGGCTACAACAACGGCCCGCGCTGCGCGCCGCTGTTGACGGCCGACCGCTGCTACACCTTCGGCGCTGAAGGCGTGCTGCTTTGCCTCGAATTGGAAACCGGCAAGCCAGTCTGGCGGCGCGACACGCAGAAGGATTTCCGCGTCTCTCCCAATTTCTTTGGCGTGGGCAGCACACCCGTGCTGGAGGGGGGACTGCTCATCACCATGGTGGGCGGGGGCCCCAACAGCGGCATGGTGGCTTTTGACGCCCGCACCGGCAAAACCGTCTGGGAGAGCGTCGGGCAAATGACGTGGGACAAGGTGCCCATGCTCGGCTATCCGGGCGAACCCTTGATGGAGTGGAACGAGGAGGAGAAGCAGGCCAGCTACGCTTCGCCCGTGCTGGCCACCGTCCACGACCGGCGCGTCGTGTTCTGCCTGATGCGGCAGGGGCTCGTGGCGCTGGATCCCAAGACGGGCAGGCAGTTGTTTAAACGCTGGTTCCGCGCCCGCCAGAATGAATCGGTCAACGCCTCCAATCCCGTGGTGGTGGGCCACCACGTCTTCTGTTCTGGCGCCTACTATGGTGTGGGCTCGTTGCTGCTGAGTATCAAGCCCGACTTGTCCGGCTATGACGAGGTGTGGAGCACCGCTAAGAGCCGCGCCGAGCAGAACAATCCGCGCCTCGAGGAAACCCTAGGAATCCATTGGATGACGCCCATCCACCACGAGGGTCGCCTGTACGCTTTTAGCGGGCGCAACGAACCCGACGCCCGGATGCGCTGCGTCGATTTCAAGTCGGGCAGGCTGCTGTGGGATCGGGATGAAAGCTGGGGCCGCGCTGAGGAAGATTCCCGCAAATACGGCCGCGGCTCCCTGATCCTTGCCGACGGCAAGCTGATCGCCCTGGGCGAAACCGGCCGGCTGGGGCTTTTCAAACCCTCGCCGACAAGGCCCATCGAGCTGGCCGCCTACAACGTGCCGCAGATGACCTTCCCCTGCTGGGCGGGCCCCGTGCTCTCCAACAAGCGCCTCTACCTGCGCTGCGAGAGCCGGCTGCTGTGCCTCAACTTCGCCAGGTGACAACCCGCACCCCTTACGCGGCAGCCTCTTCTTCCGGCAGCGGCTGGCCGCGGGTTTCCGGCGCCCAGTAGAGGGCGATCAACCCGATGAAATAGGCGCTGCACATGATGAGCGCCGCCATGCGAAACCCGGACATCTCCTGCTTGCCGTGCAGCTGGATGGCCAGTTGCGGCAGCAGGATGGGGCCAAACGCCGTGATGTACCGGCCCACGTTGTAACAGAAGCTCACCCCCGTGGCCCGCAGGCTGGTGGGGAACAACTCGGGGAAATAGATGGCGTAGCAGCCAAAGGGCATCAGGGTGCAGACCCCCAGCAGCAGCCACAGATAGGTGATCTGCGACTTCTCCTGGAAGGTGTAAAACACGAACGTCGCACCTGCGTACCCGCCGACCATCGCAACGGCCAGCGCCACGCGCCGACCGAACCGCCCGGCCACGTAGCTCATGAGGAGGATGCCCATGAACCCGCCCACCTGCTGGAGGATGAACGCCTTGCGCTTGAGCTTGGGTTCCTCCTTGGGGTCGAGCGCCCGGTCCACCAGGCGCTTCATCTTCGCCTTTTGCGCCTCGTCCAGCGCGGCCGTCTTGACCTTTGCCGGATCAAATGTCGTGCCGCTCGCCATGGTGTACTTGTAGAGATTTTGGTAGGAGCGCGTCTGGTTGGCGTCGAGCTGCGACACCTGCTGTGCCTGTTCCGCCGGGGTGGGCGCGGCGATGATTTTCTGGATCGCATCGCGCGTGGCGGCAGGCATGGTGGGGAGGGTGGAATCAATCAATTCGCCGCTCCAGAATCCCACGCCCCACAGGCCAAACACACCGGCCACCGCCAGCGCCAGTCCCACCAGCGCGTTGCGCCGCCAGCGCGGGTGGCGCAGAAGCGTGGTCAGCCGGCCCGGGTGTTTCGCCGCATGGGGATCGGCCTTCACCTTCTCGCGCCACTCAACCCATTTTTGCGGCTCCTTGAGCTTGAAGATGACCAGGGCCGCCAGCAGCGCGGGGGCCGCGCCCACCCAGTAGAGATTGCGCCAGCCGCCCAGCTCCTCCTTGTAGCCGATGATGACGGCGGCGGAGATGTTGCCCAGGGCCGAGAGCGCCTGCAGCGAGCCCAACGCGCCGGCGCGGGAGCGGTCGGGCATGACCTCGGCAATCAGCGCGACGCCCACGGCGAATTCGCCGCCCACCCCCAGCCCGGCCAGGAAGCGGAAGACGCTGAAGTCCACCCAGGAGGTGGAGAGCGCGCTCAGCCCCGTGAACAGCGCGTAGGTGAAGATGGTGAGCGCCATCGTCTTGGCCCGGCCCCACACATCACCCAGCACGCCAAAGATGAGGCCGCCGGTGGCCCAGCCCAGGATGAAGCAGGTCGTGGCATAGCCGCCGTACTTGTTCTGCAGGTTCAGGTCTCCGTCGGGTACGAGCTCGCGCATGGTGATGGATCGCGACATCGTGAAGATCTGCTGGTCCATCGTGTCGAAGAGCCATCCCAACGACGCGAAGATGAACACGGTGATCTGGTAGCGATTGAGGCCCTGCCACCATGGGCCGGTGGGTGTTTGATGCGAGGAGGTCATGCGCGGGGAGTCGTGGGACGGGAGGTTCTCTACACACCGCCCCTGCCGCCGCCAAGCGTAATTTCCATGGGACCTTCCGCAAAACCACTTGCCAAGGCCCGCGGACGCAATAGCATGGCGATACTCACCCCAAAGCGATTTGCCTATGAAGGACTATGCTTCCGGCGACCTCCGCAATGTGGCCTTGGTGGGCCACTCCAAGTCGGGCAAGACCATGCTGGCCGAGTGCATGCTCGCCTCCAGCTCGGTGATCAACCGGCTGGGCAGCATCGAAAACGGCACCACCGTTTCCGACTATCTTGACACCGAGCGGGCGATGCAGCTCTCCATCAATGCCTCGCTGCTGCACACCGAGTGGGGCGGCCGGAAGTTCAACATCATCGACACGCCCGGCTATCTGGATTTTCTGGCCGAAGCGCTGGGCGCGCTGCGCGTCACCGACACGGCGCTGGTGGTGCTCAATGCCATCGAAGGCGTCGAGGTGGGCACCATGAAGGTCTGGGAATGGGCGCGAGAGAGCGACCAGCAATGCGTGCTCGTCCTCAACGGGATGGACAAGGAGGGCGTGGACTTTGACGCCACCCTTCAGAATATCCGCATTGCGTTCGGCAGCAAGGTGGCGCCCATCACAGTACCCCTCAACGCCGGCCCCGGCTTCAACCGGCTGCTCGACGTGATCACCGGGGAGGTCGTCACTTACGCCACCGATGGCTCTGGCAAATCCACCGCCTGCCCCGCCGAGGGTGCTCTGGCAGAGCGGGCCAACGAGCTGCACGGCCAGCTCATCGAGCTTGCCGCCGAGGTGGACGACACGCTCATCAAAAAGTACTTCAACGAGGGCGACCTCAGTACCGAGGAACTTCATGCCGGACTCGTGAAGGCCCTGCGCGAGCATTCCATCATCCCGCTCTTTGCCACCTCGGCGACCACTGACGTGGGCGTGACGCGCATGATGGATTTTCTGGCGCTGCACGGAGCCTCACCCATGGATCGTGGCAGTGCGCATGCCCGCCGTGGCGACGGCAGCCCCTGCGAACTTATTTCCAACGGCGGCGGCCCCGTGCTCTTTGTGTTCAAGACTCTGGGCGAGGCCCATCTGGGCGACCTCACCTTTGTCAAACTCTACACTGGGCGGCTCCAGTCGGGGCAGGACGTGCGCAATGTCTCAAGCAAGCACACCGAGCGCATCAGCCAGATCTTCCTCGTCAACGGGCAGACCCGCACGGGCGTTGACCACCTCAATGCCGGCGACCTTGGCGCGCTGGTGAAGATGAAGCACACGCACACCTGCGACACGCTCTGCGGCGCCAACCTCGAGCTCACGTTGCCGCCCATTGAATTTCCTCATCCCAATATCCACGCCGCGCTCAAGCTCAAGGGCAAGGGCGACGAAGAGAAAATTGCGCAGGGGCTGGCCGCTCTGCACGCGGAGAACCCGATGTTCCTCTACCGCGTGGACCCCGAGCTGCACCAGACCGTGATCTCCGGACAGGGCGAGCTGCACCTGCGCGTGGTGACCAGCCGGCTCAAGGAGCGCTACCACGTGGAGGTGGAATTGGGCGAGCCCAAGGTGGCCTTTCGCGAAACTATCCGAGGCCGCGGCGAGAGCAAGTACCGGCACAAGAAGCAGACCGGCGGCGCGGGACAGTTTGCCGAGGTGTGGATGCGCATCGAGCCGCGCGGGCGCGACACGGGCCTGGAGTTTGTGGACTCGCTTGTGGGCATGAATGTGGACCGTGCGTTCGTTCCATCCGTCGAGAAGGGCGTCAAGTCCGCCTGCGCCGAGGGCGTGCTGGCGGGCTACCGCGTGGTGGATCTGCGCGTGGATTTCTACGATGGCAAAATGCATCCGGTGGACTCCAAGGACGTCGCCTTCCAGGTGGCCGGGAAACACGCGTTTCGCGAGGCGTTCCTCGCCGCCAAACCCTGCCTCATCGAGCCCATTTTCCGCATCGAGATCCGCCTGCCCGACGCCTTCATGGGCGCGGTGATGGGCGACTTGAACAGCCGGCGCGGCAAGATTCTGGGCATCGAGAACGCCGGCGCCTTCACCATCATCCGCGCCATGGTGCCCGCGCGCGACCTCTACAAGTATTCCACCCATCTGCGCTCCATCTCAGAGGGGCGCGGCGTGCACACCGAGGAGTTTGACCACTACTCCGAGATGCCGCACGAGCTCGAGCAAAAGATGATCGCGGAAGCCAGACGCGAGCGCGGCCAGCCCGTCGAGGACTAGGACTGACTCCAGCCCCTTCGCCACTCCTTCTTGAAAAAGAAAAGCCCGCCTCATCGGGCGGGCTTGAAATGAGTCTCGCGGGTGTTTTCTAAAACACTACTTCGCGGCTGCCAACGCGGGCTTCTTGCCGGCCTTGGTGGCCTCGGCACCAGCCGCCCCGGCATCGGTCGCCACTTCCACCGGTGCCGCCAAATCCACCCACTCGAGGATGGCCAACGGCGCGGCGTCGCCCAGCCGGCGTCCCAGCTTGATGATGCGGGTGTAACCGCCGCGGCGTTCCTTGAAGGACGGTGCGACGGTCTCAAAAAGCATGCGCACGACATCCTCGTGCTCGCGCCAAGCCAGCCGCTGGGTCTTGCCGCTGACGCCCCCGCTCTTGGGGAAGAACGCCTTCGCCGGGCTGCGCAGGCGCGCCGCCGCCAGCCGGCGGTGGTGCAGCGTGCCCTTCTTGCCCAGCGAGACGAGCTTCTCGGCCACGGGTCGCGCGGCCTTGGCCTTGGCCAGCGTCGTGGTGACGCGGTGATGCTTGATGAGGCTGCGCACGATGTTGGCCAGCATCGCATTGCGATGCTCGCCCGTGCGCCCGAGTTTGGCGGTGCGTTTTAGGTGGCGCATGGCGGGTTAGTCTTCCTCGATGAATGTCAGGCCGCCGGAGGCCATGGACGGCTCTGCGGCCGGGGCGGGGCGGTCCACCAATCCCTCCTGGAAGGTCATGCCCAGCGAAAGACCCAGTTCCTTGAGCTTGTCCTTGATCTCGTTGAGCGACTTCTTGCCGAAATTGCGGTACTTGAGCATGTCCGCCTCGGATTTCTGGCAGAGCTGCCCGACGGTGGTGATGTTGGCGTTGTTGAGGCAGTTGGCGGCGCGCACCGAGAGCTCGATTTCGTTGACACTCATGGCGAGCAACTTCTTCAGATCGCCCTGCTCCTCGTCCTTCTTCTCCGACCCCTCCTCAAATTCGATCGCGTTCTCGTCGTAGTGGACGAACACATCGTAGTGCTTGCGCAGGATGGCCGAGGCCTGGGTGAGGGCGTCGTCCGGAGTGATGCGGCCGTCGGTCCAGATCTCCAGCTCCAGCTTGTCGTAGTCCGTGCGATTGCCCACGCGCGCGTTGCCCACGTCGTAGCGCACCCGCGTGACGGGCGAGAAAATCGAGTCGATCGCGATGACCCCGATGGGATGGTTGGGGTGCTTGTTCTCGTCGCCGGAGAGGAAACCGCGGCCCACTTGCACCTCGAGTTCCATCATGAACTTCTTCTTCTTGTCCAGCGTGCAGAGATGCTGCCCGGGATTCACCAGCTCCAGATTCTGGTTGAGCTGGATGTCCGCGGCGGTGACGGCACCCTCCTTGTTGGTGGAGAGGATCAGCGTCTGGGGTGCGCGGCAGTCCTGCTTGTTGCGGTCATGGCGGAACTTGACCTGCTTGAGGTTCAGGATGATCTCGGCCACGTCCTCGACGACGTCCTCAATTGCGGCAAACTCATGCTGCGCACCGTCCACCTTGATGGAGGTGACGGCCGCACCCTCCAGCGAGGAGAGCAGCACGCGGCGCAGCGAGTTGCCAATGGTGTGGCCATAGCCGGTCTCGAACGGCTCGGCGACGTACCGGGCGTAGGTGGCGGTGGCGTGCGCCTCATCCTTGACGAGGCGTTTGGGTTGCTCAAACGGAGCGAGTCTAACGGGCATTTGTTGTGTCGGGTTGCAATTTTAATCTGGCCCCTGGCTTCCTATTCCCGCCCGGGGCCCATGTAATTGCGACGAGCACCCCCACACGGGGGCGCACGGGGTTAACGGGAATAGAATTCGACGATCGTCTGTTCGTTGGCGATCGGCTGTAAATCCTCTCGGGCCGGAAGGCGCATCACGGTGCCCTTCTGACCATCCTTGTTGAGCGCCAGCCAGTCCGGAACCGGGCGGCTGGTGGAAATCTCCAGATTGCGCGACGCCAAGAGGCGCGACTTGTTGTGGTTGTGAATCTCCACCACGTCGTTGATGCGGCAGGCAAAGGAGGGCGTGCGCACGCGGCGCCCGTTCACGTTCACATGGCCATGCACCACCATCTGGCGTGCCGCGGCGCGGGTGTATCCAAGCCCCAAGCTGTACACCACGCTGTCCAAGCGCGTTTCCAGAATCACCAGCATGATTTCGCCGGTCTTGCCGGGACGGCGCGCCGCCTTCTCATACACGCCACGGAATTGGCGCTCCAAAAGTCCGTAGTACGCGCGCATCTTCTGCTTCTCCAGCAGTGCTAGGCCATAATCGGTCGTCTTGCGGCGCGCCGACTTGGGCCCGTGAACACCGGGGCCATAATTCTTGCGCTCCAGATATTTTGAGGGCCCAAAGATGGGCACTCCGAAACGACGGCTGACGCGAAGGCGGGGTCCAGTATAACGTGCCATGGGGGTGGTAGATAAAAGAGTGTCAGACGCGCCGGTGCTTGCGCGGCCTGCAACCGTTGTGCGGAACCGGCGTCACGTCCTTGATGGCGGTGATTTCAAGCCCGACCGCCTGCAGGGCGCGGATGGCCGCCTCGCGTCCCGATCCGGGACCCTTGACGCGCACTTCCACCTCGCGCAATCCGTGCGACATCGCGTCGCGCGCGGCCCGCTGCGCCACTTGTTGCGCGGCGTACGCCGTGCTCTTGCGGCTGCCCTTGAACCCGGCGCGGCCGGCGCTCGACCAGCTGATCGGATTGCCGTGCATGTCGGTGATGGTCACCTGCGTGTTATTGAACGTGGCCAGAATGCAGGCGATGCCCGAAGTGATGTTCTTGGATTTCTTGGCCTTGACGATGGGCGTGCCCGCCAGCTCATCGCTGAGCAATTCCTTGGCCGTGGGAGCAGCTGGGGCGGATGCCTCGACCACCTCAGACTTGGCCGTCGCTGCCTTGGCTTCTGCTGCGGCAGGTGCGGCGGGATCCGCCGGCTTCTTCTCAGCCTTGGGCTTCTTCTCAGCCTTAGGCTTCTTTTCTGCCACGGGCTTCTTCTCTGCCGCGGGCTCTGCCGCCGGGGGCTGCGCTGGTGTTTTGGGTTCGTCTGCCATGTTAGAATGGATCTTTAATGGATGCCGGCCTTGGCGTCGGGATTGCGTTGCACGCCGACGGTGCGGCGCGGCCCCTTGCGGGTGCGCGCATGGGTTTGGGTGCGCTGCCCGCGGACGGGCAGGCTGCGCAGATGCCGGATGCCGCGGTAGCACTTGATGCCCTTGAGGCGTTTAAGATTCTGGCCGATCTCACGGCGCAGATCGCCCTCCAGCAGGATTTTCTCCCCGCGAATTTCCGTCTCCTGCAACGCGTGCAGGATCTTGGAGAGCTGCTGCTCATCCAATTCCTTGGCGCGGGTGGCGGGATTCACCTTCGCACTGTCCAGCACGAGCCGTGAGATCACGGGGCCAACGCCGTAGATGGAACGTAACGCGATGTCGATGCGCTTCTGAGGGGGAATGTCGATTCCGAGGATTCGTGGCATGGATCAGCCTTGGCGTTGTTTGTGGCGCTTGTTCTTGCAGATGACACGGATCACGCCCTGCCGCCGGACCACCCGGCAGTGTTCGCAAATCCGTTTAACCGACGCACGCACCTTCATGTTTTGTCTTCTTCCTGCTTTAGATGATTCTGCCCTTCGACAGGTCGAAGGGCGAGAGCTGAACCCGCAGCCGCCCGCCCGCCATCGGGGCCGCTGCAGGCAGCCCTGACTTCCGCGTGGCGTGGGCCAGCAGGCGATGCCCATTGGCCAGTTCCACCCAGCACTTGCCCTGCCCCAAGACCTTCACGACAACGCCTTCAGTTTCGATGGCGTCTTCTCCAGGCATGTTAAAATCTCCGGCTCGCCCTCGGTCACCAGCACGGTGTGCTCAAAGTGCGCCGAGGCGCGCTCGTCACGGGTCACGACCGTCCAGCCGTCCCGCAGGCATTTGACGGCCGCGCTCCCGGCGTTGACCATCGGCTCAATCGCGAGTGCCATGCCCGGCCTCAATTCCGGCGACGCCCCGCCGCCAACAAAATTGGGAATCTGCGGATCCTCGTGCACCGTCCGCCCGACTCCGTGGCCGACAAACTCGCGCACGACACTGAAACCGTTGGACTCCACACGCTGCTGCACCGCCCGCGAAATGTCTTTCACCCGATTGCCAGACAACGCGCAGGAAATTCCATCGTACAAGGCCTGTTGGGTGACATCAATCAATTTCTGCTTCTCCCAATCACACGAGCCCACCGGCACCGTGCGAGCCGTGTCGCCAATGAACCCATCCACGCGCACGCCGACATCCAGGCTCACAATGTCTCCCAGCGAGAGCACGCGTTCGCCAGCCAGTCCATGCACCACCTCCTCGTTGACGGAAATGCAGATGTGGCAGGGGTAGTTGCGGTATCCAAGGAAGGCGCTGGTGCCGCCATGAAACCGGATGCGCTCAGCGGCGTAATCGTCGAGCTCCCGGGTGCGCCGCCCCGGCTGCACAAACCCGGCGACCTCCTCGAGCACCTGACCGGCCGCGCGGCCTGCGGCCCGCATGGCGTCCTGCTCCAGTTTGGTCTTGATGAGAATCATGCCCTTTATGCGCCCCCGCCGCCTAGCCGCGACCGCGCACCTTTCCCTTGCCCAAGAATCCGTCGTAATGACGCATCATGAGATGCGACTCAATCTGGCGCATCGTGTCGAGCATCACGCCCACGGAAATGAGCACACTGGTGCCGCCAAAGAAGCTGGCGACACTGAAGGGCACCTTCATCGCGCTCGCCATCAACGTGGGAATGATGGCGACCACCATCAGGAAGATGGCGCCCGCCAGCGTGATGCGGCTCATGGCGTGGTGCAGAAAATTCATCGTCGCGTCTCCCGGCCGGATGCCGGGGATGTAGCCGCCGTATTTTTTAAGGTCATCGGCAATCTGCCGCTCGTTGAACTGGGTGGCCACCCAGAAGTAGGAGAAGAACAAAATCATCAACGATTCCAACACGAGGAACCACACGCTGCCGTAGTTCAGTTTCAAAGCCAGCGTGGAGAAGGTGTCCCGCAGAAAACCCTCGGGCACGGTGCCCGCCATAAATTGAAACATGGCCTGGGGGAACATCAGGATGGCCTGCGCAAAAATGATGGGCATCACGCCCGCGTAGTTGACGCGCAGCGGCATGAACGAGCTGCCCCCCTGGTACATCTTGCCGCCCTTGGTTCGCTGCGCGTACTGCACGGGAATCTTGCGCTGCGCCTGGGTCATGGCGATGACGGCCGCCACCACCGCCACCAGCAGGGCCAGCAGCACGATGGCGAAAAAGCCCGAGCGGGGATCGTCGCCGAAGAACATGTCACGGAGCTCGAAGATCGCCTGGTCGGCGCGGGCCAGGATGCCCACGGTGATCACCAGCGACACACCATTGCCCACGCCGCGCTCGGTGATCTGCTCGCCCAGCCACATCAGCAGCATCGTCCCCGTGGTCAGCATCAGCATGGTCTGGATGCGGTACCAAAGCCCTGGATCGCGCACCAGGGCGCCATCCAGCTTGAGTCCCTGAAAAACCTTCTCCGGGTTCTCCCATCCGATCGCCATCACGAACCCCTGCCCCAGACAGAGCAGGACCGTGAGATACCGCCCGTACTGGATGATCTTGGTGCGTCCGCCCTCTTCGCGCGCCAGCTTCGCCAGCCCGGGCATGACGGCCGTCATGAGCTGCAGGATGATGGTCGCGCTGATGTAGGGCATGATGCCCAGCGACGCCAGACCGCACCGCTCAAGAGCGCCGCCGGTGAAGAGGCTATAAAGCCCCAAGAGGCTCGGTCCACCCTCGCTCTTGGCCTCCTTCTCTCGCAGCTCCTGGAACGCGTTCGCCAGAATCTCGCCATCCAATCCCGGGACGGGGATGATCGACACCAGCCGCGTCACGGCCAGCAGCACCATGGTGAAGTAGAGTCGCGAGCGCAGCTCCGGGATGGCAAAGCAGTTGCCGACCGTCGTGAAAAAATTCCGGAAGGTGTCGCCGAGGGAGATCATGAGCCCGCGCCGATCACTTTGCCGCGGGGGCCGGGGTTCTCACGGCTTGCTCGCAGGCTCCCCCGGCCTTTTCAATCGCCTCACGGGCGGCCTTGCTGAAAGCGTGGGCCACCACGGTCAGCTTCTTGGTGAGCTTGCCCGTCCCCAGAATCTTGATGCCATCGGCGCGGCCGTTGGCCAGCCCCGCCTTGCGGATCGCCGCCGCATCCACACGCGCCCCCGCTGCAAAATGCTCTTCCAGCGAATCCAGATTCACCGGCAGGTACACTGTGGCGAACCGGGCGTTGTTAAAGCCGCGCTTGGGAAGCCGGCGGAAGAGCGGCATCTGGCCGCCCTCAAATCCCGGACGCATACCCTTGCCGGACCGCGACCCCTGCCCCTTGTGACCGCGGCCCGAGGTCTTGCCGTGGCCGCTGCCCGTGCCGCGCCCGAAGCGCTCGCTGCGGCGGCGCGAACCGTGGCGGGGTTTTAACGTGTGCAATCGCATAGGGTAGATAGGAGAGAGAGTTCTTGGGGTCTATTTGACGGGTGCCGCCTTGGCCTTGCGCTCGATGCCACGCAGTTCAAAAACCTCCGCGGGCAGGCGCAGGTCGTGAAGGCCCTGCATCGTCGCCTTGGCGACGTTGGCGGCATTGCTCGATCCCATGGACTTGGTCAAAACATCCTTCACCCCGGCCGCCTCAAGCACGGCGCGCACGGTCTTGCCCGCGATCACACCCGTGCCCGGCGAAGCAGGCCGCAGGAGCACCCGGGCACCGCTGAACACCGAGAGCACCTGATGCGGCAGGGTTTGGCCCTGCAGCGAGACGGGCTTGGCCGCCTGGCAATTCTGGCGGGCGCTGTCGGTTCCCTTGCGGATGGCGTCGGCCACTTCGCGGCCTTTGCCCAGCCCCAAGGCGACGCGCCCCTTCTGGTCGCCCACCACGACGAGAGCGCTAAATCCGAACCGGCGGCCGCCTTTGACCACCTTGGTGGACCGGTTGATGAAAATCACCTTGTCGGTCAAGCCATCAGCAGAGGGTTCCCTCTGCTGATTCCGACCGCGCGGGCCCGGACCGCCCCGGCGAGGGCCGCCCCGGCCGCCGCCACGAAAGTCGCCACGAGGGCCGCCGCGGTCGCCGCGGGGCGCTTCAACTTGGGCAGCCTCGGGCGCTGCCGTTCCGGTCGTTACGGGGGTGGGGATTTCTGCCACGGGTATTCTGTGGGGGTGGGGTGTTGACTAAAAAACCAAGCCGACGGCGCGCGCGGCATTCGCCAGCACTTCAACCTTGCCGTGATACTGGGATCCGCTGCGGTCGAACACGACCTGTTTGATCCCCTTTTCCATCGCGGCCGTGGCGGCGCTCCGCCCCAATTGTTCGGCGGCGGCACGGTTGGCCTTGCCCTTCGTGCCGGCGCCCTTGGCGACGGTGGAGGCATACGCCAGCGTGTGGCCGGCCGCATCGTCTACAAACTGGATGTGAATGTTCCTGCCGGTGAAGCGCACGCTCATGCGCGGGCGCGCGGCCGTGCCGATGATGCGCTTGCGCGTGCTCCAGCGGCGGCGTTGGACGCGCTGATGTTTGAGTTGTGGTTTCATCCCGGTAAGGTTTTGGTGGCGGCAGATTATTGCTCGCGCTTGCCCTTCTTGCGTTCGACCGTCTCGCCCACGTACCGCACACCCTTGCCCTTGTAGGGCTCCGGCGGATAGTAGCCGCGAAGCTCGGCCGCCAGTTGCCCCACCACCTGACGGTCGGGGCCTTCGATGAGAATCTTGGTGTTCTGATCCACCGTCACCTTCACCTGTTCGGGTATGGCGTGATTGATCTCGTGCGACTGGCCCAGCTGCATGTTCACAATCTTGCCCTGCACCGCAGCTTTAAAGCCGACACCCTGAATCTCCAGCCGCTTCTCAAAGCCCGTGTGCACACCGCGCACCATGTTGTTGAGCAGTGCGCGGCAAAGGCCGTGCATCGCGCGCGAGCGGGCGTTATCCCCATCGCGCGTGACAATGAGCTTGCCCTCGGCAAGGGCTGCAGTGGTGTGCTCGGGCAGATCCATCGCCAGCTTGCCCTTCGTGCCCTCGATGGAGACGCGGCGTCCGGCGAAGCTGATTTTCACCTTGTCCGGAACGGCGATGGGGGCTTTTCCAATCTTTGACATGTCGATCCTTGCTACCAAACGTGGCAGAGCACTTCGCCGCCCACGTTCTCGCGGCGGGCGTCGGCGCCACTCATCACTCCCTTGGAGGTGGACAGGATGGCGACTCCCAAGCCGCCCAGCACCCGCGGGACTTCACCCGAGGGAACATACTGCCGCAGGCCCGGCGTGCTGATGCGCTTGAGGCCGGCGATGACGCCCTTGCGACCGCGGTACTTGAGGGTCACCTTGAGGCGCTTGAGCTTGTCGCCCTCCACGCCGAAATCGGAGATGTACCCCTCGCGCTTGAGGATGCGCGCGATGCTCTCCTTGATCTTGGAATGGGGCACGCGCACTTCAGGCAACAATGCCTGGCTGCCATTGCGCACACTGGTCAGCATGTTGGCGATGGGATCCATGGTTACCAGCTCGCTTTCGTCACACCGGGAATCATCCCGTTGAGCGCGGCCTCGCGGAAGGTCATGCGGCTCACGCCAAACTTGCGCATGTGGGCATGACGGCGGCCGCTGACCTTGCAGCGATTCACCAGTCGCGTGGGGCTGGCATCGCGCGGCAGCTTGGCGAGCCCCGCGTAATCGCCCTTCGCCTTCAGCTCGGCGCGCTTGGCGGCGTGCTTGGCCACCGTGCGGCGCTTGCGGTCGTTACGTTCAATCCATGCGACTTTGGCCATATCCAGAGTAGGGTTGTGTTGCTACGGGGTCGAGCCGGCGGCGGCGGGAACGGCAAAGGGAAGGCCCAGCCTTGCCAGCAGGTCTCGCGCCTCATCGTCCGTTTTCGCCGAGGTGACAAAGGTGATATCCAAACCCTGCTGGCGCTTGACCTTGTCGGTCTCCACCTCCGCGAAGATCGTCTGGTCGGCGATGCCCAGCGAGTAGTTGCCGCGGCCGTCGAAGGCGCGGGGGCTGATGCCCCGGAAATCGCGGATACACGGCAGCGCGGCCGACGTCAGGCGATCCACAAATTCGTACATGACCTCGCGGCGCAGCGTGACAAAGCAGCCCACCGACTGGCCCTGCCGCAGCTTGAAATTGGCGATGGCCATGCGGGACTTGGTGACCACCGGCTTGCGGCCGGAGATGAGGGTGAGATCGCGCACGGCCTCGTCGATGGCCGACTTTTCAAGGCTGGCGCTCACACCCATGTTGAGCACCACTTTCTCCAGTCGGGGCACTTGATGCGAGTTGGTGTAGCCGCGCGCCTGAAGCAGCGCGGGCCGGATCACTTCGTGGTACCTAGTTTGAAGTCGCGGTTTCATCGGGGAGGTCTAGGCCGGGGTGGCCGCCGCCGGCTTGGCGTGGCGCCGGTCGTATTCTGCGGCCAGCATGAGGTTGGAAAGGTGAATGGAGCCGTCCTGGTCCACGATGGCGCCCTGCGGCTGGGTCTGGCTGCGGCGCAGGTGCTTCTTCACCTGCTGCAGATTTTCCACCACGGCGCGGCCCTTCCGGGCGATCACCTTGCGGACCTTGCCGCGCTTGTCGCGGTCCTTGCCGGCCAGCACCACCACCTCGTCGCCTGCCTTGACGTGCAGTGCGCGCCGGCGGGCGCTGGGGGTTGGGGAATGAGAGCGTCTTGCCATGGCGTCAGATGACCTCGGGGGCCAGGGAAATGATCTTCATGAACCGCTTCTGCCGCAGCTCGCGCGCGATGGGGCCAAAGATGCGCGTGCCGCGCGGGTTGCATTCGGCATCGATGATGACAATGGCGTTGTTGTCAAAGCGCACGTAGGAGCCGTCGCTACGACGAATGGCCTTGCGGGTGCGCACGAGGACGGCGTTGACCACCTCGCTCTTCTTGATGGTGCCATCGCTCGCCGCCTCCTTGATGTGCACCTTGATGACGTCGCCAATCTCGGCGTAGCGCTTGTTGCGGCCCAGCACGCCGATGACAGCCGCGCGCTTGGCGCCGGTGTTGTCGGCCACGTCGCAAATGGAACGGACTTGGAGCATACGTCTTTCCTAGGCGGTCGCGGCGGCGCGGCGGACAATCCGCACCAGCTCCCAGCGCTTGAGCTTGGAGAGCGGCCGCGTTTCGCGGATCAACACCACGTCGCCGGTCTTCGCCTCGTCCTTCGGGTCATCGGCGTAGAACTTCTTCGTCAGGGTCATGGCCTTGCGGTACACGGGATGGTGCACGCGGCGTTTCACCCGCACGACAATCGTGCGTTTCATCTTGTCCGACACCACTTCGCCTTCGCGTTCCTTGCGGTGGGACTGGGTTGTGGGGGCCTCGCTCATTAAAAAATCAGCTTTAGGATTTCGCCACGGCGGGAACCTTGGCGCGGCGCACCTGAGTCAGCCGCGTTTCCAGTCGCGCAATGTCCCGGCGCTTTGCCTTCAGTTGGTGCACCTTGAAGTCGCCACCCTGATGGTTGCCCATCTGCGCGTGCGACTGGTGCAGCGAGAAGAGCTCGAGGCGCAAATCACGGGCCTGCTTTTGCAGCTCCTGCTCGGAAAGTTCGTTGATGGGATTCTTCTTCATGGCATCAGGCGCGACCGCGCACGACAAAACGGGTGCGGATCGGCAGCTTTGCCGCCGCCAGGCGCATGCCTGCCTTGGCCACCACCTCGGGCACTCCATCGACTTCAAAGAGCATGTTCGCCGGGCGGATCACCGCCACCCAGTCCTCGATACCCGCCTTTCCCTTGCCCATTCGCACTTCCAGCGGCTTCTTGGTGTACGACTTTTGAGGGAAGATGCGGATCCAGAGCTTGCCGCGGCGCTTCATGGTGCGCGTGATGGTCTGCCGCGCCGCCTCAATCTGGCGGGTGGTCATCCAGCAGCGTTCCAGCGCCTGCAGGCCAAACTGGCCAAAGGCCACCGTGTGGCCGCGTCGGGCGATGCCGGCGCGGCTGCCGCGGTGCATCTTGCGGTGTTTGGTGAGATCCGGAGTTGTGGCCATGATCGTTGTCGGTGATTAGCGCGCTGCCACGGCCGGTTCCGATTCGGGGGCCGCGGGACGACCGGCCTTGCGCGGCTGTTCATCGCCCTTGCAAATCCAGCACTTGATGCCAATGCGGCCCTGCTGGGTGGAGGCTTCGGCAAATCCGTAATCGATATTCGCGCGCAGCGTGTGCAGCGGCACGCGGCCCTTGAGATACTGTTCAACGCGGGCGATTTCCGTGCCACCCAAGCGCCCGGCCAGCCGGAGGCGAATGCCTTCCGCACCGATATCCATAGCCAGCTGCATGGCTTTTTTCATGGCGCGCCGGAAGGCGATGCGGCGCTCGAGCTGCATGGCGATGTTCTCGGCGACGAGCTGGGCGTCAGAGTCGGGCTGGCGCACCTCGGTGATGTCGACGTGAATCTCCTTGCCGGTCATCTTGGCGAGCTCTTCCTTGAGCTTGTCGATCTCTGAGCCGCGGCGGCCGATGACTACACCAGGGCGCGCCGTGAGCAGCTTGATGCGGCAACGGCCCGTGGCGCGTTCGATAAGAATCTTGGTGATGGCGGCCTGCTCGAGCCGCTTCCTCAGCAGCTCACGGATGCGACGATCCTCATCCAGCAGCGCCGGAAATTCCTTCTTGTCGGCGAACCACTTGGAGTTCCAGTCCTTATTGACGGCCAGACGCAGGCCAATGGGGTTGGTTTTCTGTCCCATGTCTTAGGTCTCTTTGCGCCCGTCCGACAGGACGATGCGGATGTGGCAGTTGCACTTGATGATGGTGGTCGCCGAGCCGCGCGCACGCGTCATCCAGCGCTTGGCAGGCGTGGCCTGCCCGACCCATGCCTCTTTGACGTGCAGGGTCTCCGCCTTGAGTTGGTTGTTGTTCTCGGCATTGGCGATGGCCGAGTCGAGCGTCTTGGCCACCAGGCGCGCCGACTTGCGGGGCACGCAGGCCAGCACCGCCTTGGCGTGCAGCGCGCGCATTCCCTGAATCTGGCGGACGACCTCGCGCACTTTCTGTGCGGACATCTTTGCGTTGCGGGTGATGGAGCGTACTTCCATGGCTTACTTCTCCACCTTGGCGGTGTGGGCGCCGTGTTTCTTAAAGGTGCGTGTGGGCGAAAACTCGCCCAGCTTGTGCCCCACCATCTGCTCGTTGACGTACACGGGAAGAAACAGCTTCCCGTTGTGCACGTTAAACGTGTGCCCGACAAATTCGGGGATGATCATCGAGCGGCGCGACCAGGTCTTGATGGGGCGCTTGGTGCCGCTGGCGTTGACAGCCTGAACCTTGTCCAGCAGGTGCTGCTCGACGAACGGGCCTTTTTTGAGGGAGCGTGGCATGGCTTAAGATTTCTTGAACGGCCGGCCGTCACGCCGCACCAGAATGAACCGGTTGGAAACGTGCTTGCGCCGCCGCGTCTTGTAGCCGCGGGTGATGACACCCCAAGGAGTCACCGGATGGCCGCCGCCGGCGGTCTTGCCCTGGCCACCACCCATCGGGTGATCCACAGGGTTGCGGGCCACGGCGCGGGAAATCGGACGAATGCCACGGTGCCGCGAGCTACCCGCCTTGCCCCACACGCGGTTCTCGTGGTCGGTGTTGCCCACCTGACCGATGGTGGCGATGCAAAGCTCGTTCACAAGGCGCATCTCGCCCGAAGGCAGGCGCACCTGGGCGTAGCCTTCGTCGCGCGACATGAGCGTGGCGGCAACGCCCGCTGACCGGACCAGCTGGCCTCCGCGGCCGGGGGTGAGTTCGAGATTGTGGATGGGCGACCCGATGGGGATCGACTTGAGCGGGGCGCTGTTGCCCGGCAGGGGTGCGGCGTTGGGGCCGTTCTGGACGATGCGTCCCACCTCCAGCCCCACCGGCGCCAGGATGTACCGCCGCTCTTTGTCGGCATACTCCAGAAGAGCCAGTCTCGCCGTGCGGCCCGGATCATACTCGATGGCGATGACCTTGGCGTCCACGCCATGCTTGTTGCGCTTGAAATCCACCGTGCGCAGCTTTTGCTTGTGGCCGCCACCGCGCCCGCGCGAGGTGACACGCCCGTAGCTGTTGCGGCCCGACGTGCGCTTGCGCGTGCGCACCAGCGACTTTTCAGGCCGCGTCTTGGTGATTTCGTCAAACGTCGGCCGCGCGATGTATCGCGTGGAAGGCGTCAGTGGGCGGAAGGTGCGGATCGGCATGGGATCAAATGGTTTCGATTTTCTCGCCTTCCATCAGCGTGACCACGGCCTTCTTGTAGTCGCGCGGCGCGCGCGGAAAACGGGTGAGCTTGCGGCCGGGCTTGGTCCGCGAATTAATCGTGTTCACGGCCACGACCTTCACCTTGTAGAGCTCGTGGACGGCATGCCCGATCTGGTGCTTGTTGGCCCGCGGATCCACCAGAAACGTGTACTTGGGCTGGTTGAACTGGTTGCGCAGCTTCTTGCGTGCCTCGGGCTTGAGCGCCTCGACACGCTGCTTCTTGGCGTCCATGCCCTGCGTGCGCCGGTTGGTTGACCCGTAAAGGTCGCGCCCCACCAGACTCTTTTCGCCCAGATGAATGGACTTGATGATCTCCGTCGCGTTCATGCCTGCCGGTCTCCTTTCAGACGCGACTCGACTTCCGCCAGCGCGGCCTGGGAGATGATAAGCTTGTCGTAGCGCAAGACTTGATAGGTGTTCAACAGCCTGCCTCCCGTCACGTCCACCAACATCAGATTGCCCGCAGCCAGTCGCAGCTTCGCCGTCGCATCATTCAATTTGGCCTGCGTGTCCACCAACAGGACGCTGGCGCTTGGGCAGATCTCCAAGTGGCGCAAGAGCTGGATCACGCCCTTGGTCTTGTGCGAGTCCAGATCCAGATTGTCCACGACGATGACGTCATGGGCGTGCAGGCGCGCACTGAACGCCTTGCGCAGCGCGAGCTGCGCCGATTTGCGGCCAACCTTCTTTGAAAAATCACGGGGGCGCGGACCGTGCGTGATGCCGCCGCCACGCCAGAGCGGCGAACGCAACGAGCCTGCGCGCGCGCGGCCGGTGCCCTTCTGGCGCCATGGCTTCTTGCCGCTGCCGGCCACCTCAGAGCGGGTCTTGGTGTTGGCCGTGCCCAACCGCTGGGCTGCAAGGTAGGCCGTCACGGCCTCGTGCACGGCCTGAGTGCCCTTGGCATTGTCGATGACGCCAAAGCCGACCGTCAGTTCGCCTGCCTCCTTGCCGTCCTTGGATTTGACCTTCAATTTCATCGGGACCATCCGGTTACTTCTTGGCAGGGGCCTTAGGATTCTTCTTGGACTCACGGATGATGACGTAGTCGCCATTCGCGCCGGGGATGGACCCCTGAATCAGCAGAAGCTGGTCGTCCTCGCGCACGGCCATCACCTGCAGGTTTTGCACGGTGCGCTGGCGCTGGCCCATGTGACCGGGCATCCCCTTGCCCTTGATAACCCAGCCGGGGGTGGAACGGCAGCCGATGGCGCCGGGCCGGCGGTACCAGCCCTTCTGGCCGTGCGAACGATTGCCTCCGCGAAATTTCCAGCGGCGGACGACGCCCGCGAAGCCGCGGCCCTTGGTGACGCCGATGGCGTCCACGTAGTCGCCGGCGCTGAAGATGCCCGGACCCACCACGTCGCCGGCCTTGACGGTGAGCGAAAAATTGCGGAACTCGCGCACCTGCTTCACGGCGCCGGAGCCGCTCTTCTTGAAATGGCCGTTGAGCGCCTTGGAGACGCGCGAGGGCTTTTGCTCGTCAAACCCCAGCTGCACCGCGCAATAGCGGTCGGTCTCCATCGTCCTGCATTGCAGCACGCGGTTGGGGCCTGCCAGCACCACCGTGACGCCCACGGCGTTGCCGGCGGTGTCGTACACGCGCGTCTGCCCAAGTTTTTTGCCGATCAAACCGATCATGGCTAGTTGAGAATCTTGATGTTGATGTCCATGCCGGCGGGCAGGTTCAGCTTCTTGAGCTCGTCGGTGGTGTTGTTCGTGGGAAGGATGTCGATGATGCGCTTGTGGGTGCGCTGCTCAAAAGTCTCCTGGGATTTCTTGTCGCAATGGGGCGAGCGATTGACCGTGAACCGTTCCACTCGCGTGGGCAGCGGCACCGGGCCGCGCACCACGCCACCCGTGCGCTTCACCGTCTCGACGATGTCCTGCACCGACTTGTCCAGCACGCGATGGTCGTAGGCCTTGAGCCGAATGCGTATGATGGTCTGTTTCGATTCAACCATGTCTTTAGGTTCCCCGCTTCTTGCCCGTCCGCGTCTGCTGGCTCTGCTCCAAAACTTCCTCCGCGATCGCCGAAGGCACCTGCGCAAAACTGCGCGGCTCCATCGAGTACGAGGCCCTTCCGCTGGAGAGCGAACGGATGCTCGTCGCATATCCGAACATCTCCGCCAGTGGCACCTCAGCCTTGATCACCGTGCCGGTGACCTTGTTGTCGATGGCCTCGATCCGGCCGCGGCGCCGGTTTAAATCACCAATCAAATCGCCCTGATACTGGCCGGGCGTCGTGCATTCCACGGCCATCACCGGCTCCAGCAGGATCATCCCTGCCTTCTTGCACGCATCCTTGAACGCAAAGATGCCGGCCATCTTGAAGGCCAGCTCGTTTGAGTCCACTTCGTGGAAGCTTCCATCGATGACCTCCACGCGAAGGTCAATCATCTGGTAGCCAGCCAATACGCCGCCCGCAATGGCCTCTTCGACCCCGGCAATGACAGCGGGAATATACTCCTTGGGAATGACGCCCCCGACAATCTTATTCTCAACCTCCACGCCCTCGCCTCTTGCCCGGGGCTCGAGCTTGATGACGGCGTGACCGTACTGGCCGCGCCCGCCAGACTGCTTGATAAACTTGCCCTCGCCCTCGGCGGGCTTGGTGACGGCCTCGCGATACGCAATCTGTGGGGCACCGCAGTTGGCCTGCACGGCAAACTCGCGGAAGAGCCGGTCGCGGATGATTTCCAAGTGCAGCTCGCCCATGCCCGCGATGATCGTCTGGCCCGTCTCGTGGTCGGTGAACATGCGGAAGGTCGGGTCTTCCTCAGAAAGTCGCGCCAATCCCTCGGCCATCTTGTCGCGATCGTTGGTCGTCTTGGGCTCGATGGCCATCGCGATGACCGGCTCGGGAAACTTGGGCGGCTCCAGGCTCACGGCCGCTTCCTCGTCGCAGAGCGTGTCGCCCGTGGTGATATTGCGCAGGCCCACCAGCGCGGCGATGTCCCCGGAGTACACCGTTTCCACATCCAACCGTTTGTCAGCCTGGATGCGCATGAGCCGGCTGACGCGCGCCGAGCGCCTCGTGCGCGGATTGTAGAGCGTGTCTCCCTTGCTGATGGAGCCGCGATACACGCGGAAAAAAACCAGCTTGCCCACGAAGGGATCCGTCCAGAGCTTGAACGCCAGAGAGCAGAACTCGCCTGCGTCGCCGGTGGCCACCGTCAAGGCCTGCTCCTGATCATCCGGGTCCACTCCCTGCGCCGCCGGGATGTCCACGGGCGAAGGCAGAAAATCAATCACGGCGTCCACCAACGGCTGCACGCCGCGGTTTTTGAACGCCGAACCGCCGAACACGGGCACCAGCTCGTTGGCAATCGTCAGGCGCCGCACGGCGCGCTTGAGGACCTCCGGCGACACGGGCCGCTCATGGAGCACCAGATCGGCGATCTCCTCATCCTTGTCGCTGACAGCGCCGATGAGCGCCTCGAGAGCCTTCTTCGTCTCCTCCACCATGTCGGAGGGCACGGGCTCCAGCGAGTACTTGGTCCCCGTCGTGTCGGTGGGATCGTAAACGATGGCGCGCTGGTTGATGACGTCCACCACGCCCGCCAGCTTGTCCTCGGAGCCAATGGGGATGCCCACGGCCCAAGCGTTGGCACCCAGCTTCTCGCGCATCTCTCCGATGACGTAATTAACAGTGGCGCCGACGCGGTCCATCTTGTTGACAAACGCGATGCGCGGGTTGTTGTAGCGGGTGGCC
>SYLI01000030.1 GCA_005809105.1 Verrucomicrobiales bacterium | reverse complement strand
CGGCGTTGCCCATGTTTTTGATCTTGGCTTCGTAGAGGTGCGAGAGCTCGTGCTTCTCGGTCTGGGAGGCAAAGCGGAGTTCGTCGATGTGGTCGATGATCTCGCGCAGGTTGTAGCCGCTCTGGATGCGGTTCTTTATCTCGCCGAAGATTTCGCCGATCTTGTATTCGATGGTGTTCGGGCCGGTGGCCTTGGCCTTGAACCCATTCAGGTACGGGAAAAGCTTGGCGTTGACGAATTGAATCAGGTCGTCGCCGGTGAGGGCAGTGTTGTGGTCGATCTTGCCATCTTTGCCCTTGGGCGCAGCCCAGGATTCCCAGCGGTAGGGTTTGTCGAGGATGTGGGTGTATTTCCGGCCGTCGAGGGCGGCTTCGGTGGCCTTGTCGTGTTCGAGGGCATCGAGGTATTTCAGGAAGAGCAGCCACGAGGTCTGCTCGGTGTAATCGAGTTCGCTGGTGGGGCCGGCGTCCTTGAAGAGGATGACGTCGATGTTTTTGAAGGCTTGTTCAAACATGAGTGGTTAGGTGGCAGCGAGCCGGAGCTTGGCCATCGAAGCCGAGAGTGCAGGAGGAGCCGGCTATTTGTGACTTCCATTTAGAGGTGTTTGAGCGGCTATGAAATCACAAAGCCGGCGCCGCCGCAACAAGGCTTTGCAAGGGTGACCGTGGTGCCATTAGGAGAATGAGCCATCAGCAGTTTGGAAAACATTGTGCCCAACCCCATTTGGAATCAAAGACAGAGCCGTGGCGGATCCTCCCAAGGAGACAGTGGTGGGGTGTGCCGCAAGGCAGTTTGCGTGCTAGACACAGGCTTGGGAACGCGCGGAAATAGGTTCGAGGCCAAGGGGGAGACATGCAAAAGGGGACTCCCGGCCCCGAGAGGAGGAGGATTGAATAGCCCGTTGCCCATTTGAATTGAGCGGCTCTGGAATTCCTGTTCCGCTATCGCAATCCCACAATGAGTTTGATTTACACAGAACACGTTTTGCAGCGAATTGCGAAACGGCCATTGCGCAAAGAATGGATCGAGAGCGCTGTTGACCAGCCGACGCGCATCGAGCCGGACGGGATGGATGCAACGCTCGAACACCGACTGGCGGTCGTGCCAGAGCTTACCAATCGGGTGCTGCGGATTATCGTATCTAAAGATGAACCGAGGCGCGTCATCACTGTGCATCTGGATCGCAAGCTGAAAGGCAAATGATGAAACCGACCATTGACCGCAAAGCCGACGCGCTTTATCTCGATCTGGATGAGGCCCCCGACGCCGAGAGCGAGGAGGTTTCGCCGGGCGTCATTTTCGATTACAATGCCAGCGGCAAGGTGGTGGGGATTGAAATGCTTTATCTTTCCAAACGGGTCTCGCCTGAAAAGATTGGCCGGATGCAGTTGGAGACGGTCGAAGCATGACTGATGGCGACCAACGGATCCCGAAGTGGACATGCTGCGGACACTATTCCGCGACGCGGCCATTGAGGAAGGCGACAATCCCGATGTTCATGCCTCGTCATCACCGTGGAGCGGGCGCCAGAATGCGCGAGGCGCGCAGGCGCTCGTGGTGAAGGGTGTTGGTCGCGGCCAAGGCCTCGTTCGGGAACTCGATGGTCTGCGGGCCGCCGGTCTGCGGATTGGGTTCGTAGAGCGGCGCGCCCGTGCTGGCGACCGTCACACGAATGCGGTGGCCCTTGTTGAAAATGATGCTCGTCCAGCCCACATCAAACGCCAGCTTCACGGGTTCGCCGGGCTTGAGCAGCACTTCGCGGTCGAAGTCCTCGCGATAGCGCGCGCGCCGCGGATAGTCCATGAGCAGCATCGATCGGCCGTCGGGATACACGTCGCTCACACGCACGAGGAAGTCCGTGTCGCGCGCGGTGCTGCTGACCCACAGCTCAACCTTCACCAAGCCCGTCCACTCGACGGGCGCAGTGAGCTCCTCGCTCGTGAACGTCCGCACCTGCGCCTGCTCCTCAAAGGGCCGCGCGTCCTTTGCGCCCGGAAAGCCCGCGCCGGGAATCTGCATGGGCTTGCGCGGATCGCTCTCGTAGCTCGTGGTGGAACTCGCCGCAGTCGGGACGCGCCGCTCGAGCTTGCCGCCGGCGTGAAGGTAGAAGTAATTCGTGTGCGCGGCGGGCGGCCAGTCGGGCAAACTTTTCCACTGGTTGCCCGGCGCACCCTTCTCGCCGACGGCGCCCATCACATAGTAGCGCACGGGCGGGTCTTTCTCGACACCATTGGGCTCGTCCTTAAGCCAGTGGTTGAACCAGCGTACCATGTGCTCGTTCTCGGGCCATGTGGCGTTGGCCGGATATTCGAGCTCAGCAACCTTGCTGCCCTTGTTGAGCCGGCCGTGCAGCCACGGGCCGATGAGAAGTTGCTGCTTTCCGCGCGAGTTGGGCCCACCCGAGTGCTGCCGGCCGATGAAGCTCATCACCGAGCCCTGACACATGAAGTCATACCAACTGCCGATGGTGAAGCAGGGCACGTCCATCTTGTCAAAGTGCAGCGAGCAATCCTCGGCGCGCCAGTAGTCGTCATAGTGCGGATGTCGGAACCATTCCTCCATGAGCGCGCGGTTGTGCGCGGGCTCGCGAGCGACTTTGTCCATCGCCTTGAAACGCTCCGGCCGCGTCACGCCACCGATGCGGTAGCCTTCCTGGAAGAGGCTGAGTCCCGTGTCCACCATGTATTGCGCGGCCAGATGCGGCGGCCGTGTGACGGCGAGGAAGTTTTGCGCGTAGCCGCCTTGCGAGCTGCCAAACGTGCCGATCTTGCCCGCGCACCACGGCTGCGCCGCGAGCCATTCGCAGGTGTCGTAGCCGTCCTTGAGTTCGCCCCACGCCAGCGCGCGATAGCCCACCCACGTGCCTTCGCTCTGGTGCGTGCCTCGGAAATTGACCATCGCCACGACAAAGCCTGATTCAGCGAGTTTCGCCGCTGCCTTGCGCGTGCCCACACCGCGAATGTCCGCGTAGCGCTGCTCGAAGAGTGCGGGCCACTTCGCATCGCCTGGCGGGAAATAAAGCCACGCGGAGAGCCGCTTGCCATCGCGCATGGGGATCATCACGTGCTCCTCGCGGATGGCTCCCAGATCCACCGCGGGCTCTGCGCTCCATGCGAGAAGAACAACCCCGAGCCATCCGGCGGAACAGAGCAGGCGTGGAATCATGGCAGAGAGCCTGCCGCAGCCGGTGTCCTGGCGCAACCTTCCGTTCCCGGTTGAGAGCCGCCAGACTGGCAGGAACGGAGTTGCGTTCGGGCACGACGCGGATATTCTTTCCCCGTTCCACAAAGCAACCTACAACCTCCACCTTCCATGCGTGCCAAACTTAATCGACGCCAATTCCTCGCCGCCACGTCTGCCGCGGCCATTGCCGCGCCGCGCGTGCTCACCGCCCAGAAAACCAACAAGGCCCTCGTCATCGGCGAGGGTGAGTACCGCTACGAGGTCGTCCACGACTGGGCGAAGCTGCCCGACAAGTACACCTGGCAGACGACGCACAATGTGGCGGTGGATCGCGACCAGAATCTCTACGTGATCCACGAGGGTCGGGAAAACCTGAAGGATCATCCCTCCATCTTCGTGTTCGATGCGGCCGGCAAGTTCGTGCGCGCCTTTGGCCAGCAGTTCCAGGGTGGCGGCCACGGCATTGAGGTGCGCGAGGAGGGAGGGCGCGAGTTTCTATATGTCTGCGCCTATCAGCAGGTGAAGTCGTTCGCCAAGTTGACCCTCCGCGGCGAAGTCGTCTGGGAGAAGTTCGCGCCGATGGACAGCGGCGCCTACGCCAAGGATGAAGACAAGGTGCGCGTGCGCCGCTGGGGCCGCAACGCGTTCATGCCGACCAACTTCGCGTTCCTCGACGACGGCGGGTTCCTGCTGGCCGACGGTTACGGCTCCTTCCGCATCCATCGATACGACCGGAAGGGCGAGTGGGTTTCCAGTTTTGGCGGCCCGGGCAACGGCGAGGGCACCTTCAACACCCCGCACGGCATCTGGATCGACCGCCGGCCGGGGCGCACGGCACGCATCGCCGTCTGCGACCGCGCTCATGGCACGCTCCAGTATTTCACGATGGATGGAAAGTATGTTGAGACGCTCAAAGGCTACGGGCTGCCGGCGAATTTAGACACCTGGAAGGACCTGCTGCTGGTGCCCGAATTGCACGCCCGGATCACCCTGCTCAACTCCAAGAACGAGGTGGTCGCCCGGCTGGGCGAGGATGTGGAGCGCGTCACGAAGCAGGAGAAGGACGTGCGCGGCGATTCCAAGAAGTGGATCGCCGGCAAGTTCGTTCATCCGCATGACGCCTGCTTCGATGCCGCCGGCAACATCTTCGTCGCCGAGTGGGTGGCCACCGGTCGCATCAGCAAGCTTCGCAAAGTGTCCTGACCATGAACCGCGCACTCATGCTTCTTATCGGCGTCCTCACGGCTGGCGCCTTTGCCGCCGAACCGCCTGCACGCCCCAAGCAACTTCGCGCCGGCGCCGCCACGGCCAACATCACGCCCCCGCTGGGACAGGACATCATCGGCGGATTCCTTCCCTTTCCGGGGACGCATGTGCATGACGAGCTGCTGGCCCGCTGTCTCGTGCTGGACGATGGCAACACCCAGCTTGCGATTGTGGTGTGCGACTTGCTCGGCCTGCACCGCAGTGTGAGCGTCGAGGCGCGGCGGCTGATCGAGAAGGACACGGGCATACCCGCGGCCCACGTCCTCATCTCCGGCACTCACACCCACTCGGCCGTCAGCGCGCTGGGCGAGATGCCGCGCGGCTATCAATCCGACACCGAGTTGGACGACTACCAGCGCTTCGTGGCGCGGCGCGTGGCTGACGGAGTGCGCAGCGCCTCCAATCTGCTGCGCCCCGCACAGATTGCCTTTGGCACCGCCGAGGCCCCCGAGCACCTCTTTAATCGCCGATGGCACATGCGCGAACCCGTCGCCACGCCCTTCACGGGGCGGCTCGACAAGGTGAAGATGAACCCCGGCGCCGGCAGTGCAGACCTTGTGGAGCCGGCCGGCCCCACCGACCCCACCGTGTCCTTCGTCGCATTGCGCGAACCCGCGGGGCGGCTCATCGCACTCCTCTCCGCGTACTCGCTGCATTACGTCGGCGGTGTGGGCGCCGGGCACATCTCTGCGGACTATTTTGGCATGTACTGCAAGGCCATTGAAAAGCTCCAGCCGGAGAATGATCCGCCCTTCGTCGCGATCATGGCCAATGGCACCAGCGGCGATGTGAACAACATCAACTTCCGCACGCCGCGCCCCGCCCAACCTCCCTATGCCCAGATGCGGCATGTGGCCGAGGATGTCGCGGCCAAGGTGCACGCCGCCCTCAAGAAGGCGTCGTGGAAGGATGCGGCGCCGCTGGGCGCACGCTACCGCGAGCTGGACATCGCCTGGCGCAAGGTGGAACCGGAGCTTCTGGCGTGGGCCAAGGACACGGCAACCAAGTCCACGGGACCTGTGGCGAGCAAGTCGCTGCCGGCCATCTATGCCAAGCGCGTGCTGCGACTGGCGCAGGCCAGCACGAAAACCAAGGCCCCCGTGCAGGTGCTGCGACTTGGGGAAATCTGCATCGGCACCACCTGCACCGAAACGTTTTCCGAGACGGGCCTGGAGTTCAAAAAACGCAGCCCCTTCGCCCAGTCGTTCCTCGTCGAACTGGCCCACGGCTACTACGGCTACATGCCCACGCCCCGCCACTTCGAGTGGGGCGGCTACGAGACATGGCCGGCCACCAACGCGCTGGAGCGGGAGGCATCGGTCAAGATGATGGATGCGCTTCTGGAGATGGCGAAGGAATTGAAGGCGGACCTCAAATGAGCCTCCGCCTTCTGCTTGCCGCGGCTGCGATGCTGGGAGGGGCGCTGCCCCTGCTCCCCGGCGGCGAGCCCGTCAATCCCGTGGAATTTCGCCACGCACGAATCACCGACACGTGGAAGGAGTTTGCCTCCACGCTCACTTTCGGCCGTGGTCAAACCCTGGCACTCGTGGACGACGGTTGCAAACTGGCCATGCCCGAGTGGCAGGCGAAGATGGACGGCACGCCCAAGGTGCGCGTGGCCCATGACGCAGTGGACGGCGATGGCGATCCGAGCCACGAAGGCCGCGGCTATCACGGCTCCACCATCGGCATTCCCTCCTCGTTGAATCTCGCGGGGCGATGGGGCGTTGCCTACAACAATCAGGTCGCCGTCATTCGTGGGCTGGAGTGCTGCCACTGCAAGGTGGCCGATGCAGCGACACTCGCGCGCGCCCTGCAATGGGTTCTCGACCACCACGCGGCCCACCACATCACCACCGTCAACCTCGCCCCCGTTGACGATCTGGCCCATGACCAACCCGTGCCCACGGCCATTGACGCCAAGCTCGTCAAGCTGCGCGAACTGGGAATCTGGGTGAGCGCCCCCACGGGCAACCACCAGTTTGCCAAAGGCATCTCCTGGCCCGCCTCACAGCCCCACTGCTTTGCCATCGGCGCCGTCAAGCCGGGCAAGGATGAAATCCATCTGGACCGCCACGAGAAGGTGGATCTGCTTGTGCCTGCGCAAGCCACCAGCTCTTCCAATGCCATCGCCTGCGGTGCCTCCATGATCCTGCGCGAAGCCATCGAGAAGAACCGCTACGAGTGGAAGGCCGACGGCCCCAACCTGGCGGCGGCCATGATGGCCATCTTTCAGGGCACCGGCGTTGCCGTCGAAGATCCCGTCACGAAACGAACCTATCGCCGGCTTGACCTGCTGGCCGCCGTCCGGCGCGTTTCCCCAAAAACGCGATGACCGGCGGTGCTGCCGGGCGCGTCCAATCTGGGCTTGTGGCCAGTGGTGCCGCGGGTGAACATGCAACCCATGTGCAAGGCTGGCGCCATCGCACTCCTGATGCTGGCAGAAACCCTGCCTGCATTCGCGGCACCTTCACCGCAAGATTGGGATGCCACCTACCGCGAGCGGCTCGCGTGGTGGAGCCTGAAGCCGGTGAAGAAACCCACCGTGCCGGCGGTGCAGTTCCCCGCGTGGGCACGCAACGAGGTAGACCGATTTCTCCTCGCGGCCCTCGAATCCAAGGGGCTGCATCCCGCGTCGCAGGCAACCGGTCCTGCCCTTGTCCGTCGGCTTAGCTTTGCGCTTACCGGCCTGCCTCCCACCCCTGAACTCTCCCAACGCTTCACGGCCGACACCTCGCCCAAGGCGTTCGACAAACTGGTGCAGCACCTTCTGGCCAGCCCGCATTTTGGCGAGCACTGGGCGCGGCACTGGATGGACGTGGTGCACTACGCCGACACGCACGGCTACGAATGGGATGTGCCGGCAAAAAATGCGTGGATGTATCGGGACTATCTGGTGCGCGCCTTTAACGCCGATGTGCCTTTTCGCCAGCTCGTGCTCGAGCAGGTTGCCGGCGACCTCATCCCGACGCGCCTGGATGCCGCCAGCGGACTTTGCGAATCGCTCATCGGCCCCATGGCACTGCGCATGGGCGAGCGGCGACACGGCGACAACGGCGACGCCGAGGGCGTGACCCAGGAGGCGATGGCGGACATCGTTGATACGCTGGGCAAAGCCTTTCTGGGCACGACGCTTGCCTGCGCGCAGTGCCATGACCACAAGCTCGACGCCGTAAGCCAGCGCGACTACTACGCGCTGACCGGCGTGATGATGAGCACCCGGTGGATCGTGCGCACCGCGGAATCCACCGACCTTAATTCCGCCTCAATGGCCGAGCTGCGCCGCATCAAGTCGGCCATTCGTGGCGAAACCGCCGACCGCTGGCGGGGCGCTAGCGACGACATTGCCCACCGGCTCCGGGCCATCCCCCGCGATGCCAATGCCACGGCTGCGTTCCCCGAGTCCATTATGGATTTCTGGAAACGCTCGGCCCTCGCACCTCTCTCTGCGGAGGCCTTCTTTAAGGAGCGCGCCCGCCGCATGGCGGAGAACCGCGCCAACCTCAAGGTGATGGCCGATTTCACCCGTGCCGACGGTGCGCCCGGATGGCGATGGGACGGCGCGGGCATGAGGCACGGGCTGGTGCAGGATGGCGAACTGGTGGTGGCGGACGATGGCACCAACGCCGTGGCGCACTTGCTGCCCGCAGGCCGCTGGTCCCATGTGTGGTCACAGCGGCTGGCCGGCGCCGTGCGCAGCCCCATGTTTCCCACCAACGGTGCCGTCACGATTTCGGTCGAACTGGCCGGCGGCCGCCACGCGGCGCGGGCCTTCATCGTGGATCAGGCATTCCATTCCGAGCGCATGCAGTTCATCCAACAGTCGAAGCCGCGCTGGCAGATGCTCACCTCCGGGGATTTTTCGACCCTCGAAGGCGGGGTCGATCGCGCACCGCGCCGCGTGTATCTGGAGCTGGCCACCAAGTCGCTCAACAACTACTTCCCACCGCGCTACGGCTACAACGGCTTGAAGGAATCCGACGTGGCCGACGAACGTTCGTGGGTGGGGCTGACCCGGGTTCTGGAACATCCTCCGGGCAAGCCGCCGCTGGATGAGCTGGAGCGGTTTGTCCCGCTCTTTGACGCGGCGGTCGCGGGCGACCCTTGGGAACTGCGCCTTGCCGAACTGGTGCGCGCGGCCGTCGACCACTGGCGGCTGGGGCAGGCGGATGGCGAAGTCGTGCGCCTCATCAACGACGCGCTTGATGCGAAGCTGCTTCCAAATGACTTGCCCCCGCACTCGGAACTGGCGGAGCTGGTGGCCGCCTATCGCGACGCCGAAAAGCAACTACAGCCGGAGCGGACGGTGGGTTCCGCCTCCGACGGCGCTGAGGGTCGCGATGAACGCTTGGGTCTGCGTGGTTCCTACACCCGTCTGGGTGACGCCGTGCCCCGTGGCAATGCCGCGTTTCTGGGCGGGGCGGCCCGCCGCGACGATCCCGCGTCCAGCGGCAGGCTCGAGCTGGCGCATGCGCTGGCCAGCGACAAGAATCCCCTCACGGCCCGCGTGTTTGTGAACCGCGTGTGGATGCACCTCTTTGGCGAAGGACTGGTGCGCACCCCCGATGACTTTGGCCATCTGGGCGAGGCGCCGACGCACCCTGAATTGCTCGACCACCTTGCCGCGCGCTTCATGGACGAGGGATGGTCGCTCAAGAAACTTGTCACCATGCTGGTGAGCTCCGCGGCGTGGCAGCAGAGCAGCATTCCTGACGCCGACGCCCTGAGGGTGGATCCCGAGAACCGGCTGCTGCATCACATGCCGCTGCGACGGCTGGAGGCCGAATCCATCCGCGATGCGATGTTGCAGGTGTCCGGACGCCTGGACGCGCGCTTGGGAGGGCCGCCCGTAGACCCGCATCGGGCGGCGAATGACCCCTCCAAGCGCCTGCTCATCGGTCCGCTCGATGGCAACGGGCGTCGCAGCCTGTACACCAAGATGACGCTCATGGAGCCGCCGCGCCTGATGGCGGTGTTTAATCAACCCATCCCCAAGGTCGCCACCGGGCGACGCGACATGACCCAGGTTCCCGATCAGGCGCTGGCGATGCTCAATGACCCCTTTGTGCTCGCGATGGCCCGGCACTGGAGCGGGCGGCTGCTCAAGGATGGCGCGCCCACGCCCGAGGCTCGAGCGCGCGGCATGCTGGAGGCCGCGCTGTCGCGGCCGCCCACGGCGGACGAATCGGCGCGACTGCTGCGACTGGTGGAACAGAGCGCGAGCCTGCATGGCGCGGTGGGCGCGCGACTGGATTTGCAAAGCGCATGGCAGGACGCTGCCCACGCCATCTTCAATCTCAAGGAGTTCATCCATGTCCCCTGATCCATCACGCTTCGCCGGTGAACCCTGTCCGGGCTGCGTTGCGCCCGCGCAGTCGCGCCGCGATTTCCTTGCGCGTGCCCACATGGGGTTTGGAGCCCTGGCGCTCTCCGGCCTTGCGGCGCAATGGGCTCATGCCGCGGGCTTGGGCCGGAGGGCGTCCTTCGCGCCGCGCGCCCGTCGCGTGATTTTCCTCTTCATGGACGGCGGGGTGTCTCACGTGGATTCCTTTGACCCCAAGCCCATGCTGGGCACCCTGCATGGCCAGAGCGCCAAATGGCGGCCTGACGCGCTCTCGCAGGCCATCAGCGCCAACCGCAAATGGTTGAGAAGCCCGTGGACCTTTCGCCAGCATGGCCAGTCGGGGCTTTGGGTCAGCAGCCTCTTTCCCCATCTGGCAAAAATGGCCGATGAGCTTTGCGTCGTTCGTTCGATGGTCGGCGAAACGCCCCTGCACGGCGCGCAATCGCTGCTGCTGCACACGGGCCGTTCGGTGGCCGCCGCGCCCAGCATGGGTTCGTGGATTTCCTACGGGCTGGGGACGGAGAATCACCAGCTCCCCGGTTACGTCGTGCTCAACAACGACTGGATCCCCAACGGCGGCTTCCAGAACTTTGCCAGCTCGTTTCTGCCCGCGACCCACCAGGCGGCGATGATCCGCGCGCGCGGCACGCCCGTGGACAACATCAAGCCCACCGATGCCGCGGCATTGCAGCGCACCAAGCTCGAGTATTTGCGCGCACAGGACTCCGCCTTTGCCCGGTCGCAGGGCGGTTCAGCCGTGATTGAGTCGGCCATTGCCAACCACGAAACGGCGGCGCAAATGCAGTCGCTCGTGCCGGGTCTCTGCGATGTCACGGGCGAAAGCGTGGAGACCCTGGAGCGGTATGGACTGGATCGCGCCAACGACTACGACACCCTCTACGCCCTGCAATGCCTGCGCGCGCGGCGGCTGGTGGAGGCGGGCGTGCGGTTCATCGAGATCACCTGCCCCAACACGCATGGCAACAACTCGCCATGGGATCAGCATGGCGACCTGCGGCGGCGCCACGCCGAGAATGCGCGCATCACCGACCAGCCGATTGCCGCCCTGCTGGGCGACCTCAAGGAGCGCGGCCTCCTCGATGAGACGCTGGTCTTGTGGGCCGGCGAGATGGGCCGGACGCCGCATAGCTCCGGCGACGACGGGCGCGACCATCACGTGAGCGGCTACACCCTCTGGATGGCCGGCGGAGGCATTCGTGGCGGCATGACCTACGGAGCCACCGACGAGATGGGGATGAGCGCCGTCGAGAACCCGCTGGACATCCACGACCTGCACGCCACGATCCTGCACCTGCTGGGAGTGGATCACGAGCGGTTGACCTTCCGATTCGGAGGCCGCGACATGCGCCTCACCGACGTCCACGGCAATGTCATTGGTGCCCTGCTCGCTTAAGGCTGGTGAGCCTTGGAATTAATCCTCGCCCAAGGCCGGCCCAACGGGCTTTAATCACCCTCCATGCCCCCGACGAAGGTTCGCCACGCCGTCCTTGCGGCGACGACACTCACGGCGTTCCTGATGTATCTCGATCGCATCTGCATGGCATGGATCGTGGATTCGGCTTCGTTTGACGCGGACTTCAAGCTCGCCCCCGAACAGAAGCAGCTGCAAAAGGACCTTCTCAAGAGCGCATTTTTCTGGGCCTACGCGCTGGCTCAAGTGCCCGCCGGATGGTTGGCCGAGCGATACGGCAAGCGCCGGCTCATGACGGTGCTCATCCTGCTCTGGTCGTTATTCACGGCGCTCACGGGATTTGCCGAAAGCCTGTGGATGCTGCTCCTGGCGCGCATCGGCTGCGGCATGGCGGAGGCCGGCGCCTACCCCATCAGTGGCAGCCTTCTCAACCGCTGGTCGCATGTGGACTGGCGCGGGTTCGCCACCAGCATCGTGTCCACCGGCGGGCGGCTGGGCGCGGTCTTTGCACCAGCCATCACCGTGGCCGTCATCGTGTCCTTTGGAAACTGGCGCTGGGCCGGCTGGGCCTACGGGATGCTGGGGATTCTGGTAGCCGGTTTCTTCTGGAAAGTTTTTCGCGAGACGCCCGCAGAGCATCCCGGGTGCAACCAAGCCGAGCGGGATCTGCTCGCCCAAGGCCGGGCACCCGTCGCAGCGGGCGCTGCAAAGGCGCCCTTTCCCTGGCGCCATGTGCTGACGAGCCGCAGCCTCTGGCTCATGTGTGCCTTCCAGTTTCTGACCAATTACGGCTGGGCGTTTGTCATCAATTCCATGTCCACCTATCTCAAGGAGGTTCGCCACCTCACCGACACGCAGAACGGGCGTGTCTCCACACTGGCGCTGGGCATCGGTCTAGCCGGCCTGCTGCTGGGCGGGCTGGCGACCGACTACGCATCGCGGCGTTGGGGTGCGGACAGAGGCCGGCGCGTCATCCTGATCAGCACGCGGTTTCTTGCCGCGGCGATGTTCCTGCTCTGCCTGCGCGCCCAGAGTGTCTGGCAGATCACCCTCTGCCTGGGCTTGATGACCTTCTTCACCGACGCCGCACTGCCGGCCGTGTGGACGTGGATGCAGGACGCCGGGGGCGACCACATTGCACCCATCTTCGGCTGGGGCAACATGTGGGGGAACTTTGGCGCCGCCATCCAGCCGCTGGCCAATGGCTGGATCGTCAGCCGCTTTGACGCGAACAAAGACTGGAGCGAAAGCTTCGTGGTGAGCGCAGCGGCATTCATCATGGCTGGAGTGATCGCCTTCTACCTCGTGCCTCCGAAACCTGCCACGCAGACTCCCGCGCAATCTTGACGGCGGTGCAGGGCTCGCGCCATTCTCGGCTCTAGCAAACCCTTGAGACCGCGCTCCCATGTTCATCTTTGACGCCCACCTCGATCTCTCCATGAATGCCATGGAGTGGAACCGCGACTTGCGCCGGCCCATTTCTGAGATTCGCGCCCGCGAAAACGGCAAGACAGACAAGAAGGATCGCGCCCGTAACACCGTGTGCTTTCCCGAAATGCGCCGCGGCCGCGTCGGCATCTGTGTCGCCACCCAGATCGGGCGATACGTAAAAATGAGCAACGCGCGGCCCGGCTGGCACTCGCCAGAAATCGCGTGGGCCATGACGCAAGCCCAGCTTGCCTGGTACCGCGCCATGGAGGAGGAGGGCCAGATGCGGCAGATCCGTAACAGCGCACAGCTCCGCTCGATGGTGGATCTTTGGAAGGGTGGCGCCTCCGGCGCGGGACTACAGAACCCCGAAGAGGCGTCGAACAATCCCCCCACGGAGTGGCCGATTGGTTATGTGCTGAGCCTTGAGGGCGCGGACTCGATGATCACGCTCAAGCATCTGGAGCGGTCCTACGCGGAGGGACTGCGTGCCTGCGGTCCCGCCCATTATGGACCGGGCACCTACTCACCGGGCACGGAAGCCGAGGGCCCCCTCACCCCCAAAGGCCGGGAACTGGTCGTCGAAATGGATCGCCTAAAAATGATCCTCGACGCCACGCACTTCACCGATGACGCGTTTTGGAACGCCGTGGAAATTTTCCATGGCCCCGTATGGGCCAGCCATCAAAATTGCCGCGCGCTCGTGCCTCATCAGCGCCAGTTCACCGATGAGCAACTCAAGACTCTCATTGCCCGCGGCGCGGTGATTGGCGCGGCACTGGATGCGTGGATGATGGTGCCCGGCTGGATCCGTGGAAAAACTACGCCTGAATCGGCCGGCTGCACGTTGCGCCACATGGTGGATCACATCGACCACGTCTGTCAGCTCGCGGGCAACTCGCTGCACTCGGGCGTCGGCACCGATTTGGATGGTGGTTTCGGGCGCGAACAATCGCCCATGGACATGGACACGATTGCCGATCTTGACCGCGTGCCCGGGCTACTCGCCGAGCGCGGTTACAAACCGCAGGATGTTGAGAACATCATGCACGGAAACTTCGTGCGCTTTCTGGAGCGCCACCTCCCCGCCGCCTGAAGCTTCACGAGCGGCTGATGCGGTGACTCCGCCCGCCGCCCTCGAAAAGCGAGGGCAACAAGCGCGTGCCCAAGCCCGGGGTGGTTGGAGGCATCGCAAAGCCCTTCTCGATGACCACGTTCGTCTCGATGAGCGAGCTGTAGAAGGTGCGGATGTGCGCGCGGACACTCTCCTGAAAGGTCACGTTCGGCACCGCCGTCGCGACGTGCAGGCCGGCGAAGAGGGTGAGCGGGCCGGTGCAGTCGTGCATCGTGGCGGGCACATTGTACGCCTGCGCCAGCTCGGCCAACCGCCTCGACTGGCTGATGCCGCCCACCCACGTGGGATCAATCATGACGTAATCAGCCGCGCGCCGCTCCAGCGCAAGACGGTAGTCCTCCGTACCAATCAACATCTCGCTCACGGCGATGGGCAGCCGCGCCTTCTCGCGGAAATCGGCCAACGTGTCCACGTTGTCCACGCGCATCACGTCCTCCAGCCAGAGCGGGCGCAGGTCGCGCATGGCCTCGGCGATGCGCAACGCGGCGGGCAGTTGGAAGAAGCCGTGGCCATCCAGCAGGATTTCAATCTTGTCGCCGACGCGTTTCCGCGCCTCCTCCATCGGCTTCACGCAGGCCTTCACGGCAGACCATGGGAGGAAGTTCCCGCCGTGCTCGTGAAACGCGCGGTCGAAGGTCCAGAACTTCATCGCGCAATAACCCTCGGCCACGAGTTCCTCCGCGAGGTCGCCGGCGGCGTAGTTCGAGGCCCAGTTGTCTTCCAGCGGGCCGGGCTTGCCCACGTCGCCGTG
>SYLI01000029.1 GCA_005809105.1 Verrucomicrobiales bacterium | reverse complement strand
TGCGCCTTTGCATCTCCCTGCAGGGCGGCTTTGCGATACCACTTCACGGCCTCCACCTCATCCTTCTCCACACCTCGGCCATGGCGATAGCTGTTACCCAGATTGACCTGCGCCTTTGCATCTCCCTGCAGGGCGGCTTTGCGATACCACTTCACGGCCTCCACCTCATCCTTCTCCACACCTCGGCCATTGGCATAGCAGAGACCCAGATTGAACTGCGCATCTGCATCTCCCTGCAGGGCGGCTTTGCGATACCGCTCCACAGCCTTCACCTCATCCTTCTTCATTGTCATAGCAGATACCCAGATTGAACTGCGCTGTGGCGTTGCCTTGCGCAGCCTTGGCGCGCAGGTCAGTGACCAATGGGGTTTCGGCCCCTTGCAGGGGGGGCAAGAATCGTAGAAGCGCAAAGAGAGAGCAGTGAGAGGGTTTTCATGGCGCACCCTTCTGTTACCCCTCCTTGGGCCATAAATCAATGGAAATCTTTTATCCTGGTTTAAGGACTGCGCCCCGGCAATGATGGCTTCGCCCCCTATTGCCGCACCGCAGGTGCCCCCTGCAAGGGGAGGGCTTGGGTGCAGCGGGTGCAGAGGGTGGGGTGAGCGGTGTGGGTGCCGACGGAGGTTTCAACATGCCAGCAGCGTTCGCATTTGGTGCCCTCGGCGACCGTGACGGTGGCGGTCGCAGGGCCGTCGGCGGGGCGCAGTTCAAGCTGGGAGACGCTAAGCAGTTCGCGCAGGGCTTCGGCGTGGGAGAGGGCGTGGGCGAGAGGGCCTGCGGGGGCTGCGAGCACGACGCGGGCTTCGAGGGCTTTGCCGATGAGCTTGGCTTGGCGGGCTGCTTCCAGCGCGGCCAGCGCGGTGTCGCGCAGGGAGAAGAGAGCGCGCCATGTGTCGCGTTGCTCCTGTGTGGAAGCATGGATGGGCTGGGGCCAGTCCGCGAGATGCACGCAAGGGACGGGACGGCCGGGGAGATGCTCCCAGGCCTCGTCGGCGGTGAAGGCCAGCATGGGTGAGAGCATGACGCAGAGGCCGCTGGCCATCTGATGCAGGGCGGTTTGAGCGGCGCGGCGGCGTGGGGAGGCGGGGGCCTCGGTGTAGAGGCGGTCTTTGACGGCGTCGTGGTACAGGGCGGAAAGCTCCACGGCGGCAAACTGGGAGAGGCGCTGGTAGACGACATGGAATTCGTAGGCGTCGTAGGCACGCTGCACGTCTGCCTGCAAGGCGGCGAATTCGCCCAGCACCCAGCGGTCGAGCGGCAAAAGCCCGGAAGGGGGAAGGGCGTCGCGGGCGGGGTCGAAATCGGCCAGGTTGCCCAGTTGATACCGCAGCGCGTTGCGCAGGTTGCGGTAGGTCTCGGACACCTTGCGCACGCGCTCGTCGCTGACGACGATGTCGCTCCGGAAATCCTGCGAGGCCACCCACAGGCGCAGCACGTCGGCACCGTAGGTCTTGACGTAGGCGTCGGCCGTCTGGGGTTTCTGATAGGCGCCCTGCTGGCTCTTGGAGATTTTCTCCCGGTCGGCGTCCACCATGAATCCGTGGGTGAGCACGGTGCGATACGGGGCATGGCCGTGCGCCGCCAGCGAGAGCAGCAGCGAGGACTGAAACCAGCCGCGGTGCTGGTCGGAGCCTTCGAGGTAGAGATCGGCCGTCGCGGTGGCGCCTGGGCCATCGCCGCCGGAAGGGGCAAGCTCGGGCCTGCGCATCAGCACCGCGCGGCTGGAGCTGCCCGAATCAATCCACACGTCCAGGGTGTCGCCCGACTTGGCCACGGGATCTGGCCCCTCCCAGTCGGCGGGCCGCAGCCGTTTCCACAGGGCGTCGGCGGGGGTTTCAAACCAGACGTTGCTGCCGGATTGCTCGATCAGGGCGGCGGCCGCACGCACGACGCGGGCGTCAAGCAGGGGCTGCTGGTGGGCGTCGTAGAACGCGGGGATGGGCACGCCCCAGCTTCGCTGGCGGCTGATGCACCAATCGGGGCGGGAGGACACGGCGCCCTCGATGCGGCGGCGGCCCCAGTCGGGCACCCATTGCACGCGGCCGATGGCGTCCAGCGCGCGCGCGCGAAAGCCCTCGTGATCCACGCGGATGAACCACTGGTTCATGGCGCGGAAGATGACGGGGGTCTTGCTGCGCCAGCAGTGCGGATAGCTGTGGGTGTGGTCGGACTGGCTGGCCAGCGCGCCGCGTTCGCGCAGCAGGTCAATGACGGCCTCGTTGGCCTCGCTGCGGCCGGCGCGGGCCAGGATGAACCTGCCGACGAGTGCGGTGGGCATCTGCTGGGCGGCGGGCAGGTCGTCGGTGGGGGAGAGCCGACCCTCGTCGTCCACGGGCGAATAGATGGGCAGGCCGCGGCTTACACCCAGGTGATAGTCATCGGCGCCGTGGCCCGGCGCGATGTGGACGAGGCCCGTGCCCGAGGCGTTGTCCACAAAGTCGGCGGGAAAAAGCCGCCCGGTGCGCGCGCAGAAGGGGTGCTCGTATTCGAGCGAAGCCAGCTCGGGCCCGTGCAGGGTGCGCACAATCTCGTAGTCATCCCAGCCGCACGCGCCCGCGACGCGGGGCAGCAGCAGCGTCTCGACGATGCACGCGCCCCCGCCGGTGCGCACGAGCTGGTAGGTGAGCTTTTCATGGTAGGCCACGGCCAGATTGGCGGGCAGCGTCCACGGCGTGGTCGTCCACACCAGAAGCGACACACCCGGCTGGCCGACCACGGGAAACCTGACATAGACGCTCTGGCTGACGTGGTCGGCGTACTCCACCTCGGCCTCGGCCAGCGCGGTGCGGCAGGGGATGCTCCAGTACACGGGCTTCTTGCCGCGATACACAAAGCCGCGCTCCACCAGATCGGCAAAGAGGCGCAGCTCGTCGGCCTCGTAGCCCTTGTCGAGGGTCAGGTAGGGGCGATCCCAGTCGCCCAGCACGCCCAGCCGCTGGAACTGTTCGCGCTGCAAGTCCACGTACTTGCGCGCATAGGCGTCGCAGGCGCGGCGCAGGGCAGCTGTGTCGGCGGCGGCGGCAGGATCGCCCTTGCGCAACTCCTGCACCACCTTGAATTCGATGGGCAGGCCGTGGCAGTCCCAGCCGGGGACGTAGGGCGCGTCGTGGCCGCACAGGGTCTGGTACTTGACGATGATGTCCTTGAGAATCTTGTTGAGTGCCGTGCCCACGTGGACGTCGCCATTGGCGAAGGGCGGCCCGTCATGCAGCACAAAGCGCGGTGCGCCGGCGCGGCGCGCGCGAATCTGGCCATAGAGCCCCTCCTGCGTCCAGCGGGCCAGCCGCTGGGGTTCGCGCGCGACCAGATCGGCCTTCATGGCGAAATCGGTGCGCGGCAGGTTGAGGGTGTGCTTGTAATCCATTTTGGTGGCCCAAGAAGCGGCGAAGCTACCAGTTCAGGCGGGGGCCAATCAAGCGCGCACCCGGCGGGCGGGCTCGACTGGTCAACGCGCGGGCGGCGGGGTAGGCTTCATCCCATGCAGAAGCGGGAGCGTGCGGCGGCAAACGGGGAGAGTGCGCGGCTCGTCGCAGAGCTCATCGAGCAGCGCGGCGGCGGGCACAACGCGGATCTCGTGGCCGACATCATCGACAACGCGCTCAAGCTGCTGCGCGACGTGGAGCATCGGGGCGACGTGCGCGTCATGCAGCAGGCGCTGCGCGAAATGCGCGAGGCCTTCAAGCTCTTTGCGCCCTACGCACACCGGCGCAAGGTCACCATCTTTGGCAGCGCGCGCACCTCGCCGGCCAAGGTGGAATACCAGCAGGCGGTGCAGTTTGCCCGGCAGTGTGCCGACGCCGGATGGATGGTCATCACCGGCGCGGGCCCGGGCATCATGCAGGCGGGCAACGAAGGCGCGGGGCTGGAGAACAGCTTTGGCGCGAACATCCGACTGCCGTGGGAACAGAGCGCCAACCCGGTGATCGAGCACGACCGCAAGCTCATCACCTTCAAGTATTTTTTCACGCGCAAGCTCACCTTCATCCGCCATTCGGACGCGCTCGCGCTCTTTCCCGGCGGGTTTGGCACGATGGACGAGGGCTTCGAGGCCCTCACGCTGATGCAGACGGGCAAGAGCCGCCTGATGCCGCTGGTGTTGGTGGATCGGCCCGGCGGCACGTATTGGAAGACGTGGGATCGCAATGTGCGCGAGCACCTGCTGCGCGACCATCTCATCGCGCCCGAAGACCTGAATCTCTACCAGATCACCGACGACCCGGCGCAGGCAATGCGGTGGATCACGCGCTTCTACCGCAACTTTCACTCACGGCGCTTCGTGCGCGAGCTGCTGGTGCTGCGCATGGCGCGCGCGCCTTCCGCCGGGGCGATCGCGGGCTTGAACGAGGACTTTGCCGACATCATCACCGGCGAGCCCATGGCCCTCATGGGGCCCACCCATGAGGAGCGCGAGGACAACGATGAGTTGCAGCTCATGCGCCTAGGCTTTGGATTTAACCGCAAGAGCTACGGGCGACTGCGCGAGCTGATTGACGTGCTCAACAATTATTGACGGCGTTCGAGAGCGAGCAGCCGGCGCTTCCATTCCAGACCGCCGCTGAAGCCGCCCAGCGAACCGTCACCGGCAATCACGCGGTGGCAGGGGACGAGTAGCGGGATGGGATTGGCTCCGCACGCCGCACCCACGGCGCGCGCGGCAAGCGGACGGCCGATGGCACGCGCCACCTGCCCGTAGCTGCGTGTCTGCCCGCAAGCGATGGCCGAAAGCTGCGCCCAAACGCGGCGCTGAAAGACCGTGGCGTGGCCTGTGTCCAGCGGGGGCAACGCCCCGGGCCGCGCACCCCGAAGCAGGGGATGCAGGGCGCGTGCCGTGGCCAACTTCCAGCGGCGTTGCGCAGGGGTGAGCGGGACTTTGCAGTCCGGACATTCGGCCACGGGCTTGCCTCCCGGGAATTCCAGACGGGCCAATCCCGCCGTACTGAATGCCGCGCGAAACGTGCCCCAAGTCGTGGGCAGCTTGCACCAGTTCAGAGCTGAGGAAGGATGGACGAGAGCACGGCCCACAGGATGAGCAGGAGGAGGATGCCCAGCACGACGACCCGATTGCGAGCGACGCGCTTTTCGCGCTTCAAGGCAGGCAGGCCGGCGACAGCGTTCACCGCAAGGTAGGTGGTGAACTTGGGGTTGGGTGGGCCCGAGGGCCCGAGGGATTCGCGCAGGCTAAGCCACAGTCTATGCAGGTCAAATTTGCGCACCCCCATGCGGTTGTAATGTGCGGCGGTGTTAAACTCCGGCTTGGCGCGGCGCGGGGGTGCGAAGTCTACGGCGGCGGGGAAGGGGGCGGGAGCGGCTAAGACCGCGGGAGTGAGTGGGGTTGGAGGCTCGATTGGTGCCGCCGCCGGTGCCGGCGTGGGGACACGGCCCAAGCGAGATTCAAGCTCGGCAATCTTGCAAGTGAGATCGTCGATCTCTCCCTGCAGCCGACTTGCGCGTGTAGGGTGCGCAGTCTGATTGCGTTTCCAGATCATCATGGGGAGCTAGCGCGTGATGAGGTAGAGAAAGACGGCCAAGCCCAGCAGCAGCAGCGGCCATGTGACGGCCAGACCGATGACGCACAATTGGCCGAAGGATTGCGGGACGAGCGGATTGGCCATCAGCGGCACGTCGGCAAGGGAGGTGGCGGCTGGAGGTTCCGGATTGTGAATCTGCGGCCACTTGATGCGCGCTGCATTAAGTTCCATGCGCGCATTCTCCAGCGTGGTGAGGCCGCGGGTGAGTTCCAGCTTCCACTCGTCGCGCCGCGAGTCAATGTCCACCAGCGATTCCACCTTGCCCAGCGCCTCGCGAAGGTCGCCAATGCTGCGAGAGAGCTGCTCGGCCTCGCGCCGGCTGGATTGCTCAGATTCGCCCAGCAGGCCCAGGCTGCGGGTCAGTTCGCTCAGCAATTCCCCGCGGCCCATTTCAAATTCAGACAGGCGACGGCGCGACTCTTCCACCTGGACTCGTTCGGTCTCAACATTGGAGAGCTCGCTGGTGAGCTCGGTAATCCGGTTCTGCAGCCCCACCACCTGAGAATCCAATTCGGCACGTTCGATGGAACGGGGCTTACTGGTGGGTTTAGCGGCGGGGAAATCTTCCTCCACCACATTGCTGGAAGCGTCGAAAGCCGACATGGTGGGACTCTATCCACCAACCATGCATTGTAAAGCAGATGTTGTGGGTCGCCCTAGGGCAGGCTACAGGATGTTGGGGTTAGTGCTCGATTTCCGTCAACCTGTTGCGCGCGTAAATGAGTGGTAATAAGCCCAGCCCCAATGAGAAGAGGATGAAGCTGGTGCGCGCCATAAGTTGGACCTGAAATGAGGGCGGGCCAAGCAGGTGCCAAGGGGACTTCCAAGGCGACCCCAATCCCATGCAGATGATGGAAACGCCGATGTAGATGAAACTAATCACGAGGCAAAACGTGCCGCCAAGACCGCTGACAATCTTGCTGGGATTATCTTCGCGCAGGTTGGGATAGAGCACGCCCATGCTGATGGCCAGGCTGTTGAGAGTGAGCACCATGATCATGAGGCCGCCGGCGAAGTAGGCGATCTCGGCTCCCGGCAGTCCCAGCATGCGGCCCGAGAGGGTGATGAGCGGCAGCGAAATCAGTGTGGAAACGGCTGCCGCCAGTCCCAGCTTGACGAGCACCACGCGCGCCAGTCCCAAGGGCGCCATGCCGACGATCCAGAGCCGTTTGCCCTCGAGCGAAAACTGCGGATACACAAAGCGCGTCGTGAAGGTCGCCAGATTGAGCGCGCACGCCGCCAGGTTCATGTAAGCCACCACGTACCTCCAGTAGTCGCTGTTAAACTGCTGGGTGAACTGCCGCAGGTTCATCATGTACACGCCCAGGATGCCAAACATGACCAGCGTCTGCATCCACTGGCTGGTGTCGCGCCAGAAGATGCGGATGTCTTTCACCAGCAGGGCGCGCGTGGGCATCCCGAGGAATGGCACGGCGGCCACCAGCCGTTCCATCGGGCCGCGAGTGGGGCTTTGGTGTCGCATCGCGCCCAGCCGCTGCCAGATTCCCATGGCTTCCAGCAACTGGCCCCATCCTGCCGCCAGCGCCATCCACGCCCCCACGCCCAGCGAGCGCAACGAGGCGTCGGTCACCGTTGCGCCAAACCACGCCAAGGCCACCATTGGCAGGGCGCCCGCCACCGCATATCCGACACGCCGCCCCGTGACGATGGCCACCAGCGCCGACAGCGCGATCAAGGCCAGCAGGAGGCGCGCAGCGATGGATCCCGCCGAGCGCGGGGCGTCACGCACCCAAGACCGGTTCAGAAGCAGATCCCAACCGGTGAGCTGCGGATGGAATTGCTCGACCAGTCGGAGCTGGAACTCAGCCTCCAGGGTTTCCATGCCGACAAAGCCGCGATACTTCTCCACCTCTGCCATGAGCCCCACGAATCCTGGAGCAAGGCGGGCCGCCTCCCCGTCGGGCATCGCAAAAGGGCCCATGTGATGGGCGCCCAGCCGGCGGCCCAGCCCGTCCACTACCTCGCGCATCCCCCGTGCCACCTCTCCGGCCTCCGGGGTGTTTAATTTAACGGGCAGCCAGCCGCGATGCTCGATGTTGTCCTGCACCCTGGCGCGAAGCGCCGCCATGTCATGGCGGGCCGCGCGCAGTGCGGGGGTGATGTCTGCGTGTGGCAACCACAGGCTGCCCAGCGCCACCACGGCACAGGCCAGCCCGGCGTATCGTAAGAGGAGGGGGCCGGCGGAGAGCAGGCGCGTGCCGCGTCCGTGTACGTCGGCGAGCGTGCGGACAAAGAGCCGGCCGGTGGCGGTCATGCTGACAAATCCGAAGAAGAGCGAATTGCTCAGCAGCACCAGGAAGTAGAATCCGGCCAGGCTATGAACGCCGTCTTTCCATTCCACCACCGATTTGGAGAGCCAATAGCTGGGCATGAACGGGAACTGGGCGAATCGGGCCTTGCTCAGCAGCCGCGAGCGCTCGCTGCCGGCCCGCACGGACAGTGCTTCGTCCATCACCTCCGCGGGGCTCAGGTATTGATAGAGCCCCACCATCAGCAAGAGCATCAAGGGCACGCCGAAGGCCCAGACCATCCGACGATCCATGTAGCGCGCCATAAGGATGGCGCTCCAGCATCCCAGCACCGCCGGCAGCACGATGAAGAGTGCCACGAGACCCGTGGTCAGCGGATAGAAATGCCACGGCACGCGGTAGTGCAAGCCGTAGGCCACCAGCAGCGGCGCCATGAGCAGAAGAAACGCCCACGAGGCGACGATGGCCGATTCGATGAACTTCCACTGGAAGAGCGTGGACGCGGGCAGCGGCAGCGTGCTCAGCCACGACGCCTCGCGGTTTCGGAAGAAGTTGGAGTAGCTCATCACCACATTGCTAAAAAGCAGCATCGTGAAAAGGAAGGCGAAGAGCAGGAAGACCATCTCCTCGATGAGCGTGCTGCCGATGCCCTGCGCGGCGGAGAGCCGGCGCAGTCCCAGTCCAAACAGCCCCACGGCAATGACGGCATAGCCGCCCAGAAAGAGGCAGATGATCCAGGAGAGAAACCGCGACTGGTCGGCGGCGGTCTTCACGCGACGCCATGCCTGGAGCGCGTGCACGCGCAGCAGCAGCAGCAGCAGGCTCATGCCGGTCGGTGGATCGGTGGGCATGGGAAGAAATCCCCTCACCGGCCCGGCGCCGCGTCCTGGCGAACCTCCTGGTGCTGCTGGCGCCGCGCCCGTTCCTCCTCGTCATCCTCGCGGGTGAGGATGAGGAAGGCCTCCTCGAGCGCGGTGCCGGTGCCGCTCATCTTGCGCAGCTCCTCGGCCGTGCCTACGGCGATGAGCCGGCCATTGTGGATGAGGCCGATGCGGTCGGCCATCTCCTCGGCAACGCTGAGCTGGTGCGTGGAGAGAAAGACCGTCATGCCCGCGAGCGCGCGCTCTTTTAACACATCCTTGAGCACGCGCGAGTGGTGGGGGTCCAGTCCCACCATGGGTTCGTCCAGCACGAACACCTCGGGCGCATGCATCAGCGCCGACACGATGGCCACGCGCTGGCGCGTGCCGTGCGAGAGGCTTTCGATGGGCTCGTAGAGGCAGCGATCCAGACTGAAGCGCGCCACGAGCTCGGCCGTGCGCTCGGCCATCAGCGTGTCCGCCATGCCAAAGAGCTGGCCGGTGAACCGGAAAAACTCCTGTGGGCTGAGCTTGTCGTACAGGAATGGAAAGTCGGGGACGTACGCCAGCCGGCGCCGCGCCTCCAGCGGGTGGCGCTCGACGTCCCAGCCGCAGATGCGCGCATGGCCTGAACTGGGACGGAGCAGACCCACCAGCACCTTGATGGTGGTGGTTTTGCCGGCGGCGTTGGGGCCCAGCACGGCAAAGAACTCGCCCCGTTCCACGCGGAGGCTCAAGTGATCGACGGCGGTGAGCTCGCCAAATCGCTTCACGAGGTTTTCGAGTTCAATCATTCGCGGCGTTTGGGCAGGGGATAGAACTGACGGTTGAGCAACTCGATTTGGGCCACGGGGATTTCCGCCCGCAGCAATTCTCCGCCGCGGCTGATGTAGGCCACCAGCTCCTGTGCGCCCAACAGCGGCGTGCTTAAGCGATACACGCGCAGGCGCGGGCTGTGGTCGGGCAACACCGCGTAGTGGCATTGCCAGTGGAGGGTGGTGCGCCCGGCGCCGGCCATCACCGGGGGCGCCGAGGGGGTTTGCAGCGCCGGCCCCAACAGGGTTCCCAGCGCGCGCTTCGACCACTCATTTTGCGCGCCCAGACTGTGCGCCACCACCCAGCTCGCCAGCTCTAGGCGCGGAGATTGCGCGTCCAGCTTCGCTAGGGGCACCTCGATGGAATTGGTGGATCCAGAGCCGGTGCGCACGGCCATGGCCAGCGATTGGCCCGTGCTGTTGCTGTCCAAGCGCAGAGTCCACCGGCCCGGATCGCGCGGTGCTCCCATCGAGAGCGTGAGCGACAGGGCCTTCCAATCGTAGCGCGCATCAAAGTCCAGCTCGAAGTCGAACTGCAGCTGCTGCCCGCCGGGCAATTCCACCGCGCCCGTGGTTTCCGGCGGCGCGCGGTCGATGCGAATCTTGTAGGCGCCCGGGACTCGCGAGCGGTTCTCCACTTGAATGGGGGCGCCGGTGTCGTCCATCACCTGCCCAATCCACGTGTAAGAGCCCAACGGGGCGCGATGGTGCAACCAGTCGCCACGCCGGTAGATGTCGTAATGCTGCAGCGATTCCTCCGGGTTCAGCAATCGTCGGCCCACGGTGGCTGGAGGCACGACAGACCCAAAGAATTCCGCCTGCCACAACAGGTAGTTCATCGCCAGCCAGAAGACGGTGACGGCGGCGAGGCAGACGCGATGGAACCACGACAGGGCCACTACGGCCGGCAATGGGGCACCCGCGGCGCGCGACTGTCAAGGGCGGACGGGGAGGGCCAGCGACTGCCCGATCGTGAGGCGTTTGGGGTCAACGCCCGGATTGGCCGCCAGCAGATCCTGCGTCCGAATCCCATACCGTCGTGCGATGCTTGAAGGATTTTCACTGGGGCCGATGGTGTGCTTTCGGGGGGAGCCTGCCGTCGCTGTCGTCGCAACCTTCGCTGACTTTTCGGCCGCCTTGGATTGCGCGGACGTGGGCGCAGCCGGTGCGGGCGGCGCGGGCACGAGGTTGGCAAGCGCCGGATTGACGGTTTGAAGCCGCTGCCGAAGCACTTCGTTTTCGTGTTTGAGGGTCGCGCATTGCTGATCGAGCTGCACGAGCTTGGCCTGAAGGTCGGTGATTTCCTTCCGACGCAGGTCGATGGATCCACTGCGCTTCATCTCCTCCACCAAATCAATCTGGCAACCCGCCACGCGGTCCTGGATGTCCCGGGCCAGCGGCGACGAAGGCGCGAGTTTCAGATAGCGACGATAGTGGTAAATCGCGGCGGCCGGATCGCTCTTGTGTTTCTCGTAAAGGATTCCCAGCTCCTTGTGCGCCGCGGCCGATTGCGGATTGAGTTCAAGAGCCTTGTGGAAGGCGTTGATGGCCTCGTCGTGGTTGAGTTGCCGCACGTGATCCTGACCCTTGAGATAAAAGGGTTCGCGCTCATCATCGCCGGCCCGTGGAGTGGTGGCAGGCGGGCTGCACGCCGACACGAGCGACAGCACAAGCAAACTCGAAAACCAACGCCTCCTCAACGTCACGAGGCAACCGTACCCAGTGCGCCCGCCCAATGCAATGCGATGTTATGCGGCATCACGCCACGGGTGCGGGCGGCCCGCCGCCTTCAGAGTCTCCCGATCCAAACGGATTTTCCAGCGGCGCAGGCGCGGGCGAAGCTTGCGCGGCTTCCGCAAAGGGGTTGGACGCCGATGCGGCTGAACCGAGGGGCGGCAGGAAAAACGGCGCGGCCACCCAGTAGGCTCCGGTGATGAGGAGGTGCAGCGCGTACACCACCACGAGGCCCGTGAGCGGCAGCAGTTCCATGCTGTAACAGAGGATGCCCATGCCCAACACCACGGCTCCGGGCATCAATGCCGCGGCGGCGAGGCGCCAGCAGACCATGAAGCTGGCCTGTCGGTCTGCAAACAGGGCGAAGGCGCGCACCATCCACGCACCGCCAAAGGCCAGCAGATTCCACATCAGCAGCAGGACGGCGACCACGCCCGCTCCCAGTGCGGCCAGAAGAAAGGGCCGGCGCGATTCCCACCACGGGCCCAGCCATTCCCGATCCAGCTTCAAGTCCCATCCTTGAGGATAGCCCACGCGGACAAATCCAAACAACGAAGAAACCTGGAGGCTTCGTTCGCGCAGTTCCACCTGGATGTCGGCGATGAGGCTGTGATCCTCCTCATCCAGCGGATCCACAATCACGTGGAGGAATGGCGGCGCATCAACCGGTGTGAGCATCCGCGGCCGGGCTTCGGGCCAGTGCAACAGGCCGCCTTTCACTGAACCGCCCGGGTGGGGCAGCCGGGCAATGGCTTGGCCGATGGCGGGCACCCATTGATGATGCAAGAGCCAGACACAGGCTGCGGCGACAAAGAGCGCGACGCAGCACTGCACCCGGCAGAGCCGCCCCTCGGGGTGCGCGGCGATGCCCGCTGCACTGCGCGGCGTGAACGAGTGCCATGGCGCGGGATCCGTCCGGGAGGAGGATTCGAGGGCCGCTGGCGCGTCGGCGTCCATCGCCCAAGTCAGGATTCAGGGCCGGGCTCGTTCGCCGCCTTCTGGGGCGGCACCTCCACCAGCGGCAGCGGGTAGCGCAGCTTGAGCACATCGTCCACCGTCACCTCAATCTGGTAAACGCCCGCCTGCTGAAATTCCACCTGACCAAACACCGAAGCGTTGGTAGCGCTGTGCACGGGCGATTGCAGCTGAAACTTGAGCCGGCTCTCGCGCATCATCGTGGCGCCGTCAGGCGCGATGAGACGCACGCACTCGGAGAACTGGCCGATGCCCGCGACCCAGCGGTTGAAGACACAGAGCTTGAGGGCCGTGACCGGCAACTTGGGCACGATGATGTGGTTGATGACGCCAATGAGGATGAAATTGCCATTGGCCTCCTGCCGGATCTCCTCGCAGAGAACCGAGCATTGAAGGTCAGGAAGGATGCGTGTGGGGTCCATGTAGGTGAGAGTTTCAGAGGCCGGCTGAGAGCGCGGCCGCCCGCGCGGTGTTGGAGAGCAGCATGGCGATCGTCATGGGGCCCACGCCGCCGGGATTGGGCGTGATTTTTCCCGCGATGGGCTGCACGCCCTCAAAATCCACATCGCCCACCAATCTGCTGCCGCCCGGTGCGGAGGCGTCCTCCACGCGGTTGACGCCGACATCGACCACTACTGCGCCGGGCTTAACCATCGACGCAGTGACGAACCGGGGCGACCCCATCGCCGCGATGAGGATGTCCGCGCGCCGGCAATGCCCGGCAAGGTTGCGCGAACGCGAATGGCAGAGCGTGACGGTGGCGTCGGCGCCCGTGGCCTTCTGAAGGAGCAGCGCGGCCAGGGGTTTGCCGACGATGTTGCCACGGCCCAGCACCACCACCTCGGCCCCCGCCACCGGCACGCCTGAGCGCAGCAGCAGTTGCTGCACGCCTGCGGGCGTGCAGGGCACGAATCCGCCGGGGTCGCCCAGCAGCAGCCGGCCCATGTTCACAGGATGGAATCCGTCCACGTCCTTTCTGGGCGAGAGGGTGTTGAACACCGCGGCGCTGTCGATGTGGCACGGCAGCGGCGCCTGCACGAGGATGCCGTGGATGGTGGGGTCGGCGTTGAGTTCGGAGATGCGGCGCAGCAAATCCCGCTGCTCAACCGTTTCGGGCAGCACCTCCGTGCGCGACTTGATGCCCAGGCGCGCGCAGGCCTTTTCTTTCATGCCGACGTAGACGCGCGAAGCGGGATCCTCGCCGACGCGTATAAACGCCAAGCCCGGCTGCAGCCCCTGGGCCAGCAGCCGGGCGATGGTCTCTCGTGTCTCCTGATGAACTTCCTCGGCGAGGGCGCGGCCGTCGATGAGGTTGTCGGAGGTGACGGTGGCCACTAGGGTTCGAGGTCGTCGGTGGTCTTCAGGGACTTGATTTTCAACACGGGTGTGTCGGGCCAGCGCGAGTCAATGGCCTCCTCGCCGCTCACCAGCACGCGGCGCCCGCGCAGCATGGACAACTGCAGCTTGGGGTTGTCGAGCAGCAGGTAGTTGATGACCTTGCCGCTTTCCAGATGCTCCAGCACGAAGGGCGCGGCCGCCTGGATGTTGAGCGTGCGCTGAACCACCCCTTCGCGGTGCACGATGCGCACGGGCGCAGGCTCAACCGCGGCCGAAGCCGGGGCAGCCGCGGGCGCCGGGACGGTCACCGTCACCGTGGTGGCGGGCTTCACGGGCTCGGCTGGCTTCGGAGTGGCTGCTGTGCCGGCGGGCGCCGCCGGTGTCGGCGTGGGGGTCGCCGCGGGTGCTGGGCTGGCGGTCTTGGCCGGCTCAACTGGCAGGGCTGGCTTTGATGCGGGCTCGGAGGCGACCTTCGCAGGCTCCGTGGATTTGGGCGTCGTCGCCGGGGCGGGCGCGGGCGTCACTGCCGGAGTCGCGGCGGGTGTGCCGGCAATCTTTGTCGGTTCAATTTTGTTCTGGGTTTCGCCAACCTTGGTGGGTGAAGGCGCAACGCCAGTCTTGGGATCCTTGAGGCCCGCCGGCGGATTCACCTTGATCGGAATGGGCGGCGCGGGAAACGCCTCGGGCGAGTCGGTGCTTTTGCGCGTGGGGTCAAAGGCCTCCTTGGGCACCGAGATGATGGTGTCGGTGGGCGGCGGCGCCTTGCGGCCGGTTTTCGCCGCGGCGCCGGCCGTGCCCGGAGCGGTGGGTACGGTCTTGGGAAGTACCTTGCTCAGCGTCGGATCCGGCAGCGATACAATGTTGGAAACGACCGTGCCGGCGCCGGCGGCCTGCTTCACCACCAGATCGGCGGCGACAAACACCGAGGCGTTTTGCGGCGCGACAATCTCCTGCCACTCGTTGACCTTGCGCGGCGTCACCAGCACCTGATCTCCCTTCACGAGGGTGCAGAGGATGGGGAAGTTTTCGCCATGTCCGGCGCGCACGTTGAGCTTGTTGCCGCCCACCACCATGGTTTGCGCGTTGGGCCCGGCCGCCAGGAATTTGCCATGAACCCACAAGCCGACGTTGGCGGGCACCTGCACGCGCAGCCATTGCTTGGGCTCGCCCGCCTTGGGCGTTTTCGAGTTCAGTTCCTCGAGGATGAACACGGTCTCCCCCTTCTCAAATTTGAAAACGGGATGGCTGAAGATCGTCGCACCGCCGCGCGCCACGACACTGGCGCCACGGATGGCGCCCACCCAAAGGGTTCCGTCGGGAGCCGGTTCTGCGGCGCCGGGCTGCGGCGCACCCCCTCCGGCATCCACAACGCCCGGAGGCAGGATGGCCGGGGCGGCGGGAACATGCGCAGGAGCGGGCGCGCCTGCGGGCGATGCGGCCACAATGGGAGGTTTGGCGGGTGCCGCAGGGGCGGGGGCCAGCTGGCTCCACGCCGCAGGGGAGAACGCCGCCACCAAGACCGGAGTCAGGATGAGTTTCGTTTTCATTTTTGATTCAGTACCGAGTTAACTTCTGTTTCGCTCAACATTCGCCACTTTCCGACGGGCAGCTCGCCCAGCTTGATGGGCCCGATGCGCTCGCGCCGCAGCCGCAACACTTCCATTCCCAGCGCCGCAAAGATCCGGCGCACTTCGCGGTTCCGGCCCTCGGCCAGTTCCAGTTCCACGATGCTGCGAGTCTGGTTGGCTGACACCAGCCGCGCCGCGCGGGGCTTTAGCCCTTCGCCCTGGTGTTCCACTCCACGCCGCAGCCGGACCATCATCTTTCCCGTGACGCGCCCGGCCACCTCCGCCACGTATAACTTGCCCATGGCGTGGCGCGGATGCGTCACGCGCAGCGCGAACGCGCCGTCATTGGTGACAAAGATCAACCCCTCGCTGTCGCGGTCGAGCCGCCCCACGGGGTAGAGGTGCCGCCACGGCTCCGGCAGCAACTCGCCCAGGATGGGACGGTTTCGCTCATCATTGCGCGTGCAGACGTGCCCGCGCGGCTTGTGGACCGCCACATAGAGCTTGCGCCGGGGTTGGATGGGATTGCCGTTGAGCGTCACCCGGTCCGCCTGCGGATTCACGCAGACTCCCATGGTGCGAACGACCCGGCCGTTGACTTCCACTTTGCCGGCGAGAATCAACTCCTCACCAGCCCTTCGTGAAGCCACTCCTGCTTCGGCTAGAAACTTCTGCAGGCGCACGGCTTTGGGCAACAGGCAACCAATCCAATCTCCCTAGGAAACAGGCTCCCCGGGCCAAAGCCCCCAACATCCAGATGAACCGCCGACGACTAGGCCGAAGCCTTGGTCTTCGGCAGACCCGTCACGCGGTCGCCGTCTTTCCAGCGACCACGCTGCTTGAGCAGCGCCACCCGCTCGTAGCGGCGAAGCACGTTTCGCTTGCCACCTAGAGTACTGGCTGCGCGCAGGCTGCGATGTTGCGACATATCCTGTTTCCTTATTGCCCTCGTCGGAAAGCGTCGCGCCGGCTTTTTAACACCGTCGTTGACGACCCCCGTAGAAGGCGGGTTGGTTCTAACACTGTGCCCACAATAGGCAAAACGAACTTGTTAACACTATTGCCAGTGGTTCACAAATGATTTCTGTGGAAAACTAAGGGCGCGCATGTCGTTGCGTGCGCGCTCGTGCCGCGCTAAACTTTCGCCCAGACAAAAATGGAGACGCGCCTTTCACCATCCCTCTGCCGCTGATGCTGGCTGCTCGACGGATTGGACTCTTCGGCGGTTCCTTTGACCCCGTTCACTTGGGGCATATCATGGTGGCGCGGGCCGCGCTTGAGGAGCTCAAGTTGGATCGGCTCTTTCTGATTCCTGCGGCGCGTTCGCCCTTCAAGACCACTCAGCCAAAGGCCCCTGCGGCGTGCCGGCTGCGCCTGCTTCGCATGGCCTTCGCTGGGTGGCCCGATTGCCAGGTGGACCCTCAGGAACTTGGGCGGGATGGCGCCTCCTACAGCGTGGACACCGTGCGCAATTTCGCCGGGAGATTTCCCGGCGCGACCCTCCACTATCTGGTGGGCGCCGATCACGTGGCCACGCTTCCCCAGTGGCGTGAAGCGGGCGCGCTGGCGGCGCTGGCGCAGTTTGCTGTGCTGCCCCGGCCTGGTCAGGTGGCGGCGGGGTTCCCCGCGCCCTTCCGCGGCGCTTGGTTGCAAGGCCAGCCGATGGCTGTGGCGGCCTCTGTCATTCGCGACCGCGTTCGCGCGGGGCTGCCCGTAGATCACCTGGTGCCGGCGGCCGTTGCGGCCGGCATCACCGAAATGAAACTGTACACCGGATGAACTCCAAACAACTAGCCCTGCTCTGTCGCGCCTACGCCGACGCCAAGAAGGCCGAGGATCTCGTCGTGCTCGATGTCCGGGAAATCTCAGGCGTGACAGACTACTTTGTCATCGCTACGGGTGGCAGCGAACCCCACGTCCGTGCCATCTGGCATGAGATCGTGGACCGTCTGCAGGCTGATCATGGCCAGAGCGCGCCCAAGCCCGAAGGCGCCTCGCAAAACCAGTGGGTGGTGATCGACTACTTCGACGTCGTGGTGCACGTGATGCTGCCGCGAGTGCGCAAGGAGTACGACCTCGAAGGATTGTGGAACGACGGGAAGGTGGTGCGCCCGCCGGCGCGGCGCCGCGCTACAAAGACGTGAACGCGCTGAGTTTGGACCGCGGTTTGGAACGCCCCGAGTGGGCCGCCGCGCGCGCTGTGGCCGCAAAGTAAATCAACAGCAGCCCGGTCGCGGCAACAAATCCGCCCTCAGAAACGCGGTGCCATTTTGCGTGCTCCCGCGAAGCGGCGTCCGTTTCCGTAGCCGGGATCACCCCCGGCCTCACCGCGCGCTGGAAATACTCCGGGTACTTCTGCCGCAGCAGGGTCTCAAGCTTGGGAGCCAGCCATTCGCCGCCGCCGCCCACCAGTCCGCCAATTAACAGGAGCAGCAGAAACCGCCATTTGGGAAAATCCGCCTTGGCGATCCACCATTCCAACAACAGCAGCAAGAGCGCCACTCCGGCGCAGGCGTACTGCGCCAGATAGCAGCGGTGGAAGAAAATCTGGCCCAGCTGTCCGCGCGCCGCCTTTTCGGAAAGCACCGGCCCCATCTCCGGCGCGGTGAAGATGGTCATGGCCACGATGAACATGAAGAGGGCGATCCCCAGCCAGATCCCCGTGTTGAGAAGCGCCAGGTAACGCAGAAAACTCGCCATCGCGCGCACCGTACGGGAACAAAACCGCAGTGCCAAGTCCCGATTGGGCGGCGGTTTTTTCGATTGTCAGCCGCAGGGGGCGGGTGGTTTACTGTCTGCCGATGGTGCACAAGGAGGCTCCAGAGAAATCCCCCGCGCAGGGCATTGGCGAGATCCGGGGGATGGTGCTTTTTTTTCTGGCGGTGTTGCTGCTCCTCGCGCTTTTTTCCTTCGACAAGCACGACCTGGCATTCAATGGCACCCAGGTCAACACCACGCGGCACAACCTCGTGGGCGTCGTGGGGGCGTGGATGGCGCAGGTTCTCTTTCTCGCGGCGGGCGCGGCGGCGTATCTGGTGCCGCCGCTGCTGCTCTTGGTTTCATTGCTGGCATTCTTCGAGAAGCTGGAGCCGATGCGCCGGCGCTGGCCGTGGGCGCTGGTGTTGGTGCTGAGTTGCAGCGCGGCCTTGAGCCTGCACCACGGTCCCTTCGACGAGTTGGCACGGCGGCTGGGCGCCACCGATCCGGGGGGGTTCATGGGGTCGCTGCTGCACCGTTATCTGTTCGTGAACCTGGGCACGGTCGGCGCCAGCATCATCCTGCTCTGTCTTTATGGAGTGAGCCTGTTGTACCTGACCAACTTCCGGCTGGGCGAATGGCTGCGCGAGCGTTGGTCGGCGTGGCGCAATCCGCTCGCGGAAGCCCCGTTGACGGAGCAGGAGCAGGCGTTGACGGCGCGGGCGCAGGCGCTGGCCCAGCAGTATCGGGACCTCCAACGGGAGATGGAGAAGTCGGGCGCGCCGCAGGGCCCCGCCACCACGCTGGCGCCGGCCGACGATGCGGGCCCAAGTCTGGGTGCGGATCTCCGGCCGGTGCCCGAACCCACCGTGCGCGACTTGAGCGTGCCCGCCGCAAAGAAGACCGCGCTCGCCGCCGAGGGCCCCGTCCGCCAGCTGGCCGCCATCATGTTCACCGACATCGCCGGCTACACGCGGCTTTCCAATCGCGACGAGAAGGCGGCCATGAAGCTCATCAAGCAGCAGCGCAAGCTGCTGCGGCCCATCGTCGAGGAATTTGAGGGCGAGTGGCTCAAGGAAATCGGCGACGGCCTGCTGCTGAGTTTTCCCAGCTCGCTCAATGCCGTGACGTGCGCCCTGCGCATCCAGGAGGCGGCCGGCGCCGTGCCGCACTTAAACCTGCGCATCGGCATCCATCAGGGCGACATCCTCCGTGAAGGCGGCGACATCTACGGGGATGGCGTCAACATCGCCTCGCGCATCGAAAAGTACGCGCCCGTCGGTGGCATCGCGGTGTCCGAGAAAATCCAGCAGGACATCTCCAGCCATCCGGAGATCAACCTGGATCTGCTGGGCGAATTCGAACTCGAAGGCGTGGACCAGCGCGTGGAAGTGTTCACCGCCACCTCCAACCTGAGGGAGCCGCTGGAGGAGACCAAGCTGGTGGAACCGGTCACGCCCACGGCGCACGTCGTCAAGGGGCCGGCCACCGCCCAGGAAATCCTGGGCGAGGGCCCCGCTGCGCGCGTCGCCGCCAAGGCCCGGCCCAAGCCCAAGCGGATGGCTGTCGCCGCCACACCGGTGATCGGCAATTACCAGATGCCGCCGCGCGAACTGCTGCGCGAGCCTGAGCCCAGCAAGGTGCCGTCCGAAACCAAGGAGGAGCTGATGGCCAATTCGCGGCTGATGCAGCAGACCCTGGCGCAATTTGGCATCGAGGTTGCGCTGGGCGACATCACCAAGGGCCCCACCATCACCCGCTACGAACTGCACCCGGCGCCGGGCGTCAAGCTGGAGAAAATCACGTCGCTCTCCAACAACATCGCCGCCGCGCTGCGGGCCGAGCGCATCAACATTCTCGCGCCGGTTCCCGGCAAAAGCTCCGTCGGCGTCGAGGTGGCCAACCGCTGCAAGAGCATGGTCACGATGCGAGATCTCCTGGAGTCGGACGCCTGGCGCAAGTCCAAGGCGCGCATTCCCGTCGTCATCGGCAAGGACGTGTACGGCAATCCCATCATCTCCGACCTCTCGGAGATGCCGCACCTGCTCATCGCCGGCGCGACCGGCGCGGGCAAGAGCGTGTGCATCAATGCCATCATCGCCTCGCTGCTCTACCGGTTTGCACCCGACCAGCTCCGGTTGGTGATGATCGACCCCAAGGTGGTGGAGCTTCAGATGTACAACACGCTGCCCCACCTCGTGGTGCCGGTGGTCACCGACTGCAAGAAGGTGATCCTCGCCCTGCGCTGGGTGGTGCAGGAGATGGAGAAGCGCTACAAAATCTTCGCGCGCGTGGGCGTCAAAAACATCGCGGGGTTCAACTCCCGGCCCAAGGACAAGCCCGTTCCGGCCGTGGAGCCGGAGCTGGCGCTCTTCGCCGGGGGGGAGAAGGTCGAGGCCAACTCCAGCGGCTTTGCCGTCGAGGTGGACGAGGAGATCGTCGTGCCGCGCGACGAGGAAATCCAGATTCCCGACCAGCTCAGTTACGTCGTCGTGGTTATCGACGAGCTGGCCGACCTCATGCTGGCGGCCCCCGCCGACGTGGAGATGGCCATCGCCCGGATCACGCAGATGGCGCGCGCGGCCGGCATCCACTGCATCGTGGCCACGCAGCGGCCCAGCGTGGATGTCATCACCGGCGTCATCAAGGCGAACATCCCCGCGCGCATCGCCTTCCAAGTCGCCTCCAAGGTGGACAGCCGCACCATCATTGATGAGATGGGCGCGGAGAAATTGCTGGGCAAGGGCGACATGCTCTACATGCAGCCCACGGCGGCGCGGCCCATGCGGGCGCAGGGGGCGCTGGTCACCGACCAGGAAATCCAGGCGATCGTCGACTTCATCGCCAAGCAAGGGAAGCCCTCGTATGAAGTGGACATCCACCAGCAGCTCTCGGAGCCAGCCATGGACACGGAGAGTGGCGGCTGCGGCGAGGACGAGGAATTGATTTCCAAGTGCATCGAGGTCATCCGCTCCGAGCACAAGGCCAGTGTGTCGCTGATGCAGCGCCGCCTGCGGCTGGGCTATACGCGAGCGGCGCGCATCATGGATGAGCTGGAGGATCGCGGCATCGTCGGCCCCAGCAAGGGCGCCGAGCCGCGCGACATCCTTATCGACCTTGACGCCGCCACGCCCGGCGCGACTTTTGCCCGGTAGGTTTTTTGGGGCTTTCCGCGACGCGGCTGCACCGGTAAACATCCTTCCATGACTGCCACGGCCGGGGACCCCACCTACAAAGTCTGGGCTGCGGACGATGTCGTGTACGGGCCGGTGCCCCATGCGGTGGTGCTGGAGTGGATTGCCGAACAGCGGATTGTCGCAGGCATGTGGCTCTATCCCATGGAGCAGCGCAAGTGGGTGAAAGCCGGTGACCTTGCGGAACTGCAAAGGGCCCTGGCCGACGCACTGGCGGCGGGGCTCGCCACGCCGTCGGCCGCCTCGCCATTGGTGCAGGGAGTGCCCGCAGGTGCGCTGCGCAAGGTGGCGCTGCTCTCTTCGATGAACGACCAGCAGCTGGGCCGGTTTGCCCAGTTCATGACGGTCGCCAAGGTGGCAAAGTTTGACGCGGTCGTCTCGCAAGGCGAGACGGGCGACGCCATGTACATCGTGCTGGCGGGCTCGCTGCGTGTGCGCCAGCTGGTGGCGGGCAAGGAAACGGTGATCAGCACGCTGCGCGAGGGCGACGTGTTTGGCGAAATCTCGCTCTTTGATCAAGGCCCGCGATCGGCCGATGTCCTCGCCAACGAGGAGAGCACGCTGCTGGTCATCGGCGCCGACCGGTTTGGGGAATTCACCCGCAAGATGCCGGAGGTGGCGCTGTCCTTTCTGCTGGCCATCAGCCGCACGATGGCCAGGCGCATCCGCGCCGACAACGAGCGCCACAAGCAGGGGCTGCTCGTCCTGCAAAGTGCGCCGTACCATTAGGCGCCCGCGGGGGCTCTAGAATTCCAGCCGCTGATTGTCCTCCACGAAGCTGAAGGGCGTGGCTCCAAGCCGTTCGCGCGCCATGGCCTTGAGCTCCGGGCGCCGATCGCGCCAGCGGCTTCCGACGTGCGTGAAGGCAATGTGCCCAACGGCAGCGCGCGCCAGGCGTTGAAAGAGCTCGTCGGGCTCGCAGTGGGCCACTTCGCACACCAGCAGGTCCAGCGGCTGCGCCAGAAGCGGCTCCAGGTCGTGCAGCCCTCCGATGTCCCCGCTGTGCCCCACGCGCCTGCCCCCGCCTTCGAGCACAAGGCTGAAGGCTTCAAACGCCTGCGGGTGCTGTGCGCCGTGTGCACTGCGCAGGCCTTCCAGATGAGTCGAGTAATGCGGCGTCAACGTGACATCGCCGCAAGGCTCGCTCGCGCCGCGGCGCCACGCCTGCCAGTGCGCGGTGAAGGGCAGCAGCTCGGGGAAAATGTAGGAGGCGTTGAGCATCTGGCGCACGGGGGCGACACCCTCGGAGGGCAGGTGAACCGTCAGCGGGCGCTTGCGGCCCAAGAGCCAGAATCCCTGCATCAACATGAACAGCCCTCCCACGTGGTCGCAGTGCAGATGAGTGATGAGGACGCGGTCGATGTCGTCGGCGGGCACGGCGTGGGCGCGCAATTGTCGCGTGGCGGGCTCGCCGCAGTCCACCAAGAGCGTGGCGCCGCCCAGACGGTAAAGGAAGGACGAGTGATTGCGGTCGGCGCTGGGATGGCCGTCGGCCGTGCCCAGACAGGTCAGGGTCGCCGTGCTCATCATGGTGGAGTGGCCGGGCGCAAGCGCCCCGCATTGTGTCTGGGTACGGGAGCAAATCCAGCGGAAAAACCCAAGGAGCCGCCCAGCAAATTTGGGATAACTTTTGATTCCAGCCGTGGGGGCTCCGCACTAGCTTTTTGAGCGTGAAAAGTGTCGCCGAGCAGTTGCGTGAGGGGCGCGAGCAGCGCGGCTGGACCGTGGCGGAGGTGGTGTCGCGGACCAACCTCAAGGCGGATCAGGTTCGATCGCTGGAGGCCGGGAAGTGGGATGCGTTCGCCGCGCCGGTCTATATACGTGGCTTCGTGCGTTCGTACGCACTGCAACTGCGGCTTCCCTTGGAGGAATTGAACCGCCAGCTGGAGGAGGAACTGGGACAGCCGCCGCGCCTCGCGGACTTGACCGCGACGCCGCCGCCTGCGCGCACCACCGTGAACCAGTTGCTCTTGGGATTCTCTCGGGTAAACTGGAGAATTGCTCTGCCCGTGCTGGCGTTTATGGCTGTGGTGGCCGCCACCTACTTTGCGGCGCAGGCGTGGCAGAACCGGCGCCCCGCGGATTCGCTCGGCCAGCTTGGGCCCGGTCTGGTGGACTTGGACCGGAAGTCCGCCGATGTAGATCATCTGCCGCCCGCGCCGGTTCCTGGGCTCTTGCCGCGCTAAAGGCGCGCGGGCTTTCCATCATTGCCTGCGTGGGTGGGATGACCTACGCTGCGCCCCCGTGTCGGACAAGGGCCACACCCCGCCGCTGATGGTGGGGATGATTTCACTGGGTTGCGCCAAGAATCTGGTGGACGCGGAGGTCATGCTCGGCTCGCTTCTGGCCGGCGGCATGAAGATCACCAACGACGCCGCCAGCGCCGATGCCCTCATCGTCAACACCTGCTCCTTCATTGGGGCGGCGCAAGAAGAGAGCGTGGACACCATCCTCGAATCGTCGCAGGTGCGCGCTCTGAGCCGCCCGGGGCAGGCGCTCATCGTGTCGGGCTGCCTGCCGCAGCGCTACCGCGACAAGCTGCCGCAATTGCTCCCGGAGGTGGATGCCTTCATGGGTGTGGACCAAGTGCCCCAGGTCGCCGAGATTGTCCGGGGCGCTGTGGCACGCCGGCGCGAAGTGGCGCCCGGCGCGATCCGGCCGCGCCGCTCCAAGGCGGTGGTACTCAAGAGCGCCAAAGTGGCGGCGCCCGCCCCCGCCCCCGTCCGCGCCGTCAGCCACCGGCCCAAGTATGTCCCCGACTACGCCACGCCGCGCTTCCGGCTGACGCCGCCTCATCTGGCGTACGTGAAGATTGCCGAAGGCTGCAACCATCCGTGCAGCTTTTGCACCATCCCGCGGATGCGCGGCGGGCACCGCAGCCGTCCGCAGGCCGACGTGGTGGAGGAGGTGCGGGGGCTGCTGCGACAGGGCGTGCGGGAGATCAATCTCATTTCGCAGGACTCCACCTATTATGGCATGGACCTGAGGCCGGATCATCGGGGGGGCATTTCCTCGCCCGCCAAATTTTCCGCCGCCGCCGGTGCGCTGGGTGAGGAGGCCACCACGCTCTGCACCCTCCTGCGCGCGCTCAACGCCCTGCCAGGGGATTTTTGGATCCGCCTGTTATACACCCACCCGGCGCACTGGACCGATGAACTCATCGCCACCATCGCCGACTGCCCCAAGGTGGCGCGATACGTCGACATGCCCCTGCAGCACATCCACGATGTCATGCTCGAGCGCATGCGTCGCGAAACCGACAGCCGCTACATCCGCGAGCTCATTACGCGGATCCGGCAGGGCATCCCCGGCATCGCGTTGCGCACCACGTTCATCGTGGGTTTTCCGGGCGAGACGCAGGCCTGCTTCCAGGCCCTGCTGGACTTCATCGCCCAGACCCGGTTTGAGCACCTGGGAGTGTTCGCCTACTCGCGCGAGGCTGACACCCGCGCCGGCGGCATGCGCGGCCAGATTCCCCATGCCACCAAACAGGCTCGCAGCCGGCGCGCGATGCAGATTCAGCGCGCCGTGTCGCGGGAGCATTGCGCCGCCCTGGTGGGCCGGCGGTTGAATGTGCTCGTGGAAGGCAAGGTGGATCCTGCCGATGCCGCCTCCGCCGAGATTCGTTCATGGGAACACGGGCTCATCGGCCGCACGCCCGGGCGACTGCCCGAAGGGATGGCGCGCGAGGGCTGGGTGGCGCGGGCCGAGGCGCACGCGCCGGACATCGACGGCCGCGTGTATGTCAGAGGCCGGGTGCCCTCAGGCGACTTCGCATGGGTGCGCGTCACCGGACACACCGACTACGACCTTCTGGCCGAACCCGCTTAAGCCAGCCCCATGAATCTGCCCAACCAGATCACCACCTCGCGGTTCTTCATCACCGTGGCCTTCGTGGCGGCGATGCTCTGGGAATTTCCGCACCACTACTCCGTCGCCGCCGCGCTGTTCCTGCTGGGAGGACTCTCGGACATTGCCGACGGCGAGATTGCGCGCCGGCGCAATCTCAAGACTGACTTTGGCGTGCTCATGGATCCCTTGGCAGACAAGATCATGATCTGTTCGGGCTACATCATGCTGGTCGCGGTGCCCACCCCGGATTGGATAGCAAAGGCGATGCAGCAGGCCGGGCTGCCCTCCTGGCTGTCGGTGCCCGGCCCCCCCATGCTGGTTCCCGCGTGGATGGCCATCATCATTGTCGCGCGCGAGCTGGCCATCACCGGCCTGCGCCTGATGGCGGCCAACAAGCGGGTGGTGCTCGCGGCGGAATCCATCGGCAAACGTAAGACCAACCTGCAGGTCACCACCGTGATTTCCATCCTCGTCTGCGTGAGCTATCCCGATTGGGGAATGCGCGGGGTGTTCGATGCCAAAATCGGCAAGCTGCCGTGGTCGTTGTGGTTCACGATGCTCGTCACGTGGGCGTCGGTGATCCTCACGCTGGTCTCGGGCATCCACTATTTGTGGACCAACCGCACTCTCTACCTGGACGACATGTGAGAGGCCAGGCGTTCGTCGTGTGGCTGGCGCAGGGCGGAGGACTGGGACGCCTGCCGCGCGCGCCGGGCACATGGGGATCGCTGGGCGGCCTGGCATGGGCCGCCCTGCTCTACTCGCCACGGAGTCTGGAATGGTACGCGGCGGGCACCGTTGCGGGATTGCTGGCGGCCCTTTGGATTTGTCATGAGGCCGAGCACGCGCTGGGAGAGCACGACCCGCCCTCGGTGGTGCTCGATGAAATCGCCGCGGTGCCCGTGTGCTTCATGCTGGTGCTGGCCACGCGCCCGGCGCTGCCCCCGTTGGAGACGCTGGCCGCCAGCCCCAAGGCGTGGGCATGGACGCTCGTGGGGTTTGGATTGTTCCGCGTTCTGGATGCGTCCAAGCCCATGCTGGTGGACGCCGCGCAGTCGCTGCCCGGCGGCTGGGGTGTGGTGATGGACGACGTGGTGGCCGCCATCTACACGGCCGTCATTCTGCAGCTGATCTTCCTAGGTCTGCGCTAGGCCCTCACTTCGCCGGTTCCAGCGCAAAAATCTTCCCCTCAAATCCCAGGAGATAGACCTCGCCATCGCCGTCCTCGGCAAAGCTGGCGACGAGACGGATGGGGTTTGGTGCGATGAGTTCGCCGTACTCGGTGAGCGCCTTGCCATCATGGCGCAGTCCCCACACGGTGCCCTGCTTGTAGTCGCCATAAATGTACACGCCCTGCAGCGACGGGTGCTTCTTGCCGCGATAGACGTAGCCTCCGGTCACGCTCAGGCCGTGGCCGTGGTTCTTGAACTGGCTCTCGGCGGCCAGGGTGGGAAGGTGCGGATACTCGATGACCGGATCGAGATAGGGTTCGGTCGACGCAAAGGTGGTCTTGAGCCACGGATGAAAACCCTCGCGCGCGCGCCAGCCGTAGTTGCCGCCGCGGACGATGAGGTCGATTTCCTCCCACTTGTCCTGACCGACATCCCCGGCCCACAGGGCGCCGGTCTTGCGGTCGAAACTCATGCGCCACACATTGCGCAGCCCACGCGCCCACACTTCGCCGCGGGCGTCGGCACGGCCCACAAAGGGATTGTCCTTGGGAATGCCGTAGGCCAGCGCGCCCGTGCGCGTGTCCACGTCGATGCGCAGGATGGTCCCCAGCAGGGAGGAGGGATTCTGGCCATTGTCCAGCGGATCATCCCGCTTGCCGCCATCCCCGTGGCTCACGTAGAGCTTGCCGTCGGGGCCGAAGAGGATGCAGCCGCCGTCATGATTCCAAAAGGGGCGCAGGAACTGCAGCAGGATGCGCTCGCTTGCGGGATCGGCCTTGTCGGGATTGTTCTTAAGGACGGTGAACTCGCTGAGCACGCTGCGCAGCGGATCCTGCTGGGAATAGAACACGTAGAACTTCCCGTTCTCCTTGAACCGGGGATGAAACGCCATGCCCAGCAGCCCTTCCTCATCCTGCACGTAGGGCTTGCGCGCGACCAAGTTGAGGAACTCGGTGGCCTCGGTAGCGGTGCGATCCTTGGGCAGGATCACGATGCGGCCCTGCTGTTCGAGCAGAAAGATCCGGCCGGTTCCATCCGGCGCTTCCTCCATCCACAGGGGGCGCTTGAAGCCAAGCTTGGGCCAGACATGCGTGAGCTTGAGCTTGGGCAGTTCCGCCACCAACGGCGACGCCACGAGACAGGCCCATAGCGCAAAAAGCCCACGGCACACCCATGAGGGAAGGGAGGATTTCATGCGCGACATCAAACGCCCGACGGGGCGCTTTGTCAAACCACCACCCATGCGAGGTGTGAGCAACAAAGCGTTGCGTGCTGCACCGCGAGGGCTTCTCAATGTCCCGCAAGGGGAGTTTCAAATTGAACGAGTGGAATATCCAATCACGCGCGCGCGCCTGCGGGGGCTGTGCCCGGCCCTTTGCTGATCAGGAACCCACCCACACCGTGTTGCTGGACGAGGCGAACGCCTACCAGCGGCAGGATCTGTGCGCCGCCTGCTGGCAGGCCAAGTCGGCCGTTGACGCGCCAGCGTGGGTGTCCCACTGGCAGGGAGTGCATCGGTTGCCGCCTCCCCCGGCTGAGCTGATTCAGAAGCAAACGGCCGAGTCGCTGCTGCGCAAGCTGGTGGCGACACAGGACGCGCGCTGGCGCGAGGCCAGCTACATCCTCGCCGTCATGCTCGAGCGCAAGCGAGTGCTCAAGGTCAGGGAACAGGCGCGCGAAGCCGGCGGGCGCGTTTTCATCTACGAACATTCTGGTGACGGCGACGTGTTCACCATCCCCGACCCGCAACTGCAGTTGGAGGCGCTAGGCCAGGTGCAGGTGGATGTCTCGGCGCTGCTGGAGCACGGCCTGCCCGTGGAGGGGCAGCCATGGCCGCCAATGCCCGCGGGAGCACCGGCTCAACCCGTCGTTGCCGGCGCATGAACCGTGGACGGGCATGCCACCATCCAAAGGCGGCTGGCTTACACGTTCCGCCGGCCTGAACTTCTGGAATTGTCGCTGACCCACCCGTCGGCCTGCGCCGATGCTTCGGGGTCTGCCCAGAGTAACCAGCGGCTGGAATTCTTGGGCGACGCCGTGCTGCAACTGGTGCTCACCTCCGAGCTCTATCGCAAGTTTCCCGGTCGTGACGAGGGTGACCTTTCCAAAACCCGCGCTTGGCTGGTGAACGGCGCCACGCTTGCCGCACACGGCCGGGCGCTACAGCTGGGAGCACTGCTGCGGTTGGGCCGCGGCGAGGAAAAGTCCGGCGGGCGCGACCGCGACTCGTCACTGGCCGACGCCTTCGAGGCCCTGTTGGGCGCCGTCTATCTGGACGGCGGCTACACGAAGGCGCGTGCCGTCATCCTTGGATTGTTTGGCGACGCCTTGCACGGCGACGACGCGGGCCAATTTGTCGGAAACCCAAAGGGCGAATTGCAGGAGCTCTTGCAGGCCCGCTCGGATGCGGGCCCGGAGTATCGCCTTCTGGAAACTTCCGGGCCCGACCACGCCCGCCGCTTCGCCTGCGCGGTGCGCCATCGCGGGCAGGAGCTGGCCCGCGGCGAAGGTGCCAGCAAGAAAGCGGCGGAAGTGGCCGCAGCCGACGCCGCGCTCAAGGTGCTGCGCGGCGAAAAGAAAGGCCGCGCACGCCGGCGAACGCCGCCTGCGGGCGGGCACGCTTGACGGGGCGCGCGCGCCCGCATTACGGTGCGTGGGGGATTTGACGAAACTATGGCCGGCAACGCATTCCAGAACAACTACCTCATTCCGCACGTGGTCGAGCAGACCGGGCGTGGCGAGCGCGGCTACGACATCTACTCGCGGCTGCTGGTCGATCGCATCATCTTTCTGGGCACCGCCATCGACGATGCCGTGGCCAACGTGGTCATCGCGCAGATGCTCTTTCTGCAGATGACCGATCCCAAGAAGGACATCCACCTCTACATCAACTCTCCCGGCGGGCATGTCACCAGCGGCCTGGCGGTGTACGACACGATGCAGTTTCTCACCTGTGACGTGAACACCTACTGCATCGGGCAGGCGGCCAGCATGGGCGCGGTGCTGCTCTCCGGCGGCACCAAGGGCAAGCGTTTTTCGCTGCCCAACGCCAACATCATGATTCACCAGGTGCTGGGCGGCGCCGAGGGCCAGGCGACGGACATGGAAATCCGGGTGCGCCACATGCTGGACCTCAAGCAGCGCCTCAATCGCATCCTCTCGCACCACACCGGCCGGCCGGTGGCAGAGATCGAGAAAGCCTGCGACCGCGACAACTTCATGTCGGCCGAGGAGGCCAAGGAATTTGGAATCGTGGACGAGGTGGTGAAGTCGCGCAAACAGTTGCCGGCGCTGCCCGACAAGTCCTCGGTGGAACTCAAGTAAAGCCTCCCATGGCCCGGCCGAAAAACCTCACCCTTTGCAGCTTCTGCGGCAAGTCTTACGCCGAGGTCAAAAAGCTGGTGGCCGGCCCGGGCGTGTATATCTGCGATGGCTGTGTCGAGGCGTTCAGAAAAGTCATCGACAAGGAGTTGGCCGCGGATCGGCAGAAGCAGACCGTGTCGCTCAAGGTGCCGCGCCCTTGCGAAATCAAGGAGCGGCTCGACGAGTTCTGCATCGGGCAGGAGCACGCCAAGCGGACGCTCGCCGTGGCGGTGCACAACCATTACAAGCGCCTGCTGCACGACCAGCAGAAGTCCGCCGATCCGCAGATGCCCCATGCGGAGGTGGAGATTGAGAAGACCAACATCCTCCTCATCGGCTCCACCGGCTCGGGCAAGACGCTGCTGGCGCGCACCCTGGCGCGCATCCT
>SYLI01000028.1 GCA_005809105.1 Verrucomicrobiales bacterium | reverse complement strand
GGAAATCCCAGCGGCTTGCCGTCCTTGTAGAGGACGTACTCCTGCTCGAAGCCAAACCAAGCGCCGGGGTCATCAAGAATCGTCGCGCGGGAGTTGCTCGGGTGCGGAGTCTTCTTGTCGGGCATGAACACCTCGCACATGACGAGCGCGCCGTTCTTCTTGGTGGTGTCGGGATAGATAGCCACGGGCTTGAGCATGCAATCCGAGGTGCGGCCCTCGGCCTGGCGCGTCGAGCTGCCGTCGAAATTCCACCAGGGAAGCTCTTCGAGTTTTGGAAACTTCCCAAATTCCTTGAGAGTGGTTTTGCCACGAATGTTGGGAACGGGCTCGTAGCCATCGAGCCAGAGATATTCGAGTTTGTATTTCGTCATGTCGGTGAGGGGTTTGTTTCACGCCGGCACGCCAGGGCGTTTTCCAATTCCCCAGCAGAGGCCAGCGCGCGGAGTTGAGCAGGGCGCGTGCCACACTTCAAGGGCACTTTCACCAGTACATCGCCTTGCAATGCCGCTCAAAATCTTGGGGAATCGTGAGTGCGCGCTTCAATCACAGGCCACGCTGTGAGCAAGAGCCTGTCGATCCTTTGCCAGACCGAACAAATCCGGGCACCACCCCTTTCCAATCCCTCGCCGAATCGACGAGATGAAGTCCCGTCGTCTGAGGGCACCTCTTCTGTGTTAAAAAGAAAACCGCCGCAAGGGTTGCCCCTGCGGCGGCGCGATTAATTAAATTACGGCCTAGCCGTGGTAGCCCTCTTCGCCGTGCTCGGCAATATCCAGGCCGGTGGTCTCGGTCTCTTCGCTGACGCGCAGTCCCACGATGGCGTCCACCACCTTCGCGATGATGTAGCTGGCCACGACCGCCAGAATGATGGTGAAGAGCATCACTTTGCACTGGGCCTTCCACAGCCCGCCTTCCTTCACCAGAGCCGTCAACCCGTTCTTGCCGGCCACGCCCTCAACCACGAGATTGCCATTAACCGAGTCGGTTGCCAGCACGCCCGTGAGGAACGCGCCCAGCGTGCCGCCCACGGCGTGGACGCCGAAGGTGTCCAGCGCGTCGTCATAGCCCAGCGCCTGCTTGAGTTTGGTGCAGGCGATGAAGGGGATGATGCCAGCGGCCACGCCGATGATCATGGCACCCTTGGCGTCGACAAAGCCGCACGCCGGGGTGATCACCACCAGGCCCGCCACCGCGCCAGAGCAGAAACCCAAGATGGAGGGCTTGCCGCGCGTGATCCACTCGGCCATCGGCCACACGAACGCCGCGACGGCCGTCGCCAGCGTGGTGGTCATGAAGGCGTTGGCAGCGATGCCATCGGCCGCCACGGCCGATCCGGCGTTGAAGCCATACCAGCCCACCCAAAGCATGCCCGTGCCCACCATGCACAGCACCATGCTGTGCGGCTGCATGGGCTGCTTGCCAAATCCCAGCCGCGGTCCAAGCACGAGGCAGAGGATGAGCGCACTCCAGCCTGAACTCATGTGCACCACCGTGCCGCCGGCGAAGTCGATGGCCGGCACCTTGGCTCCGGCGTTCCACACACCGTTAAAAGCGCCGTCGATGCCCCAGACCATGTGGGCCAGCGGGAAGTACACAACCACCATCCACAACGCGACGAAGAGCAGCACGGCGCTGTATTTCATGCGCTCGGCAATCGCGCCCACGATGAGCGCGGGCGTGATGATGGCGAACATAAGCTGGTACATGGAGAAGACGTTCTCGGACACCCAGTAGCTGTAGTTGGTGTCCACGTTGGCCGTCACATCCTTGAGGAACGTGTGCTTGAAGCTGCCGACGTAGGGACTGCCACCCTCGCCGAAAACGAAGCTGTAGCCAAACGCCCACCACAGGATGGTCACAAGGCCCGCGATGCCCAGACATTGGGCCATCACCGAGAGGACATTCTTGCGCCGCACCAGGCCGCCATAGAAGAGCGCCAGCCCGGGCAATGTCATGAACAGTACCAAGGCCGCGCAGATCATCATGAAGCCGTTGTGGCCTGGACCTGCGCCGCCGATGTTGGACTTGACCTTCGCGTCGGCGGCATCACCGCCGCGCGCGACGTTGTTCATGTACGCCTCCAGATCCGCCACGCGTTGCGCCATGTCCGGATCGGCCTTGGCCCCGGCGGGTGCCGTGGCGTTGCTGCCCGTGTCAGGCGCGGGTGCCGTGGCGTTGTCCTGAGAGTACAGGTTGCCTGCCATCAGCAAGGCGCCCAAGGAGAGTTGTGCAATGAGTTTTTTCATCGTATTGGTAAAAAAGAATTTTTCGTGGCTTGGGTTAGACTGCGGCGACACCCTTGTCGCCGGTGCGGATGCGGATGGCTTCCTCGACGGTCGAGATGACGATCTAGCCGTCGCCGATCGTGCCGGTCTTGGCAGCCTTGACGATGGCCTCGGTCGCGGCGGCGGCGTTCTTGTCATCCACCACCACCTCGAGCTTCACTTTGGGCAGGAAATCCACGGTGTACTCACTGCCACGATAAATCTCCGTATGACCCTTCTGCCGGCCAAACCCCTTCACTTCGGTGACGGTCATGCCCTCGATCCCGGCTTCGCCCAGCGCGTCCTTGACCTCCTCAAGCTTGAAGGGCTTGATGATTGCCTCAATTTTTTTCATCGGTCTCTCCTGCCCGTTGGATTTTCAAAAAAGTGTCCAGACTTACGAGCACGCCCAAACACATGGCCAGTTTAGGCCACGGAGGCAAAAGCATCCCGAATGCCAACCACCGCCAAATGGAATCGCCCCGAATCCACCATGAAAACCAGCCATTATTGCAAAATTCAGGCCAATACTCTGATCGTCACTCGTCACTTGCTATCGGCTTTTGGTCACCCTGCATTTTTTTAGCCATCGACAGGTGAATCCAAATTCGACTGGATTTATCCCACTCAAGGTGTGGCTTGAGCGGCTTGCCAATCTGGTGGGCTATCTGGCATTGCCTCGCATGACCGGACTTTTTTATGGAAAATCGTGGCCCGAATAATTTATCTTGCAACAGAGTCTCAATCCCAGCGACATTTTAAGCACGGCGATGCAATCAACTCTCAATAGCGAGCTTGCCGGTCAGGTGGTGCGGAGCTTGGGCGACTGCCACACGCCTCTCATTTGCCCACTCAACGCCGTGCCGCCCGGTGCGATGGTTCGCATCAAGGAACTGCCCGCATCGCATGAACTGGCGGGGCGCCTACGGGAGTTGGGCTTTTGCGAGGATCAACGCATCCGCATGCTCTCCCGTCATTCGCAGGTCATCTGTCAGGTGTGCAATGCGCGCCTGGGAATCAGCGACCGGCTGGCCGCCACGATTCTCGTCGAGCCGATTTCCAGTCCGCGCGCCGCTTGAAAATGGAGGGTGTTTCGACACCACTTTCGCGGCTTCCCGAAGGCTCGCGAGCGGTGATTGACCGCATCGACCTCCCCCCCGATCTGCTGCCGCGGCTTCTTGAGATGGGCGTGATCGGCGGCACACCCGTGCAGGTGGTGCGCTTCGCACCGCTGGGCGATCCCATCGAGATCAAGGTGCGCGGCTATCACCTCACTCTGCGCAGGGAAGAGGCCGAGCACATCTGGGTCGTGCCCGGGCCTCCCCGCTGACCATGGCGACCCCCTTCCATGTCGCCCTCACGGGCAACCCCAACTGCGGCAAGACCACGGTGTTTAACGCGCTCACCGGCCTGCGCGCCAAGGTGGCCAATTACGCCGGGGTCACGGTGGAACGCAAGGAAGGGCTGCTGCGCGATGCCGGTGCGCGCGAGGTGCGGCTTCTGGATCTGCCGGGCACCTACAGCCTCTCCCCGCGGTCGCTGGACGAACGCGTTGCGCTCGACGTGCTCCTCCATCATCTGGGTGACGACCTCGCTGCGCCGCAACTGGTGGTTCTGGTGGTGGACGCCTCGAACCTAGAGCGGAACCTGTTCTACGCGACTCAGGTTCTCGAGTTGGGCTACCCCGCCGTGGTGGCCCTCAACATGATGGACGTGGCCGAGGAGATCGGCCGCAAGGTGGACGCCGCCGCGCTCTCTCATGAACTGGGCGTGCCCGTGGTGCCCCTGGTTGCCAGCAGAGGCCTTGGCATGGCCGAGCTTCACCGCGCCATCCTGGATGCGCATGATTCACCGGCCACCGTGGCACCCGCCAACTTCGCCGCGCTGCCACCGCACTTTGAGAGCGAGATCTCCCAAGTGCGTCTCGCGCTCAAATCACAGCCGCTGGCGCGGCCCACCACGCACAGCGAGGCGCTGCTGCTGCTTGCCGACGAGTCCTTCCTGCCCTCCCACGCCGCCCTCTATCCAAAGGAGCTTTCGGCCGACATCGCCGCAGCACGGCAACGCTTGGACGCCGCGGGTATCTCGTGGCGAACCACCGCGGTCGAGTCGCGATATGCGCGCATTGGCGCCATCGCGCACAAGGTGGTTTCCGAAACACCCGACCCAGGCCCGACCACAAGCGACAAGATGGACGCGGTGCTGACGCACAAGTTCTGGGGTCCGGTGATTTTCTTCGCGCTGATGGCGCTCATGTTCCAAGGCATTTTCTCCTTCGCGCAATACCCGATGACCTTGATCGAGACCGCCATTGGCTGGCTCGGCGGCCAGGTGGCGCGCGCGCTGCCGCCCGGTGAGTTGACCGACCTGCTCGTACGCGGGGTCATCGGCGGCGTGGGGGCCGTCGTGGTGTTCCTGCCGCAGATCTGCCTGCTCTTCCTCTTCATCAGCCTGCTGGAAGACTCCGGCTACATGGCGCGC
>SYLI01000027.1 GCA_005809105.1 Verrucomicrobiales bacterium | reverse complement strand
TCATTGCCGCCGCCCACCCCGTGGCCGCGGTGGCGACCCATGGCGTCAATTTCGTCGATGAACACCAAGCAGGGCGTGCTCTTGCGCGCCTGTTCAAACATGTCGCGCACCCGGCTGGCGCCAACGCCCACAAACATCTCCACAAAGTCCGAGCCGCTGATGCTGAAAAAGGACGCGTCGGCCTCGCCGGCGATGGCCTTGGCAAGAAGCGTCTTGCCCGTGCCTGGAGCGCCAAACATCAGAATCCCCTTGGGGATGCGCCCGCCGAGCTTTTGGAACTTCTTTGGATCTTTTAGGAACTCCACCAGTTCCAACACCTCATCCTTGGCCTCCTCAATGCCCGCGACATCCTTGAAGGTCACCTTGTTCTTGTCCTTGCCATGGAGGCGGGCCTTGCTCTTGCCGAAATTAAGCGCGCCCTTTCCGGCGATCTTGATCTGGCGGATGAAGAAGAAGTACACGCAGAAGACAATGATGAGCACGGGCAGGATGGTGAGGATGAACGAGGTGAGCAGCGTGTTCTCGGGCTTCACCACAAACCGGCCGGAGGCCATGAGCGGCGCCATGTGCGCCTCGGGGATGATCGTCTCGATGCGGAAGGGCTGAGGGTCGCTGGCGTTGCGATCGTTGACAAAGTGTCCGGTGATTTCGTAAAGCCCGCTGGGACGGGGGCGGATGACCCCCTTGACGACACGACTGGGCGTGTTGGTCACATTGCGGATGAACTCCTCGTAGTTCCACTCCTTGGCCTGCGTCTTTACCAGCGAGGAGTTGGAAAAGAGCACCACGATGAGGAACAGAATGCCCGCGTAGACAAGCCAAGTCCGCATCGAGGGCCCCTCCCGCCGTTCTGGTTCAGAATCACTCATTGTATAATGCCGAGCGAGGAGCCTATCACAGGTCCGGTTTCTGAGGCAACACCTACAGCACCCGCCATTCCCAGCGGCAGAAGCGCTTCGTCGTGGGGCTAACCTTCGCCCATTCACCCAGGCGCAGTCCGTGCACCCAAAAAATAGCCCCCTCGGGCGTGGTGGCGATGGGCGTGCGATGCCGCTCGGCCTTCGGCACCTTGGCGTTGGTGAAGAGGTCCTGCAACTTGATGGCCGCGGGCATTCCCAGTGGCTGGAAACGGTCGCCGCTGCGCCATGGCCGAAGCGTGACTCGCCCGCCCAGCTTGTCCGCATCCAGGTACTCCCGGCCGGCGATACTCCGCAGCTTTCCTGGGGCTGCCTTGAGAATGCGACAGCGGACACCAATTCCAGCGTAGTGGATCTCTGGTGCGCCGACGCGAGGGTCGAAGGAGAGTTCGGAAAACTCAGTGGGCTCCTCGTGCTGTGGAATGAACTCCACCGTTCCATCATCCAGCCGGACAATCTGCACCCCCGGTGACACGGTCAGGGGCACGCGGGAACCCCCCCGGAGCCATTCTACACGCTCGAAGTCGCGGGCGACACCCATGCGACTGAGCTGAAGAACCACCACTTGCCGTTGCAGGGCCGGCGCGAGGCGCGCGAAGGCAGGGCGCCGCGAGGATTTCAGCCAGGCCTCCGCATGCTGGCGGACCAATTGGGATTCCCGGGAGAGGATTTCCATCGCATGCAGCAGGTGGTTGTCCAGCGCCGGCGTGAAGACCCCTCGCAGCAAGGGCAGCACGCGATGGCGAACGCGGTTGCGCAGTGGCGCGTCGGTCGCGTTACTGGCGTCCTCCCGGAAGGCGATGCTGTGGGTGCTGGCAAAGTCCAGCAGCGCCTGCTTGCGAATGTGGAGCAGCGGCCGGACCAGTCGCCTCTCCGGGTGGCCGGCCAGAGTGCCCTCCTCAGGAATGCCAGAAAGACCTGAGCTGCCGGCGCCCCGGCCCAGCTGCAGGAAAAAGGTCTCCATTTGGTCGTCGGCGTGATGAGCCATGGCGACGCTGGAAGCGCGTGCCTGCCTCGCGGCTTTGGCAAGAAAGTCATGGCGCGCGAGGCGGGCGCGCATTTCCAGATTCGAGACCATCCCGGATGAGGTGCGTGGTGCGTCCCATTTCCCGGCAATCAGCCGCATCCGCAGGCGCGCACACGCTTTCGCAACCAAGCGGTGGTCGGCGTCATCAGCCCCCGGCCGGAGCTGATGGTTAAAGTACGCGGCTGCAAGGCGCCATCTCCGCTCCCGGGCCAAATGATGGAGCAGGTGCAGCAGTACCATCGAGTCGACACCGCCCGAAGTGGCGACGAGGATGGAGTGGCCATTGGGAAGCAGGCGGCCCAAGGACGGATGACGCGCCATCAATGCCATGAGTCCCTTCATGAATCGCGCGGGAGCCAGAGGAGACCGTCAGGCAATCAGCTTGCGGATGAGCCGGCCACCGACATCGGTCAGGCGGAACTGGCGCCCTTGAAAACGGTACGTCAGCTTTTCGTGGTCGATGCCCAGCAGGTGCAGGATGGTCGCGTGCAAATCATGGACGTGGCACTCATCCTCGACGGCACCAAATCCGAACTCATCGGTCTCACCGATGACCGCACCGCGCGGCGTGCCCCCGCCCGCAAACCACATGGTAAACGCGTCGATATGATGGTTGCGACCGGGGTTCTCGCGGTTCTCACCCATGGGCGTGCGCCCGAATTCGCCGCCCCAGATGACCAGCGTGTCATCGAGCAGCCCGCGCGCCTTGAGGTCGAGGATGAGCGCCGCAGTGGCCTGATCCACGTCACGCGTCACATTTTCCAAATCTTTGGTAAGCGTTTCGCCGGGTCCACCATGGTGATCCCAGCTCGTGTGATAGAGCTGCACGAACCGCGTGCCGCGCTCGATCAATCTTCGTGCCAGCAGACAATTGTTCGCAAAACTGGCCTGTCCGGGCTTGGCGCCGTAGAGGTCCATCGTCGCCTTCGATTCATCCGAAAGGTCAATGAGCTCGGGCGCGCTGGTTTGCATCTTGAAGGCCATCTCATAACTAGCGATGCGGGTGGCAATCTCAGGATCACCCGTTTCGGCAAGGCGGCTTTGATTTAGGCGCCCGATGGCGTCGATCGACTCGCGTTGCGTGTCCTTGCTGATGCCCTGCGGCGTCGCAAGGTTCAGGATGGGATCGCCGCGGCCAGAAAGCGGAACGCCCTGATAGGTCGTTGGCAGAAAGCCGCTGCCCCAGTTGACCCCGCCGCCCCGTGGCCCGCGCGGCCCCGATTGCAGCACCACGAACGCCGGCAGGCTTTGCGACTCGCTGCCGATGCCATAGCTCACCCACGCACCCATGCTGGGACGGCCAAAGAACCCCGTGCCGGTGTTCATGAAAAGCTTGGCGGGCGCGTGATTAAACAAGTTGGTGCGGCACGTTTTCACCACGGCAATCTCGTCGGTGATCCCCGCGATGTGCGGAAGCAAATCCGAAACCCAAGTGCCGGACCTTCCATGCTGACGAAAGGCGCGCCGCGTGCCCAGCAGCTTGCTGCGATCCTTGAATGAACTGTCCATGAAGGCAAACCGCTTGCCTTCCAGATACGAGTCGGGGATGGACTGGCCGTGCAGAGCCGCCAGTTTGGGCTTCCAATCAAAGAGCTCCAGATGCGACGGCCCTCCCGCCATGAAGAGATAAATGACCCGCTTGGCTTTGGCAGGGATGTGCGGTCTGCGCGGCGAGGTGGGACTGACCTGCGCCTGCAAATGAGGGTTGATGAGATCCGCCAACGCAAGCGATCCCAGCCCCATGGCGCATCCTTTGAAAAAGTGCCGCCGTGTCCGGTCGCGCAAGGCGAGATGTGGGGTTAGTTCATTCACGGGTGATGGTTTCGTCCAGATTCAGCAACACGCGCGAGACAATCACCCACGGCGCCAGTTCCACAGCCGCAGGATCCGAGGAAGCCCGCGAGCCCACGAGTTTTTCGGCTCGCGGGGCATCGGTACGGTAGGCGGCTCTCTGTCGGTCGAGCAGGTTTGCGAGCACGTCCGTCTCGCCGGCCGACGGTTTGCGGGCGACACACAGCCGAAAGGCGTGTTCCAACCGAAGGGCATCGGTGGTGGCAGGCTGTTCCTTGAGGATGCGTCGAGCCAGCCCCAGCGCCATTTCTGAGAACGCCGCGTCATTGAGCAGCGTCAACGCTTGCAAGGGAGTGTTGGAACGCGGGCGCCGTGTGCACACGCCATACGCATCGGGAGCATCAAAGAGGTTCAACATCGGATGGGGAGTGGCGCGGAAATAAAAAGTGTACATGCCACGGCGATAGCGGTCGGCACCTTCACTGACGTTCCATGGGCGCCTCACCTGGCCCAGCGACATGACGCCATCAGGGATGGGCGGATGCACTCCGGGCCCACCAATCCGAGTCGAGAGCAGGCCGCTGGCACTCAGTGCAACGTCGCGAACCAACTCAGCGTCCAGCCGCAGCCGGTTCTGGCGAGAAAGGAGGTCGTTGTTCGCATCCTTCGATGCGGGCTCGGCGCGGACTCGGGAGGATTGCTGGTAGGTTTGGCTGGAGAGAATCTGCCGCAGGAGGTGTTTGAAAGACCATGGTGCCGCGCCGGGAACGGAAGGCTGGCTAAATTCCAGCGCGAGCCAGTCGAGCAGCTCTGGATGGGTGGGCTTGGTCCCCTGCGTGCCAAAGTCGTTCTCCGTTTGCACGATGCCTCGGCCAAAGAGTTGCTGCCAGACCCGATTGGCAATGACGCGCGCCGTCAGAGGATTTTCGGTGGCCACCAGCCAGCGGGCCAGATCGAGGCGATCGGGCGCAGGCTTTTTGAGAGGATGCAGGACGGAGGGAACGCCCGCGGCAATCTCGCCGCCATCGCGCGTGAAGTCGCCCTTCACAAACAGGTAATTGCGCCGGGGGGTGGCGCGGGCGCGCAGCACCATCGTGGTCTGCACATCTGGCCGCGAGGCGCGGAGCTTCTTGAGGGCTGCCTGGTGGGCCTTGTTCTCGGGCGTCGTCTCGATATACGCAGCCAGAACCACCAGTCGTTGTTCCAACGTGCGAGTGGGCGGCGGCAGGGAAAAAATGGTGCGGACTTCCTGCGATTGCTTTTGGCTGGCCTCGGGCGTGAGGCTGCGCTCCCACTCCATGGACTTGTCAAAAAACGCAGGGGTTTTCTCGGAGAGCTCGCGGATGTATCGGGCGGCGGCGGCGTCAATCTCTGCGGCGCGGCGGGTGTCCTCGGCGGAATTGAGCGGCAGGCTGGGCTCGTCGCAATGGTTGAAGAAGGCGAAGAACTGATAGTACTCGCGTTGGGTCAGTGGGTCGAACTTGTGGTCGTGGCACTGCGCGCAGCCGAGGGTGAGGCCCAACCACGCCGAGGCCGTCGTGTTGATGCGGTCAATGATCGACTCCACGCGGAACTGCTCGGGGTCGATGCCGCCTTCCTGATTGATCTGGGTGTTGCGATGAAACCCCGTCGCGATCTTCTGAGCCATCGTCGCCTGCGGCAGCAAGTCTCCCGCAATCTGCTCAATGGAAAACTGGTCAAAGGGGAGGTCGCTGTTAAAGGCTTGAATCACCCAGTCGCGGTAGGCCCAGATTTGCCGCGGTGCATCGATGGAGTAGCCGTTGGAGTCGGCGTAGCGCGCTGCATCCAGCCACCACCGGCCCCAGCGTTCGCCAAAGTGGGGCGAAGCCAGTAGGCGCTCGACGCGTCGCGAGTAGGCATCGGGACTGTTGTCCGCGAGAAAGGCATCCACTTCGGCTGGCGAGGGCGGCAGGCCCGTGAGGTCCAGATGAATCCGGCGAACGAGGGTCGCCCTATCAGCGCGCGGCGACAGGGAAAGGCCGGCTTCTTCCAATGGCCGCGCGATGAACCGGTCAATCGGATGGGCCGATGCAGTCAGACTTTTGGATGGGGGAAGGCCGGGCCGCACAGGTGCGACAAAAGCCCAATGGCGTGCCTCCCCTGCCCTGCCCACGGCCGCGCCGAGCAGTGTCGCCATCACGCAGGCCCACGTCACCACCTTTGGCATGCAGCGCATAGTATGGCAGCTTCGATGGCCCAGGCAAGCGGCGGATTCACTCTCACTCTCACTCACACTGACGCTGCACGGTCTACCGTGGGATTTGGTTCAGCGTGTAGTAGAACGTGTCATGGAGCAGGGATTCACCACCTGCCCCTCGCACACCCGCAGCGCGCACGGCCGTCACGTAACCGGCCTTCAAACCTTCCAGCCCAAGCCGGAGACCGCGACCGTCTGCTGTGAGCGCGATCGTTTTCACTCGGATGACCGTCTGGCGATCCGGGTTGCCATCGTGATCAAGTTCTGGCGATCCATACCCTGCGTGGTATTTGTAGTTGTACTGCCACACGTCGAAATCCTCGACGGTCGTCTTGCTGGAAATGGGCTTGGTGAGCCGCAAATCAAACCCGTCGGACCGCGCATGAGCCTCCAGAATTTCAAAGGGCACCGAACCATTAAACGTCACGCGCTCCAAGGCGTAGGATTGGGGAGCCACCGACACCCATGTGCGCTGGCATCCGCCCACATAGAGTGCGCCATCAGGCCCGATGGAAAGGCGGTTGACCCCGGAGAGAAAGCCGCTGAGAAAGGGCCAAACCGCTCCCTGCCACTGTCCGCCGACCTTCTCCAGTTGCACGCGCATCAAGAGCGCATTCTGAAAGTCACCCACAAGCAACTGTCCCTTGAAGGGCCCCAGCTCATCGCCTGTGATTTCGACAAGCCCAGTGGTGGAGCGTGCCAGCTTGTAAGGGAACCACACGGCAGGCGGATCGAATGCGCTGCGTCCCTTGTAATCTGCCTGCGGCGCAGGCCACGAAGAAGGGTGACCAAAGAAGCGGCCTTTCTGCAGGTGATTTAATTTGCAGGCGCCGATCCACTGGCCTTGGTTCTCGGTGACGAACACGTCGCGCGCGGCGCCAAACACACCGATGCCGTTGGGCTCGCGCAACCCGCTTGAGATGGGCTCAAGCTTCCGGCCATCGGGACTGATGCGCAAAGCCCAGCCCATGTACCTGGCGTCCCACCGCCCGCCGTGCGCCGCGTTGGCCACCACCAGGTTACCCGCCGCGTCGCTCACCGGCCCGTACACGAAGGAATTGTAGCCTCCCGTGTAATCCCACTGGTTGTTGAGGCACTCAAAGAGGTCTGCCTCGCCATCCGAGTCGGTGTCGGAAATGCGAGTGAGCTCACTCTTTTGCGCCACCACAATCTTTCCATTAACCACCACCAGTCCGAGCGGCTCGTTAAGTCCGCGCGCAACCCGGGTGTACGTTGCCTTTGCTGGATCGCCGGCAGCGCCGCGCACGATCACGATGTCCCCCAGCCAAGTGCAAACGGCAAGGTCGCCGTTGGGCAACCAGTCCATGCCTGTCACCAGTAGTTCCAATGATTTCGGGACGGGCAAAGCCTCCACCTTATAATGCGCGCTGCGGACCAAGCTGCGGCGGGGTGCCACATCGGCTGTGGCGACAAAGGGTTTGCGCGCAACCAACGAATGTTGCGTGGAAGCGAACCATGCGCCATCGGGCATTGCGGCCTGAGTTGGGGGCAACATGGCGGCAAGTTTTTGCGCCGTCGCTTCGTCAGGAACAACCGCCGTAAGCACTTCGAACTGGGTGGCAACCGTCGCAGCAGGCAAGTGCACCGCAAACTCCACGTGTGGGCCTCGCACTCCCTTGCGAGGATTGCCCTTGCTGGCGCCAGCTTCGGTGAAGACTTCCTCGGAGTAGGCGACTAAGCGTTCTGTGATGTCGCAAACCGGCAAAGGATCTGCCGCGCGAAGAGCCACCGCCAGGACATCGTTGGTGCGCTGGATGGCTCCAAACGTTTTGCGCCCCAACAGAAGCGTCCCTGCCTCAAGATGAGCGCGGAACGTGATGGGGCCAGAACGGGGGCCGACCGAAATCATTCGGGACACTGCTCCTACATTCCCCCATTGCACTGCCGTGGGGGTTTCATGGATGCGCACGGGAGCTCCTTCGCCCGCAAGAAGCTCATAGATGAACGTGGGATGTTCGCGCTTGGTGCTGATCGCCACGAATCGCAAGTTTGCGGGCCGCAGGTTGGTCGCAGAGATGACGCTGCCGGCCGCCTTCCAGCGCCATTCAGGAATGGGCGGGTTTCCCCAAAGGCGTTCGCCATTGGGCTGGCAAATGAACGGTTCCTTGGCTCCGTGGTAGCCTGGGCCGTAAAGGTTGAGCGGCCCTCCTTTCCACATCGTGTGCACCCTGAATCGTTCCGTGTCATACGCCAGATGCTGTTGCGCCGACAAAGCAATGACGATGCTGCGGCTGCTCTGCGGCATGGGCGCCACGCGGAATGGCTGGTCCGGAGGATCGTGGCGAGGCGGCAAATGGGGCGTCGGCGCGGCATGGAGTGCGACGGCGCAAGCCACGAGACCAGCCAATGCGGAACCCAAGTGCGCTGGAATCGTCCCCAAGAACATGTTTAACGGACGGGACGGCCTTCGGTTCTCGTCAATTCCCAGTGTTCCCCAAAGAAACCGGCGTGCGCGACGCCGCTGACTGGCCTGCGTCCTGCGGGGACGCTCATGTCCAGCACGGCATAATCGGGCAGCTTGGGAACCTGCTGCGCATTGCTCTGCGCGCCAAACTCACTGAAGGTGAACCCGCTGTTCACCACCACATAGCGCTGCATATTGAGTGGATTGGGGTAAATCAACACGGGTACAAAACGGTCCGCAGACCAATGACGATCGCCGATCTGCACACCCTCCGGCGTCCATCGCACGGGCAACAGGCGGGAGATGCGATTTAGAATGCGGTTGGAAGAGGCGTCGCCCCACAGGACGAGGTTTGCGCCCGCGATGTCCTCGTCGGTCAGCTCAGTGTCTTTCTTCACGCGCGGCCTGCCACGAAACTGGCGGTGCCACTGACCGATGGCCTGATCCATCTCGCGCTGCACCCATGCGCCCGTGGCGTTATTCATCGGAGGGCCCGTCGGGCGAACCATGATGAAGGCGGAATAGAATGCGTCATCGATTGGGCCCTGAAGGCCCGGCAATTTGGCGAGTGGTTTCTGCTCCTTTCTATGCGGTATAGTCCATCTGGACTGGACTTTGCGAAGATGCAAGCTGCCCTGCTCTGCCCGCCCGGAAAGTGTTTGGCCATCAATCCGAACCTGTATGGGCTCCCTCCACTCTGGGCCCGGTGGAAGGCGGAGTGTTAACGCGGTCGTGTTGATCGTCTTTAACACCAGAACACCGGGTGCCTCTCGATTCGCGTCCACTCGCGCCTCTTTCCAATGCTCCTCCAATCCCTGGAGGGTCACCCAATCCATCGTTGGGTATCGCAAAGTCCATGTCACCAACTTCACCTGTTTTGGCGATGCGTCCCGGCCCTTCGCAGCGGCCGCATCCACCAGCCGCTCCACCTGCGCCTTGGCGCCGGGCTCGTACTTGTGGCCTGTGCGCGGACCAACGACATGGGTCATTTTCATGCCCTCACGCGCCATTGCCGCCTCCATCAATTGCGCGGCTTGTTTTTGCGGATCCTCCTCGCCGCTGTAGGCCACCACCGTGGTATTGGCAAGGTTGGCGGCGTAGTCAGGCACGTCGTATAGGTGCCAGAGTTTTTCTTCCCACCACTGGGGTTTTGGCTCCTTGGCTTTGAGATTCTGATAAATGGCGGTGTCGACAAACCCGGCACCGGGGGCCACGACGGCCCAGCGACTGGCGTGGTGCGCGCCCATGTGCCATGCGCCAGCGCCTCCCATCGAAAAGCCGCGCATGCAGAGTCGCCCGCTGTCGATGGGATAGTGCCGTTGGACATGAGCCTGAGCCTCCAGACAATCAACCTCGCCGGCGAATTTGAAGGCGTTGCAATAGCGGCCGTAGGGGTGAAGCACGAATGTGTCCGGCGGCGCAAACGGTCCGGGCTTGCTCATCCGGTCGGCTAGGAAGCGCACCTCGCTTAAGGTGTTGTCACGGCCGTGCAGCCAAAAGTCCAGCCGCCACTCTTTTTGAATCCGGCGTGAAAAGGAGGGGGGCACGACAAGTCCGTAAGGCTGGACGGAGCGGTCGATGTCCGACACAAATCCACGCACGATGAGACCTGTGGCATCCGCCCAAGGTGCCCTGCCCTCGCGCAAGGCCGTGGCGCGCTCCATGCCCTGGCGCAGTAAATTCAAAGCCGCCGATGCGTCGTTGGTATGGTAAAACATCTCATGCTCCAGCGCATACTGGACGGCGTTCTGGAAAATCTGCACGTCGGGGAGGAGCGCGGCTGCCTTGGGCTGCGCTGAAAGCGCGGCAATTTCACGGGTGAGTTTCTCAAGGCCCTCCATCAATGCTGAACGTTGAGCGGCAGAGATGGCGATTCCCTGTGGCGGCGCAGTGAGGGCCTTTTCCGCGCACTCCGCAGGCACCATTCCCAGAAACCATCCGAAGATCAGTACACGAATGGCCACATCTTGGGATCGAGCGATAATGGCACCTTTCCGGGTCTCGGGCTCGGCAGCGTGATGACCGGCGACGCGGCGGGTTCCCAAGACAAAATCCCAGATGGGGCTGGTGACTCCAAAGCGGCCCTCGCCATTGCCGTGGTGCGCGATGTGATTGCGTTGAAGCCATTGCCCCAATTTTGAATGAAGCCTGCGCCGGTGGATGGCCACGTGTAAGTACTCGTATCCCAGATAACCAGAGACGAACGCCGCCACAAATGCTGGAAGGAGGCGCCATGGCAGCAAAAGAGACAGCATCGCAACCACGGGCAGCAGAATGACAAAGGCGTTGAACGGGGGCACGATGGCCTGATGAAGATCGCCGGGCGAGTCGTGGTGCTTGCCGTGGATGCGTTGCACGCACCTTCCCACCCAATCGTCGCGCTCCCAGTGGAAGAGGCAGCGGTGCATCAGGTATTCGAAGAGAGTCCAGCTCATGACGCCGGCAGCCGACGTCAGCGCGAACTCGGTGGCGGTTAATTGCAGGCGGACGGAGAGAATTATCAATCCCACTAGCACCGGCAGCCACACCGCGAGCGGCGCCCAAGGAATGGGTTGGATGCCATTCATGTCACTTTGTGGAGAGAGGAGCCCTTTGCGTCAAACCCAGGAGGCGCGATTTGCGAATGGCTGACGGCGCCTTTCCCATGCTCTCGGCCTCGGCAAAGAACTGGTTGAGGTCGCCGTTGCATTGGCGCAATAGAGCCTCGAACGCGGGAAGGTGTGCATAATAGGTGGCGATGCCGGCCATGCGCGGATTGGTGGGAGGATGGGCAAACCACGGATCGTAGGCGGTGTGTCCACCCCACCCCACTTTGAGTTCCTCGTAACGATCCTTCATGCGCGAATGGACGGCCTGTTTTTGCGTGCGCATTTCCTCCGGGCGCAAGCCGGAGACGTAGAGCCTTTGCAGTTGTTCCCGGGTGGACGCAATCAACTCCACGAACTGGCGCTGACGGCGCAGCGATTGCTCGTATTTTTGAAGGGTGGGAGCGTCCTTGCGAGAGAGAAGCCAGCGCCGCACGCCTTCCTGGCCTACGGCAGTCGCCATGCTCTCATTAAAAGTGGTGTCATTGGCGATGAAGAGCCGACGATGCGTGAGCTCGTGGAAGAGCAGCTCGGCCAGTTCCGTGTCCGGATCGTGAATGAAGGTGCTGAGCAGCGGGTCGCGAAACCAACCCAGCGTGGAATAGGCCCGCGCACCGCCGACGTGAACCTCGAAGCGTTCTTGGCGCAACCTCTGCGCGCATGCATCGGCGTCGGCCTTGTTGAAAAAACTCCGGGCGGAAAACCTTCCAACCACCGGATACCACCACGTCTCAAGCTCCGTGGAAAATTCGTGTGAGGCTGTGACCACCCACACAGAATGGGGTCGATCGAGATGCTTGTAGGTGAGATAACTGCCTTCTGCCGGAAGCCCCAGTTGGGTTTGTGCGAATTCGCGCAACTCCATCGCCAGCCGCAGCCGGGCCTTGAGCGCATCGGATTCCGCCGGATCGTCTAGTATGTCGGCAACCTCGCGATGGCCGATCAGCATATCGCATTGGCCGCGCGCCGCCTGGCAGTAATAGGCCAGCGATTGGCAGCCGGCACCGAGGCACCCTAAGAGGCCTCCGATCAGCGCAATGGCCAGGTTCGTCCGCACATGCCATCGCAGACTAGAGCCCACCCATCTGCTCCTTCTTCCTCTGAGTCCCGCCCTTGTTCCAGATTTTATCACGCACGGCCTGTTCCACTTCCCGCAACTCCGCTTGCACCGGAGCGGACTTAGATTTCTGATACTTGGTGCGAAGCTGCAGTTCCAGTCGCACCAGCTCCTCCAGTCGCATGTCGCGGTAGATCGCCTTCATCAATTTTTGGCATACTGCCCGATTCGTCCGCCGATGCAAGGCTCCCGGGTCTCTGCTTGCCGCGGCGCATCATTTGGGGGAAAGCTAAGGCGAGAGGCGCCCGTAGCTCAGCTGGATAGAGCAGCGGTCTTCTAAACCGCAGGTCGTTGGTTCGAGTCCAACCGGGCGCGCCATGCATTCTCTGCTTTTCCACGGGAAGGGTCATGGCGCATGCTCCGCGGCATGCTTCATTTGGAACAACTGGCGGAGCTGGCCCATCAGCATGCCCCGGCCCTGTCGGCGCGAGTGGCCGAATTCTCCATCGCGGGCCGCCATGTTCCATTCAACGCGCGCGCGCAAGTCATGGGCGTGGTGAACCTCTCCGCCGGGTCTTGGTACCGTGAGAGCGTCTGCCTTGACGCGGACGCCGCCGTGCAGCGCGCTCAGGTGCTCCGGGCGCAGGGTGCTGACATGGTTGACTTGGGCGCGGAGTCCACTCTGGCCCACACCGACCGGATGGACGCCGCCGCCCAGTGTTCGGTTTTGGAACCCATCCTTCACCGGATTTGTCCGTTGGGGATTCCCGTGTCGGTGGAGACCTACTTGCCTGAGGTTGCGCACGGCGCGCTAAAGGCAGGCGCGGCCGTCATCAATCTCACCGGCATGGCTCAGAGCAAGCAGGTGTACGCTCTGGCGGCGGAGCACGAAGCTGCGGTGATTCTCTGCTACGTCGAGGGTGCCAATCCGCGCGAGGCGGGCGCGCTGGCCCTCGCAGATGATCCCATCCCTCGCATGATGGCCTACTTTGAGCGCGAGATTGCCATCGCACAGCGTGAGGGGCTGAACAGACTGATCCTGGATCCGGGACTGGGTTTCTACTACAGCAACCTGCAGGATGGCGCGCAGCGCGTCCGCCGCCAGGTGCAGGTGTTTCTCAACAGCTTTCGCCTTCGCGAGCTGGGCTGGCCGGTGTGCCACGCCCTGCCCCACGCCTTCGAGTACTTTCGCGAGGAGGTTCGCAGCGCCGAGGCGTTCTTTGCGGTGCTCGCGTTGCTGGGAAGAACGGATCTGCTGCGCACCCATGAAGTGCCACAAATCCGGGCGGTGTTGGACACCCTTTGCGCCTGCAATAAGGTTTAGCCTTTGCGGCAGAGGATGAGCATCTCCTCTTTGGAATCGAGAAGAACGCTTGCCAGAACGTTGAGCCCGGCAGCTTGCGCAGAATCCTGAACCTGCTTGCGCGTGGGGCGCTTGGAGAAAAAGAGCCGCAGTCGTTCTCCAGGCAGGCAATCCAGATGGGCCGCCGCGACAGCAAGACGGCGTGGTCTTTCAAAAATAAAATCTGCGACGATGCGAAGGACACCTGTTTGATCCGGAGTCTCGTATCCAAATTCGATGCGGCCGTCATCCTGGTTCATGCCCGCGTCCACCAGCAGCCGTTGCAGCCACAGGTGGGTTGCCGGATTGTCATATTGCGGCAGCACACGATCCAGACCTCGGGGAGCATCCTCCGGCAGCAGGTTGGCACTCGCAAGCAGTTGGTCCTGCGGACGCATGACGGAAGCGAGAGTCTGAAACAGGTCGCCGGCCTCCCAATTGGGCAGCACTCCAAAGAGCGTATAGAGGCGAGGCTGGCTCGCGTCGGCAAGAGATGACAACGTCGGCAACAATTCAGCCAATGCAGTCAGGTCTGCCAACACGGGGCGGACAAGAGTTTTGGGACTGGCGGTGCGGCACTGTTGGACGGCGAGGAGCAGCAGCGGCAAACCGGCATCCAACGGGACGTAGTGTTGTGCAGCTCGACGCTCGCCTTCCATGACACGCAGTAGATGAGCCTCCTTTTCACCGGAGCCGCAACCCAGCCCGATTAACGCGAAGGGCGCGCTTGGAGCGAAGCTCATCGCCGTGCGGTGCAGGCTCTCCAGCATTTCTCCATAGCCAAGATCGGTGCGGGATGGCGCGTAGGCATCGTGAACGGCCCGCCACAGCCGGCATTGCTCGTGGCTGCTGTAATGCAGCCGGCCGGCAATCTGTCGTTGGGCGAAGGAGCGCTGCCAGAGCGCGTGGTCTGCGTCGGGAAAACAACTGGGGTGGACGAGAACCTCGACCGGTGCGCTCATGGCGCTGGCACCGGCGGGGGCTGTGGGAAAATTCTGTAGAGGATGAGGTAGACCAGCACGCCAGTGATCGACACATACATCCACATCGGCCAGGCCCAGCGGGTGATTCTTTTGTGCGCCTCAAAGCGGCCGCGCAATGCATGGTTGAGCGCGATAAAGATGAGCGGGACGATCACCGCGGCCAGGATCACGTGGCTGATGAGCAGCACGAGATAGAAAGGCTTGAACCATGCCGGCTGGGTGAACCGGGTGACCGAAGCGAAGTAGTGGTAAACGAGGTAGCACGCTAGAAAGATGGTGGAGGTGATGAGCGCTGCCGTCATGCAGCGGCGATGCGCGAGGGTGTTGCCGGCACGAACGGCGCGGTAGCCCAGCACGAGGAAAACCGTGCTCAGCGCATTGAGGCTGGCATTGATGAGGGGAAGGTCTTGGATGGACATCAGCGGGGCGTCGCGAGTTTTTCGAGTGCTCTCTGGACTTTGCCGGACAAATCCTCGTCCGTGAATTCAAATGTGCCACGCACCTGGCCCAGGGCATCCACCAGAACCAGAATCGTGCTGTGGATGAAGAGGTCTGCGGGATTGGTCCGGGCTTCCGGCGCCTTCTCAACGCCGGTCAGTTTGAGTCCCTCCACAGCGAGCTTTGCCAGCTCGGGCTTGCTGCCGGTGAGCCAGATCCAACGATCGAAGTCTGGATTGTACGGCTTGGCAAATTCCAGCATTCGCGCGGGAGTGTCGTGGTCGGGATCCGTGGTGAGCGTCACGAATTTCACCGCCGGATGACTCTTGAGCGAAGACATCAAGTCTGCCACTCCACGGGACATCATCGGACAGGGCCCGGGGCAGCGGGTAAACACGATGTTGGCCAGCCAGACGCGACCTTTCAAATCCTCAAGGGTGACCCTCTTGCCGTGCTGGTTGGTCAGTTGAAAGGGGCCGACCTGGCTGTAAACCGGCAAGATGCCCTGGCGGGCAGACCGGGTGTCGCCGGCCTCTCCCAAGCGCTCGCGCAGTTGGGTGTTCTCGCGCTTCAACCTGGTGAGTTCATCCTCAAGCGCCATCTGGGCTTGGCGGGAGGCGGCCGTGCGGCGGCTTTCGACGGAGAGGAATACACCAACAATGCCAATGACCACCAACCCCAGAACGACCCCGACCACCAGGGACAAGCTTGAGGGGCGGGTGCTCATGTCAGAAACGGCGCGGGCGCCTCATCCCGCAAGGGCGTTGACGGGGGAAATCCTATTCGAAGGAGGCGGCCGCGATCACGGGTTTTTCGCGCGCCCACCAGCCCGCGGTCTTGTTCCACCAGTTCGCGTACTCGTCTTGAGAAAGCACTTCAAAGTCGCCGCGCATGGTCGCGTGGCCATCGCCGCAAAGCTGCGCGCAGGTGATGCTCATCCGGCCGGGGGTGGTGGACTGGAAGTGCAGCGGGATCCGAAGGCCCGGAATGGCATCCTGGCAAAGCCGCATGGGAACCACCTTGAAGCAGTGGATGACGTCCTTGGAGGCGATGTGCGCAATGACCCGTGCATGGGCGGGCACCTTCATGCCCTTGATGTCCAGGTCATCCAAGCCATTGCCATCGCCGGGCAGGCGCCCGAATGGATTGGCGGGGCTTGCCTGACGCATGTCCTGCCGTCCAAAGTTGCCATCCAGTCCCGGGTACAGGGTGTTCCAGCTGAACTGTTCGGCCACCACGCGCACCACGAGCGTGGGCCGGGAAGCCGCGCTGATTTCGCAAGTGCGAAAAGGCGCGCCGCCTTCTCCCAGCATGCGGGCCACTTCTTCGGACTGCGAAAAGATCACACGGGAGTCGTCGCTGCGTTCGCTAACGAGTGCGACCAAGTAGGAAGACGAGGGCTGCAATGCCGCCAGACCCGTCCATTTCAAGCGGGCCTTTCCCTCGGCAACCAGGGCTGCGCGGTTCGTCCGATAATTGCTGTAGAGCAATTCGATGTTCTGATGGTTGTCGCCGGCAAAGACCACCTTTCCGGATGCCGACTCGCGAACCTGGATTGCCACCGGACGCGTCGAGAGGATTGTGAAGGCGTGGAGCGATTCCGTGGGGTCGCCGCCGGTCTGGAACGTAAAGCTCTTGCCCTTCAACGCGGGCGTGGCTTGCGGATCCAGTTCCGCACCGGAGAATTTCAGGACGCCCCGAGTCTCGGGCTGAGCCTGGGGGAATTGCTTGCTGTCCATCACACTGGCCCAGAGCGGCACGGCGAAGCAAACGATCAACACCACCTCGACAAACACTACGCCAATTTCGGCGAGAGTCGTCGGAATCTTGGACTTGAAACCGTGATAGTCGGCCTTGGGATGGGCTGACGCGCGGAAAAAGATCATGGTGAACAGGAAGTATCCGAGCCACCCGACAAAAAGCACCAGCATGAGGGCATGCACATACACGATCATCGAGTCGATCATGTGCCCGTCCTTGGTGAGGGGCGCCTGTTCAGGGAAGCCGAGCATGGGCCGCACGAGTCGGTTGATGGGATCAAGCGCCGAATTCAACCGTTCGGTGCCAAGGGAGGCAATGGCCACGGTGGCCAAAACTCCCAGAACCGCGCTGAAGAGGATTAAGTTAAGTACTTTGTTTTTCATCCGCTTATTTTAGACCGGGAGTCTCCAGCTCAGAAGTGGGCATCGTCATCCCTGGCGAGGCAGAAGCGGCCGCCAGAACCTCTGCGGCAGCAGCCCGTCGGGCGAGGTGCAGGCAGAAGACTCCGATGGCCAAGAGCACCATGGTGACCACGGCGAGCAGGGTGAAAATCCCGGCGTTCATCCCATCGGCAAGCGGCGAATCCGCCTGGCTAAAACAGGCTGCACACGCCCGTGCATCGCCAGGAAGCAGTCCTGCAAGGACGACGGCAATCAGTTGGTGGGCAGGGCGCATGAGGGGGACTAGAGGTAGCTGATGTCCTTCATCTTCTTAAGAATGCTGCGGCTATAAAGGATGAGGCCGACGCCCGTCGCCATAAAGCAAAGACCAAAGAGCAGCCACCCAGCGCCCTGCCCGCGGGCAAACTGCAGGATGCCCCATCCTCCCACTCCCAAGCCCAGGAAAATGGAGGCGAAGATGAAGAAGATATGGAACGCCTTGAGCGACATCGTCATTTCTCCGACGGCAATGGCATGCCGGTCACGGCGTCAAACGCGTGTTGATTGCCCGGGGTGGTGTTGCCGGGCTTGTCAACGACCTCACTCACGTTGGTGAGGTAAATGAGCCCGATGAAGAACAGCACCGTGGAGATCAATGTCAGGCTGATCGTCTTCCACTTGGCGTCCCAGTAAAGGTGCATGAACACCGCCACCACAGCCGAGGCCTTGATGGTGGCGACCAAAAGACCAATCACGATGGCCCATCGGAAGGCGCCGAGCTTCTCGCTCACCTTGAAGAGGTCGGCCGCAAAACTGATGGCGGTGCCGGCGATGAGCACGGTGCCCACAATCCAGATGAGGGGCTTGAACTGTTTTTCGAAGTACTCCGGCGTGGAATGGTCGTCAGACATGGGCTAGAGCAGATAGAGGATCGGGAACAGGAAGATCCAAACGAGATCGACGAAGTGCCAAAACAGCCCGGTCGCCTCGATGCGCCCGGCGAAGCGGTCTGGATCGCGCAGCCACAGCCGGTGGTTGCAGGGCAGCAGATGGTAGAGCATGACGATGATGCCACCCAAGACGTGCAGCGCATGCAGGCCCGTGAGCGTGTAGTAGGTCGCAAAGAAGGTGCTGTGCTTGGGCTCAAACGAGGAGAGGCGCTGGATGTCTTCGCGGGGAATGGTGACGGTGTGGGCGGGATGGCTGGCGCCATGAGCCGAAGGATGGGCTTCGGCGACGCGCACGACGCCCGGGGCGGCGGCATGCGGCGCATGCCAGATGTCGTGCGAGGGGGCGAGGATGAGCGACTTCACTTTCTTCTTCGCCAGGGTCGTGGTGCGCCAGATGAAGGCGTGACTCCAGAAGGGGATGTTCAGCACCGCGCCCACCGAATGCTCGTGTCCGGCCTCGTCAATGTATCCCACGATGTGCCCGTCAAGCGGCTTGTCCTTGAGTTCGACTTTGTCGAAGTCCTGCTTGCGCGGATCAAACCGATTCTGCCACGACGATTTGAGCGTGTCGGTGAAGTTGGTGATCCCCGCAACCCTGGCGGCGCCGGAGAAGGCGCGCTCGGCGGCTTCGTTGGATTTGAAGGTCACGTCATAGTGCGTGAACTTGGCCGGCCATTCGTAGGACCATTTTACGACGAGGAACATTGCGGCGAAGACGATCGTCGTCCATTGCCAGAAGCGGTACTTGGCAAAGTCCTTCAACTTGAGCGAAACCCATGCCAGCACAATGGTGACGCTAGACGCGATGAGGATCAGCGTGTTGAAGGCGCCGACCCACTTGTTCATGAGGCCCAGTGACCAAGTGCCAGGATCGGAGCCCACGCGCAGGAGAACATAGGCGGAAAAGAGGGCTCCAAAGAGCATCACCTCCGAGGCCAGAAAGAGCCAGATGCCCACCTTGCCGTTGTAGAGGCCGGTGTCGGGGCGATCCTTCGATGTGTAGGGAATCTCCATGGTCAAACTTTGTGGGGCTGGCGAGTCACGTCCGGCGCCGGGTGTGCGGGCGCATTTTGTGGCAGGTAGTCCGTCTGCGGATGGTCGGGGTGACTGTATTCGTAGGGGCCATGGTTGACATGCAGCTCGCCCACAAAGTTTCCATGCGGCGGCGGGGTCGGCGTCTGCCACTCCAGCGTGGTCGAATTCCACGGATTGTCCGAAGTCACCTTCTCGCCATGGCGGATGCTCCAGAAGAAATTGATGATGAAGGGCACTTGCGCCAGAGCCAGTCCCCATGCGGCGTAGGCGATGTCCAGATTGGTTGCCAGCGTGGAGGGGGCCAGTCCCAGCACGCCGTCCTGCCCGGCATAAGTGGCGCCGCCGTCGGACATGCGCCGGCTAAGGCCGTCCATCCCCTGCTTGAACATGGGGAAGAAGACGAGATTCATAAAGACGAGCGAACACCAGAAATGCACGCGCCCCCAAAACTCGCTCATCTTGCGCCCGGTCATTTTCGGGTACCAGTAGTAGATGCCGGCAAACAGGCCGAAGATTGTTCCTGGCGCAATCACGTAGTGGAAATGCGCGATGACATAATAGGTGTCGTGCAGGTGGATGTCGGTGAAGTTAAAGCCCAACGGCAATCCGGTGAGCCCGCCGATGCCAAACATGGGCAGGAACGACAGCGCAAAGAGCGAGGCGGCCGTGAAGCGGATGGAGCCGCGCCAAAGCGACATGAAAAGGCATGTCAGCAGCACCACCGACGGGATTGAAATGATCATCGTCGTGGTCTGAAAGAACGTGGCGACTTTCGTGCCCATTCCCGTGAGGTACATGTGATGCGCCCAGACGATAAACGAGAGAAAGCCCAGAACGAACAACGCCCCCACCATCACCTTGTAGCCCCAGATGGGACGGCGCGTGGCATTGGCTGTGACCTCTGTCACGATGCCGATGGCCGGGAGGATGAGCACGTAGACCTCCGGGTGGCCCAGGAACCAGAAGAGGTGCTGCCAGAGCAGCGGGCTGCCGCCGCCGCTGATGTCGGTGGGCTGGCCGGCCACGAACAGGCCCGTGGGCAGGAAGAAACTGGTCCCAGCCAGCTTGTCCATGAGCTGCATCACTCCGGCGGCTTCCAGCGGTGGGAATGCGAGCAACAACAGGAAGGCCGTGACGAACTGTGCCCAAACAAAGAACGGGAGCTTCATCCACGTCATGCCCGGCGCACGAAGCTGGATGATGGTGGCGATGAAGTTCACCGCACCCAGCAGCGAGGAGGTGATGAGCATCACCATGCCCACAAGCCAGTACACCTGGCCGTCGGTGGGAACCACGGAGGCCAGCGGCGAGTAGGACGTCCAGCCTGCCTGCGCGGCACCGCCGGGAATGAAAAAGCTGGCAAACATCACCACCGCTCCAAGGAAGAACACCCAGAAGCTGGCCATGTTGAGCCTTGGGAAAGCCATATCCGGCGCGCCAATCTGCAGTGGCACCACGTAATTGCCAAACCCCGCAAATGCCAGCGGCACGATTCCCATGAACACCATGATGGTTCCGTGCATCGCACCAAAGGTGTTGTAGAGTGCGGGCGACATCACCCCACCCTTGGCCACCTCGCTGCCCAAGAGCGACTGCAGCAGGCTGCCGATGATGGGAATGGACTCGCCCGGCTTGGCGATCTGCCAGCGCATCGCCATGATGAGCCCAAATCCAAAGAGCAGGAACAAAAGGCCGCACATCGCATACTGGATGCCGATGACCTTGTGGTCCGAGGAGAAGATGTACTTGGTCAGGAACGAGGCCTCGTGGTGCGCATCATGCGTTGCGTCGTGGCTGACATGAGTCTTGGTTGGTTCCATGGTTTGGTCGGCGCCAAAAGAGCGGCGGTATTATCCTCGCCGGTCGAAAATCATCAAGCCCAGCAAAAGCGGCAGATAAATGAGCGAGGCGTGAAACAGACGCCGGGCCGCCGCGTGAGTCCGCTGGCGCATAAAGGCAAACGCACAGGCCAGAAACGCCAGCCCCAGCACGAGCGCTCCGGCTGCATAAATGGCGCCTGTCAGCCCCAGCACCGTGGGTGCGAGCGACACCGGCAGAAGGCCCAGAGTAAAGCAAAGCGCGTGATGGCTGGTGCGGGCCCCGGTGTCATCGCCCAGTGGCAGCATCGCAAATCCGGCCTGCGCATAATCGTCGCGATAGAGCCACGCGATGGCCAGAAAATGCGGCAGTTGCCAGAAGTAAAGGATGGCGACAAGCGACCAGCCTTGAAGCGAGATGTGCGTGAGGTCGCCCCCGGCCGCCGTCCAGCCCATGAGCGGCGGCAACGCTCCCGGCACGGCGCCGATGGAGGTGTTGAGCGGCGTGACGCGCTTAAGCGGCGTGTACACGAGCACGTAGCTCACGAGAGTCAATGCACCCAGCACGCTCGTGATGAGATTCACCCGAAGGGCCAGATAGACTAGGCCAATCACGCTAGCTGCGCCTCCGTATAACAACGCCAGCTCCGGCTTGAGCCGCCCCGAGGGCAGCGGACGCCCGGCCGTGCGTGTCATGCGGGCGTCGTATTCCATTTCCAGAAACTGATTCAACGCCTGCGCGCCGCTGGCCACCAGCGCCGTGCCAATCAGCGCGTGCACGAGAATGGCGAGCCCCCCCTGCCCCTGCGGGTTCATATAAAAACCAACGGCAGTGGTCAGCAGCACCAGGAGCGTCAGGCGCAGCTTGACCAGTTCGGCAAAAACACCAAGGCGGCCCGACGTGGCGGGCGCAGTCTGAGTGATTGCGGGATTGGAGGTGCTCATCGAATGGGCGCGGGTTGAGCACTCAGGCAGGACGAAACCGCCGGCGATGTCAACGTCCTGGCCAGACCCCACTCGGGCAATTGGCCCGCCAAGAGAACGAGCAGTGTTCCACATCCCAGCGAGAGCGCGCCTGCTACGACATGCAGCGTGGCGATGTCCACGGGTTTGTTGCGCAGCACCGTGAAGATGCCCAAAGCTGCCTGGGTGATGATGAGCCCGAGCCATGCGCCCGAGATCCATCGCAGGCGATTTCCAGGAATCGTGAGGCGTCGCGTGCGCCAGAAGGCAAAGGCGGCGGCCGCCAGGATGGCGATGGCGAGGAGGCGATGGATCATGTGGACTTGCACTTGAAAAGCCGTGACAGGCAATGGGTCGCGCCAGTCGGCGAGACGGTTTCGCCACTCATTGTACTGTGCAATCGAGGCACCATCCGTCGAAGGCCAGATCTGTCCGTAGGCGAGCGGAAAATCCGGCACCGCGATGCCAGCATGCTGATGGCGCATGGTGGCACCCATCACGAGTTGCGCCAGAATGAGGGCGGTGGCAACAAGATAAATCCGGCGCAGCCTTAATGCGGGCTCGCAACAACGAGCAGGCTCAGGGGCGTTCATCCAGAATCGGCTTAGAAACAATGCGGTGGACGCCATGGTGAGAAAGAAGAGCTGACCCAATGCGGCATGAAGGATTCCCAAGTCGGGGTTCTTCTCTGTCACGCGCAAGCCACCCAAGATGCCCTGTAGAATCACCATGAGACTCGCCGCCACTCCCAGCCAACGGAGCCACGCGCGGGCGTCGATGCGCCAAATCAAGACTGCTTGGATGAGGGTCAACAGGCCTACACAGGAGGCAAGCAGCCGGTGGGTGTGCTCGTAGAATACGTTGCCAGTCCAAAGGGAAATGGGGAAAAGAAACATGTTGTGGCCGTAGGTGCGCGGCCAGTCAGGAACGGCCATCCCCGCCTCGCGACTGGTGACCAAGCCTCCCAAACCGATGAGACACAGCGTCAGAAACGCCGTGACACATGCGTAAATGTGCAAGCCACGATGGTGCTGTTGACCGGTCAAAAAATTCTCCTTTGCAGAAATCCGCCCGCGTATTGACTGCGAGCCATCCGGCTGGCGTTTCTACTTGGGAACCTCAACGGTGAAGCCCACTCCCTTGACGCCATCCTTGCCCACCACGATTTTGCGTTCCTGCTTGCCGCCCTTGCGGTGAAACACCTCGAGCACGTACTCGCCGGGAGGGACGTTCTTAATGGCGAAGGCGCCATCCTTGTTGGATACGGCAAAAAACGGATGCTCCACCACGCCGACGTAGGCAAACATCCAGGGGTGGATGTCGCACTTGATGCGCAGCAGAATCTCCGGCTTTTCAAACACGAACTTGACGGGCGGGCCCATCGGCAACTGTGCCAGGTTTTGCTCCTTGTTCCCTTCCACGTTGGGCGTGGGATGAATGTTGTGCAGCACGGGATCGGAATTGCGAACCTCCAGCGTCTGGCCGGTTTGGACTCCCAGCACATAAGGCAGATACTCGCACTTGGACTGGTCGAGCACCACGGGCTGCTTGCTGGGCGCGGGAATGTCGGACGCTTTGAGTCCGCTCTTGATGTGGATGAACACGTCCGCCAGTCCATTGTTCTTTCCCGTCACCCAGAAGCGCGTGGAGGGTTTTTTATCCCCGTGCAACTTGACGCATAGCGGATCCAGTGGAAGAAATTGCTCGGGCGCTGGCAAGCCTTTGAGGGTGATCACTCCGGAGATGTCCGCGCCCATGACTGCGGGCGCAAAACTCGCGAGCAAAACCCCAAGCCACGGGGCGATTTTGATGGGTGTGTCTTTCATTGCGTCCATTCTTTTGGTGAAAGCTAGCATCGTGCCCGGCACGCTGCAAGCCAGTTGTGAAAACTTTCACAAGGCGCGCTTATCCCTTTGGCTTGGGCTGCCTAATCGCTGATCCCTGCAGATGGCCACCATCTCAAGCGCCGTGGCAGCCGCCTCCGTCCCGCGATTGCAGGTGCTCTCAAGGCAGCGGACTTTTGCTTGAGCGGCGTCATTGAGCAGCAGCACTTCGTGCACAATGGGCAGCCCGGTTTCCACGGCGATCTGGCCTAGGAGTTGGCTGACGCTCCGGCCGACATGATCGGCATGGGCCGTTTCGCCGCGAATAATGACGCCCAGACAAATGATGGCTGAAACTTTCCCGCCGCTGGCCCAGCGCGAAGCAATTAGAGGAATCTCAAAGGCTCCCGGAACGCGCAGAATTTCGACTCGCGCACCGGCCTGCTTTAATGCCGCGCGTGCGTGTCGCAACATGCCATCGACGTAGCGTCCGTTGTAACGCGACGCCACGATGCCGATGGTGGCCTTGGTCTTCTGCAGAGTACGCGTGGGACGACGCAACATGGTTCACTTTAGTTGTGCTAAATCCGGTGGCCCATCTTGTCGCGTTTGGTTTTCAAGTAGCGACGGTTGTGGGCATTGGGAGCCACGCGGATGGGCACCTGTTCAACAATCTTCAGTCCATAGCCCTCCAGGCCCACGACCTTCTTGGGATTGTTGGTTAAGAGCCGGATGTGGTGAATGCCCAAGTCCACCAAAATCTGGGCGCCCAAACCGTACTCGCGAAGGTCCATCGGGTAACCCAGCGACTTGTTCGCCTCCACCGTGTCCAGTCCCATCTCCTGCAGTCTGTAGGCATGAATCTTGGGCGCGAGACCAATCCCTCGCCCTTCCTGCCGCATATACACTAGAACGCCTGCACCTTCCTGCGCGATTTGCTTCATTGCCTGTTGAAGCTGCGAGCCGCAGTCGCAACGCAAAGAGCCGAAGACGTCGCCAGTCAGGCACTCGCTGTGCACTCGCACCAACACTGGTTTTCGGCGAGCCACGTCGCCATAGACCAGCGCCAAATGATGTTGATCCTCCAGAGTGGAGCGATAGAGGTGCAGTTTAAAGAGGCCAAAGTCGGTGGGGAGGTTTACCACCTCGGTGCGCTCCACCAATCGCTCTCTCCCCCGCCTGTATTTGATGAGTTCCTCCACCGAGCAGATGCGCAGCCGGTGCCGGCGGGCAAACCGCATCAACTCCGGAAGCCGCGCCATACTGCCATCGTCGTTCATGATTTCGCAGATGACACCGATGGGGCGGCAGCCAGCAAGCCGCGCCAAATCCACCGCCGCCTCCGTGTGACCGGCGCGCTGCAACACTCCGCCGGCTTTGGCGCGGAGCGGAAAGACGTGGCCGGGCTGGGTGAGGTCTTCTGGCAATGCGTCGGGCTTGGCCAGCACGCCGATGGTGCGCGCCCGGTCGGCGGCGCTGATGCCCGTGGTGATACCCTTGGCGGCGTCCACACTCACCTGGAAATCCGTTTTAAAGCTCTCTTGATTTTGCAGCACCATCCGTTCAATGCCCAATTGCTTGAGGCGCTCGGGCGTCGTTGGCGCGCAGATGAGTCCCCGGCCATGTTTGGCCATGAAGTTGACACTCGCGGCCGTTGCGTGCTCGGCGGCCATCACCAGATCGCCTTCATTTTCGCGGTCGGCGTCGTCCACCACCACCACCATCCGGCCCCGGCGGATTTCGGGAAGCACCTTCTCGATGGGGTCAAATTGTTTTTTGGAGGCTCGGGCCATGGGAGTGTCACTGTAAAATGTGGGCCCGCGCCGCCGCGAGCGCGTCGGAAAGTTTGCCTGAATCCTTGCCTCCACCGCGGGCGTGATCAGGCTTGCCGCCCCCCTTGCCTCCAACCAGGGGTGCCACAAGCTGGATGATTTTGCCGGCCTGAATCCTGCCGGTAAATTCGGGCGAGACGGTGGCAACCAGCGAGACGGCGCCATTCACCGAGCCGCCCAGCACAACCGCTCCTGAAAAACCCGAGGCCCGGATGGCGTCGGCGATTGCCTGCAGGGTGTCGCCCTCGGCATCCCATTTCGCCACGATGGCTGGGATGCCATTGAGTGGCTCGGCGTTCAGGAGCAGCTCCTTGGCGCGTCCGGAAGCCTCGCGCTGTGCGCCGGCCTTGAGAGCCTTCTCCAGTTCCTTCTGATGGGCGAGCATCGCCTCTAGTTTCCTGTCCAGCTCGTGGAGGGGGGATGAAACTCTGCCTGCGATTGTACCCAGCAAGTCACGGTCGGCTCTCATCGCGTCCAGGGCGGGCAACCCCGCGAGAGCCTCGATGCGCCGCACGCCGGCGGCAATCGCGTTCTCGCCGACGATGCGAAAGAGGCCGATCTCCCCCGTCGCGCGTGCGTGGGTGCCTCCGCAGAGTTCCATCGAGTAACCATCCAATCGGCACTCATGCCCGCCGATTTGAACCACGCGCACCCTTTCGCCGTACTTGTCGCCAAAAAACTGCATCACATCGCTGCGCGATTTTACGTCGGCGTGCGGGACTTCGGTCCACGAGACGCCGGCGTTCTCGACGATGCGCTCGTTGACCAGCCGCTCGATGTCGGCGCATTGCGCGGACGACAGGGGCGCGCTGTTGAAGTCGAACGTCAACTTTTCCGCCCCCACGTAAGAACCCTTCTGGGAGGCATCGTGGCCGGCCACCTCGTGCAGTGCCCAGTGAAGCAGATGCGTGGCGGTGTGATGGCGCTGGATGGCGGCGCGGCGGGCAGCGTCAACCCGCAGCGTCACGCGCTCACCTGGTTGAGGCGCGCTTCCTGGCTCAAGCAGGTGCAACCATGTGTCGCCGGACTTCTGTGTGTTCTGGATGCGCCAGCACCCAGCGGAGCCGTGCAGATCGCCCGTGTCGCCCACCTGGCCGCCCATTTCGGGAAAGCAGGTGGAAGTGTCTAGCGCCACGGCCGTCGCGTTTTTTAGAGGCACCACCTGCAGCACCTGCGCCTGTGTCTCCAGAAGTTCGTACCCGCAAAAATGGGTGGGGATGGCCGAGTCCACTTTCGAAAGTTCAATGACCTGTTTCTTCTGCGCGGCTCGCGCACGGCTCTTTTGCTGCTCCATGAGCCCGGCAAACCCCGCCGCATCCACACTCAGCCCGCGCTCGCGCGCCATGAGCTCCGTGAGGTCCAGCGGAAACCCCTGCTCGTCGTAGAGTCGAAAGGCGAACGCGCCAGTGATGTGGCCATGTGAGGCCGCCTCTTGAAAAAGCGAGAGGCCCTTGTCAAGCGTCCGATTGAATGCCTCCTCCTCTGTCTTGAGGACTTCCATGATGTGCCCTTGCCTGTTGCGCAGTTCTGAAAACGCCCCACTCATTGTGTCGGCCAGCACGGGAACCAGCCGGCACAGGAAGGGCTCCTTAAAACCCAGCGTGCGGCCGTAGCGCACCGCGCGGCGCAGGATGCGGCGCAGGACGTAGTGGCGGTCGGTGTTGCCCGGCTGGATGCCATCCGCAATGGCGAAGCTCAGCGTGCGGATGTGGTCGCCGATGACGCGGAAGGCGACGTCCACCTTCTCCTGATCAGTGTCTCCGGTGCTGCCGGACTTGGGCAGGGTGGAACCGTATTTCTTGCCGCTCATCTTTTCCAGCTCGTCGAAAATCGGCCGGAAGATGTCGGTCTCGTAGTTGGAAATCTTCGCGCCGGCAAAGTCGGTAAAGCCCTTCGTGCCTTGGATGATGCTGGCCACTCGCTCAAAGCCCATGCCGGTGTCCACGTGTTTCGCAGGAAGCGGCGAGAAGGTGCCGTCGGGGTTGGCATTAAACTGGATGAACACGTGATTCCAGATCTCGATGCAGCGGGGATCACCCTGGTTCACCAGAAGGCCGCGCGTGTCGCCTTGCGCCGTCAGGTCCACGTGGATTTCAGAACAAGGCCCGCAGGGACCCGTCTCTCCCATCATCCAGAAGTTATCTTTCTTGCCGCCGTTGACGATGTGGACGGCGGGGTCGAGCCCGGCTTCGCGGAAGAGTCGCCCCCAGAGGTCGTAGGCTTCCTGGTCGAAGTCGCTCGGGTCGCCCTTCGACTTGTCGGGCGAATAGACCGTGGCGTAGAGGCGCTGCGGCGGGAACTTCCAAACTTGAGTGATGAGTTCCCAGCCCCATTCGATGGACTCTTTCTTGAAGTAATCGCCGAAGCTCCAGTTGCCGAGCATCTCGAAGAACGTGTGGTGGTAGGTGTCCATGCCCACGTCATCCAAGTCGTTGTGCTTGCCGCCGGCGCGGATGCACTTTTGTGTGTCGGCAGCCCTTCCCGGATGATAGGGGCAGCGCGCCTCACCAAGGAAGATGGGCACGAACTGGTTCATGCCGGCGTTGGTGAAGAGCAGGTTCGGGCTGTCGGGCATCAGCGATGCGCTGGGCACGATGGTGTGCCCCTTGGATTTGAAGAAGTCGAGGAACGACTGGCGTATCTGTGCGCTGGTCATCATGTCCTTGTTCTAAAAAACGAAGCCTACGCGGAACCCCCGACTCAGTTCCAGCCCGTTCTAGTGGTACTCGTAGCCGATGTGGAAGCTTACTCGCCCGTCAGGCAGCCGGCGGATGTTGGTGATGTGAGCGGGCCAGCCGCCACCCAGCTGGGGCCGGCTTGAGGGCATGGTAAAGGGCGTGAACCGCTCATTGGCCGCACTGGGATAAGGCACGGCTGCCAAGTGTGCCCGTGGCCCAGCCGGCCCTTGCACGCCATGCGATTCTTCCAGCATCGGCCGGCCACCCACCACGCGCCAGATCAGCAATCCCTCTCCCGGAAGGCCCGCGTCAAATCCCTTTCGCGCCCGGTTTTCCAGCAGCAGAAACTCCGATCCATCCTCACGGAGAAGCACCTTGAAACATTCCCTCCCTGAACCTTCCACGGGCGAGAGAATCAGTTTCTGCGGAACACGCGGATCGATGCTGGCGGGCGTCAACCAGCCCAGTTCGGCCTTGCACCATGCGGAAAAATGCTGAGGGCGCCCACCGCGCAGCACGTTGGACATGGCGCACCAATTCCCCATGCCCTCGGATCCTGGGTTTTCCGGTCGCGCATACAGATCGGGCAACCCCAGCATGTGGCCAAACTCGTGGCAGAACACGCTGATGGACTCCATCTGTCGGCCGCCTTCGGGGCAAATGAAATAAGGCATGCGCTGCGCCTTGTACGTCAGCGTGTCGCGGTGTGGCCAGAAGAGGCTGGCGCGGTTCGCGGTGGGAAGCCGTTCCCCCGCGTAGATGAACGCCAGCCCATCAAAGCCCTTGAGCGCATCGGGCCCATCGCGTTGGTGGAGCCGGTCCAGCACCACGGTGAAAAACGCGCTGCGCGCCTGCCCCGTCGTCGCAGTGGCCGAGTCTGCGCGCTTCTGCGAAAGCTCGACGGGTTCGAACACAGCGCCTTGAAGCTTGAAGGCGCCGGCGGAAATCTCCTCATAATAGTCGCGCATGCTGCCGAACGCCTTCGCGCCGGTGGCATTGGTCTTGGTGTGGGTGTTGGTGCTAAAGAGCGCCTCCTTCCATGCCGATGTCGGAATCTGGCGGTCATGACGCATGTCCGAAAAATCAATCGGCACCACCGCCAGTCGGTAAGATTCCTTTTTCCAAAACGTGCGCGTTGCGAAGGGGGATGCGGAAAAGTCCTGCGCGGTGTCACCACCCAGGGTGATGGGCACCGTCATCTCGGCCGATCCCCTCCGGATCAAGGCGGCGACCTGGTCGCCGGGCTTTTTTTCGGAAATGTAAGCCTGATATTCATCGGGCGCATGGATGTCGCGTTCGCCCAGCTTGAGAATGACGTCGCCGGGCTTGAGCCCCGCACGCTCTGCCGGCGAACCCGCCACGACTTGTCTTAAAACCACACGATCGGCCTCCAGCGCCATCTGAACCCCGGTCACCGCGCGAGGCGTGGGCGGTGGCATGGGGCTGGAGAGGGGCTGAGGCGTCACGATGTGTTGAAGGGAATGTCCCGCGCGTGACACGGTGATCCGCACGACACGACCTGGCACCATTTCGGCGAGCGCCTGTCGCAAGGCTTCCATGGAAGCCACCGGCCTGCCTTCCAACGCCATCAGTAGATCGCCCACCGCCATTCCAGCCTTTGCTGCCGGCGAATCGGGCGCGATGGCGGTAACGCCCAGCTTTGTCCCATCCACCATTTGCGCCGCGAAACCAAAGTAGGGTAAGGACGCAAGGGCATTGGTGGTGGCATTGGGCTGTGCCCGGAGCGCCGTGCTCACCGTCCGATATTGCGCGGGGTCGTCGGTGGTCGCGGGCGAAAGTGGAGGCAGAAGCGTGGGTGCCGCGCACGCTGTCAGAAGTGTGCTGCAAGCCAGGTGCCACCGGGAGAAGTTCATGGCGATTTGGGAACCCGGTTAATGGTGTGGTAAATCGTGTGCTGGATCGGGGTGCCATCGGCCGACTTCAGATTCAATCGAATGCGCGATTGCATGACGGGTTTCACCTCGGCGGTCTTGATGAGCACCACCTTCTTGTCGGCAGACAAGCTGACGGATTTGACGGCCACCTCGTCGCCGCCAAACGTACCCTGCGCTTTCTGGCCCACCACACGCGAGGGATCGCGCGTCGAGTACAGCTTGGAGCCGTAGGCGCCCGTCCATTGATAGTTCCACTGGTCCACCGCGTAATTCTGATCATCGACGGCGCTGGCAGCGTCCAGTGGACTTGTAAACCCGACTTCAAGCCCATCACTGCGCACATGCAGCGACACGGGCCGGTTCACTGTGCGCCCCGTGTAGCGCACGCGGTGGATCGCGCCCGTGCGAGCGCCCGAGGATTGCCACACCCGCAGTCCGCAAAGATAGAGCTGGCCATCACGAGGGTTGAAAGTGCCGCGCATGACCCCGGTGTCGAAGGAGAGCGGGAATTCCACCACGCCGCCCTGAATCTGCCCGTCCACCTCCTCGCGCAGCACGTGGAAGAGCTTGCAGCGGCCGTAGGAGGTGTGCAGCAGTTCGCCCTTGTACGGGCCCCACTTGTCGCTCGTCACCCAGATTTGGCTGCCGCTGGAATTGTCCACCTGATGGGGCAGCCAGCAAAGCGGCTTGTCGTAATCGGCCGGCGCGGGATCGCGATGCGCGGTGAAGACGTGCCCGTAGAAGCCGCCAGGCTTTACCCAGTTGATGCGCGAGGTGGGAATCCAATTGCCTTCATTGTCGCTAGTGGTGAGCTCATCACCGGGACCCACGCTCAGACCATTGGGGGCGCGATGCCCCGTCGCAACGACGTCGAGTCGGGCGCCGTCCTTAGACACGCGAAGCAGACAGCCGTGATGCGGAATCGTCGCGGCGCCCAGGTTGCCGCCCTTGTTGAAGTAGAAGTTCCCGGCAGAGTCCGTCTCCAAGCCCAGACAGTACTCGTGATAGTGGCTGGTGATGGCCACGTCATTATTGAGGTTCTCGTAAAAATCCGCCTCGCCGTCATTGTTGAGATCGTGCAGCCGCGTGATCTGGTCGCGGCCCAGCACGTGGATCTGTTCATCCACGATCCTCAGTCCCAGCGGCTGGAACAGTCCCGTGGCAAATCGCCTCCAAGTGAGCTTCTGAAGGGACTCATCAATGCCGCTTACCACCCACACGTCGCCTGTTGCTGAACACATCGCCGCACGCGTTCCATCCTTAAAGAAGTCCAGATCGCTGCACCGAATCCATGAACGCGACGAGTGGTTTTCAGGCAGCGTGAGGGTGTCGACCGCGTATGCCCCCGTGCCAGCACCCAACTGGCCCTTGGTCGAAATCGGAGCGCCCCAGCGGGCGGGGCCACCGCGTGTTAATGGAGCCAGCGCGTTGGCGGGCGGCAACGTCGCAGCAAAGCGGCGAAACTCAGGCAGCCGGGCCTGTGGACCACGCCACAAGGCGACGCGCACCTGGGAAGACTTGGCGTCGATCACGCCCAAGAGGTTTCCCTGTGCGTCTTGTTTAAGCTGCGCGCCAGTGAGGGCCACGGCCGTGGCATTGCCGTCGGGCTCTCGCAGCCACGCGAGTGCGGGCGAGGCCTCGATGGTGGCGCCAGGAAGCTGACAAAGCAGGGTCACAAGCGCCGTGGCGTTGGCTTCGCGTGCAACTTCCAGCGTTCGCACAAAAGAGCCGGTGGCGGCGTCCAGATCGTGGGTCTCCAACATCTGTGCCGTTCCCACGGTGTAGCTCAAGATGGTGCGCTGCCCATGCACATAGAGGCCGCGCCACTTGGCCCAGCCCCGCGGCAGGGGGCCGAAAGAGTACAGGTCATTCCCCTTGGATTTGGGCGGCATGGGTTCCTGCCATTCGCCCGAGGGGCCCGCCCAGCCCGGCATCATGGGGGCGCGAAACTGAATTTCGCCGACTGGCTGGGGGACGCCTTCCAGTCCTTCGCGCGCGGTGGGAAGCTTGAGGAATCCGCCGCTCCAGCCTGCCGCCAGTCGCAATCGTTCTGTGTCGAAACAGACGGCTGCCGTGGAATTGTTGCCCAGCTTGATGGTGACACCCTTGAGCGCCGGACGCCACAGCGCGCCCTTTGAACGCACCTCGACGCCATAGGAAAAAAAGGGGCCCACGTCCATCTGCTCCCAGCGGGTGTGCGCCGGAGGGGCGGACGCGGCCGTCAACGCGACGCCGCAGGCCAGTGCGCCCCAAATTCGCGAAAGCCTCATTCATGTCATCAATGACAATTTGAGGGCGCATTGGCGACAAAAAACGGCGCCCGCTTGCCGCGGCCGGGTTGCTGCGGTACAACGCCCCTCCCGTGAGCAAACGCTTTTACATCACCACCGCCATCGACTACGTCAACGGCGATCCGCACCTTGGGCATGCGTATGAGAAAATCGTGGCCGACACGATCGCCCGAAGCCATCGCGCATGGGGTGAGCCGGCGTTCTTGCTGACGGGCTTGGACGAGCACGGCCAGAAGGTGCAGCAGGCTGCCGCGGCCGATGGCAAGCCCGCGCAGGACTACTGTGACGGGCTGGCAGAACGCTGGCAGGCGTTCGTGGCCGCACTGGACATCTCCAACAACGACTTCGTGCGCACCACGCAGCCGCGCCATCAGCAAGTGGTGCAGGCGCTGCTCGCCCAACTCCATGCGCAGGGCGAGTTCTACAAGGGGGAATACGTCGGCTACTATTCGCCCAAACAGGAGAGTTTTCTCACCGAGCGTGATCGCAATCCCGATGGGTCATTCGACCCGCTCTATGGCGAGGTCATCGAGCTGCGCGAGGAAAACTACTACTTCAAACTGCGGCACCATCAGCAGTGGCTCATCGAACATCTGGAGGCGCATCCGGAGTTCGTCGTGCCGCTCTATCGTCGCAACGAGGTGCTGGGCTTTTTGCGCAATCACGAGCTCGAAGACCTGTGCATCAGCCGTCCTCGCAGCCGGCTTGCCTGGGGCATTCCCCTGCCCTTTGATGACGATTACGTCACCTACGTCTGGTTTGACGCGCTGGTGAACTACCTAAGCGTGCCCATCGCCCGGGATGAGGAGGCCGGGCTGTGGCCCGCCGACATCCACGTCATCGGCAAGGACATCCTTAAATTCCACGCCGTGTACTGGCCCATCATGCTGCGGGCGGCCGGGCGGCCCCTGCCACGGCAGGTGCTGGTGCATGGCTGGTGGCAGAAAGACGGCCAGAAGATGAGCAAGAGCACCGGCAACGTGGTGGACCCGATGCAGGTCATCGGCGACTGGGGCGTCGATGCCTTCCGTTACTACGTGCTGCGCGAACTGGCCATCGGGCCGGATGGCAACTGGACTCAGGAAGGATTTGAGGCGCGCTACACGGCCGAGCTTGCCAATGGCCTGGGCAATCTGGTCAATCGCTCCCTCTCCATGCTCTCGCGGTATCGGGGCGGCATCCTCCCCGCCCGGCACGATGAATTGCAGGCCGATGCCCAGCGCGCGCACGACGCCATTTTGCAGCAGCTTCACGCCCATGAACTGCAGGCGGCACTTATTTCCATCTGGGCTTACATCACCCGCGCCAACCAGTACGTGGATCAAACCCAACCATTCAAGCTGGCCAAAGACCCGGCACAGGCCCAGCGGCTCGACGAAGTGCTCTACAACCTTGTCGAGAGTTGCCGCATCATCGCCTGCTGGCTTGCGCCGATGCTTCCTGGCACCAGCCGGCGCATTCTGGAACAACTCAACTTTAGTGCGCCCGAGGCAGGGCTCTCGCAATTGGGATGGGGCGGACTGCCTTGCGGCCATGTCATCGGTACCCCTGCGCCGCTCTTTCCGCGACGTGACCGCCCCCCGAAAGCGGCCGGCCCATGAAAAGGCCGCTTGAGCAATTGGGTCCCCGCCTGTACGTTGCTTTCACGCGCGCGAGCGCAAAAGTTCTTTGCCAGAAATGGCCGAAATGATCACCCCGCCGGGACGCTGGTTTAACAGCCCCGGAAGCTAACCAATAAAGAAGGGGCCTTGACTCCGGTGCTGGCCGACAGGCCTTGATTGGAAGTCCCAAAGCATCGATTGGGCCCCACCTGGAATACCACTTCCACGGGCAAGTTCACGCGGTTCCTGGCGGGGTATTTCTTTGTCGGGAATTTGTTTTGCGATAGTCTCCCGCCTGTGCCGCAGGAAGACCTCTTCGCCCCCACGCCGGCTGCCGGAGTGGACGGACTGCCGCTGCCGACTCCAGTGCCGCTGGCCGCGCGCATGCGCCCGCGCACGCTGGAGGAGTTTGCAGGGCAGTCGCACATCCTTCATCCGGGAATGCTGCTGCGCCGCGCCATCGAGGCCGACCGTATTCAGTCGCTGATTTTCTACGGCCCGCCGGGCACGGGCAAGACCACCTTGGCGCAAATCATCGCCCTGCGCACCCAAAGCCATTTTGAGCGACTGAGCGGTGTGGAATCCAATGTCGCCGACATGCGCCGGGTTCTCTCAGGCGCAGCCAACCGGCTGGAGAATCGCGGACGCCCCACCCTGCTCTTCATTGATGAGATCCACCGTTTTAACAAGTCTCAGCAGGACGTTTTGCTGCCGGATGTCGAAGCCGGTGTCGTGAGGCTCATTGGCGCGACGACGCACAACCCCTTCTTTTTCGTCAACTCCCCCCTGGTGTCGCGCTCCCAAATCTTCGAGCTGCAGCCGCTCTGCGACTCGGACATCCTCGTGCTGCTGCAGCGGGCGTTGGGCGACCCCGTGCGCGGACTTGGCCACCTTAAACTGGAGGTGTCCCAAGAGGCGCTGGCGCATATTGCTAGAAGAGCTGATGGCGATGCGCGAAAGGCGCTCAACTCACTGGAGCTGGCCGCCCTCACCTCCGAGCGACGCGCCGATGGAGTCATTCCCATCGACCTGGCGGCAGCCGAAGCGTGCATCCAAAAAAAGGCCGTGGTCTACGACGGCGATGGCGACGCGCACTACGACACCATCTCGGCTTTCATCAAGTCCATGCGTGGAAGCGATCCGGATGCCGCGCTTTACTGGCTGGCCAAGATGATCCATGCCGGCGAAGACCCGCGGTTTATCACGCGGCGCATCCTGATTTGTGCCGCCGAGGATGTCGGGCTGGCCGACCCCATGGCGTTGGTGCTCGCCGCCGCGGCTCATCAGGCCGCGGAGTTTGTCGGCTGGCCCGAGGCGCGCATTCCCATCGCGCAAGCCACCATCTACATCGCCACCGCACACAAAAGCAACAGTGCCTACAAAGCCATCGACGCCGCGCTGGAAGAGGTGCGCAGTGGACGCACCCTTCCCGTCCCCAAACATCTGCGCGACGCCTCCTATCGCGGCGCAAAGCGGTTAGGCAGCGGCGAGGGCTATCAATATGCCCACGACCACGCCGGGCATTTTGTGGCACAAGACTACATGGGAGCTGCCCGGCGGTTTTACGAACCCACCGATCAGGGGGTTGAGAAGAAAATCCAGGAACGCCTGCGGCAGTGGCGCGAATTGCAAGCGGCCCAATCCAGCAATGAACCCAAGTCCCCGTGAGGCCAAATCGCTCTTGCGCCAGCAGCTTCGCTCCCGGCGCCAGCAGGTTCATGGCAGCAACCACGCCGCCGCTTCTACCGCACTTTGCCAGATCATCATGCAATCGGCGCTTTGGGAAAGTGCGCGCAGCGTGCTGGCCTTTGTTCATCGCGAGGACGAACCCGACATCATGCCCCTGCTTCAACTCGCGCTGGACAGTGGCAAGTCGCTCTTACTGCCGCGCTGGAACGAGGCCCAAGCGCGCTACGACGTCGCACAAGTCCGATGTCGGTCTGAGGATCTGGAGCCCGGCCAATTTGGAATCGCAGAACCACTTGCCCGATGCCAGGTCGTCGAGCCGGTGAACATCGACCTGGCACTCGTGCCAGGTTTGGCGTTCTCTCCATACGGCGAACGCTTGGGCCGCGGCAAGGGGCATTTCGATGGCCTCCTCCGAGGCGCCATCAAGGCAACCAAGATGGGAACCGCGTTTGAAGAGCAACTTCTGGAAAAAATCCCAACCGAGCCGCACGATGAGCGCGTGGATTGGGTGGCCATGCCGACAAGGCTGCTCGACTGCCGGTCTTAGTAGCGCGCGCGGGTGGGATCCCGAAAGCCCTGATTCTGATCCATCCCACGGGGCTCGTTCCAAGAACGAGCGCTTCGGTTGTCAGCATCCAATCCGGCGCAACCGGTCACTTGCGCCAAGAATGCGGCACAGAGTGCCGAGAGCAGCAAGAGGGGTAGCAGGCGTGAGTTCATGGCAGGGGTGGAGTTGGATTCTTCTTCGGGGTCTTGCGGCCTGTCAGGGGCGCGATGGCTGGCGGCAATGAAGCCGGCGGCAGGAGTGCGTTTGGCGCGGTCGCGTTTCCCGGAAGCGTGGAGACTGCCGGCGCCGCTCCAGCCTTGAGTTTGGCGTGTTCGTCCTGAAGCTTGCGAACCTGCGAGGGCGAGAGTCCCACCTTGTTGTACTCGTCAATCTGGACCTTCAAATCGGCTAGGATCAGCTTCTGTGATTCGATCTTGCCGTTGACGTTCTCGATTTCCTTCTGCAACTCCTGCACCCGCTTGGCGGCTGCCGTGAGATCAGTCTTGTCCTTCTGAGAACTGGCAAGGCTGGCCTTGGCGGCCGCCAGATCCGATTCAGCGCCAGCCTTGGCTGTCTTGAGCGCAGCGAAGGCGGCCTCCGCTTCCGACCTGAGCTTGAGCGACTGCGTCAACTCGTCCTGCGCAGTTTTCAGTGCCTTGCTCGTATTGGAGAGGGTGGTGGTGGCGTTGGCTTCGGTGACCAAAAGCCGATCCTTGGCGGATTGTAGCACGGCAATCTGATCGGCCTGTTCCTTGAGCAGCGACTTGGCGCTGTTGAGGTCCATGCGCAGGGTGCGCTCTTTGTCGGCCAAGCTGTCGGACTTTAGCAGAAGCCGCACCGAAATGCCCGTGGTGCCCGCGAGCAGGAGGAACAATACTGCCAGTCCTAGTTTTTTCATCGCTGCAAATCAACGCGGTCACCCACTGCGATGGATTGGCCCGCGGCAACCTGCAGGATGTCTGCAAAAACCAAACCCTCGCGCTGGATGCGCGACACCTTCAACATGCCAACAGACAACCCGGCCCGTGTCACCTTCAAAGTAGCCCCCGTCGGCAGGCCTTGCGTGGGGTTGAGACTGGCGGTGATGAACCCAAAGTCGGAGTCTACGTTAAGCACGACACCAAACGCCCCGCCTGCGGCGGGCAACGGCTGCGCATTGGGTGCGGGCGTGGCAGGCGCTGGGCGCACCACTTTTTCGACTGCGGTGCCGGGCACAGTGGATGATACTTGGTTTGGACTCTGGGCTGGCTTCGTGCGCAAGAGCGCCAGCTCTTGAATTGCGGCATCCAAAGACTTTTGAAGGGTTGTCGCGCGCGCCGTGGCCTCCTCGGCGCGATGCCGCTCGGCTTGGAGCTGCTGGGCCAGGGCCGTTGTGGATTTGATGCCGCCGTCCGTGGGGGGCGCCTTGGCCAACGCGGCGTTGAGCTTCTGTTGAAGCTCTGTTTCTACTGAACGAAACTGCGTGAGAACATGGTTCAGCTCATTGGTCGCGCTGTCCAGACGCTTCCGTATGGCGGCAATCTCCGCGTCCCGCGTGGCCAGTTGCGTCCGTAGCGACTCAGCTTGCTGCCCCTGATCGGTCTGGGCCGCCGTTCGGTCCCCGGTGGCCGTTTGCAACTGTTTGCGCGCGTCGGCCAGCTCAGTGAGTCTGTTGGAGAGATCCAAGGCAGCCAGCTGGTACTGGTGGCGAATCGCCCCGAGGGAAACCCGCACGTCCGAAAGCCGTTTTTCGGCAGCAAACTCCGAAGACACCAGATAGACCATCACGCAGGCCAATCCCATCAACAAGGCAGCCAGCACGCTGATGGCGATGGCTGGGTTGGGCTTCATGGCGCTTGCGGCTTGATCTGCTCGACCCGATCGCCGATTCGGAAGGCCGCGGCGGATTGCTCGTTGAGAAGGTCGCACACCGAGAGGCCCTGATAGAGCCGCTTCACTTTGATGCGGCCGATGGTCTCGTTTCCGCGAAGCACCGCAAATTCGTCATCGACTTTGACGCCGTGCGGCGCCCCCACGTCGAGAATGACAAATGAAAACTCCGCGTTGACGGCGCGAATCTGGCCGGCGGCACCGCCTTTGGCTGTGGCAGCCACGGCAGGGGGTGCCGGCGTGGGCGACGACGCCACCGTGCCCGCACCGGGAATCTGGGGCTTGGCCGGCGTTGAGCTGGTGCGAAGCCGGTCCAGTTCCTCCAGCCTCTGGCGGATTTCATCGGGGCTTAAGTTCAACGCAAGATAAGCACCGATGAAGGGGTTCTCCTTCACGGCATTGGTGGCACCGATGGGAACTTGTTTGGAAAGGGCCTCGAGCTTCTGCCGATAGTCAACCATCTGCTGCTCGGCGGCACGCCGGGCGCTGTCCATCTCCTTGATCTTCTGATTGAGCGACTGCTGGATGGTGGATTCAATCGCAAGCTGGTTGGTTGCCCGGCGCAAATCCGCCTGCGAAGCATGGAGGTTGGCCTCGTATTCGCGCAGGCGAGCGGCAAGCTGATCGGCCTGCATGTTGGCGCTTGCCACGGCGTCGAGTGCGGCAAGCCGCTCCTTCTCAATCTCGGCCACCTTGTCGCGTAAGTCGGCCACGGCGTCCCTTGTTTCCGACAACACCACTTGCATCTGCGCCTTGCCCTTTTCGGCGTCGAAGGCCGCTTTTACGAAGTAGCCCGCTGCGCCAAAAACGGCGAGCATGATGAGTGAAACCAACCCAAAGAGCGTGGTGCCTTGCTTCATGAAATTCCTTGGCTGACCTCCTCCTGCAGCGTGTTTTACGCGATGGAAGGGCCCACGTCGATGCCAAAGGTGAATAAATTATTCACCCTCGCAGAGCTAAGGAGATGGCCGCTGGCCGGTCAGTTGGACTTCTCAACTGTGTCGCCAGCCACGATCTGGCCAGGCGTGTTGGCCTTGTCAACCTGACAGTACGAAGATGCGCCCTGAACACGCACCACTTTGATTTGGCCGACAAAGTTGCCGCCGCGTTTCACCTTGAAGAGAGCTCCCACCGCAGTTTCTTGGCCGCTGAAGTCAATTTGGATGAAACCAAATTTGGGGTCCACGTTGGTCACCCGCCCCGCGGTCTTGACGGCAGGCTTGACTGGGCCAACCGGAGTGGGCGCCTTTTTCTTCAGCGTCTCAAGCTCCTTGAGATAGTCTTGAATCTTGTTGGGGTCAGCCACGATCTGCCCATCGAATTTCAGGGATCCGAAAGCGGCCAGGTCGCTTTGCAGCTTGGGGAGATCATTGAGCTTAAGCTGGTCGGCGGTGTATTTCTGATTGAGCGCGTCGTGCTCCGCCGTTTTTTGAGCCAAGTCGGCGACCGCCTTGGCGGCCTCGGTCACCTTGTCTTGGGCAGTTTTTTCTGCGCCCACCACCTTCGCCATCAGGTTGGTCACCTCCTGAAGCTTGTTGTCCAGATTGCCCTTGGCCAGATTGAAGTCGGCTCCCAGCCTGTCGATTTCCTTCTGCTTGGCTCCTACTTGTTCCTGCGCCGTCTTGGCATTGCCTGCTTTTTCCTGAAGGGCGCTGATCTTGGCGGGGGCCACGGCGACGCCAAAGAAAATCCCCGCTCCACCCGCAAGGATGATGAGAACCAGCATGACTTTCGTGACAATGCCCATAGAGACCCTCCGCTTTCCTGTAGCAAGAAAGCACTATCCAAGCAAGCTGTCAAATCCCGCTACTTGCTGCGGCGTATGATGTGGAAGCCCGCAGGCGATTGAACCACCGGGGAAGTGCCGTTGACCTCCAGCGCAAACGCCGCCTTGGCAAAGCTATCGCCAATTTCCTTGGTGATGCCCGTGTAGGTGAAGTCTCCCAAAGCGCCACTGCTTAGCTTGCTGCCCGGATCGTCGGAATTCTCGCGAGCCAGCTTGCCAAAGTCGGCATCCTTGGCGTTCGCCTGCTTGTGCAGTTCCACCGCCAGCTTGCGCGCCTCATCCTCGGTGCGGGCCAGCTTTTCATCTGCGCCGCGCGCACCCTTGTAAGCCACCAATAGGTGCAAGGCCTGAATGCTGGTCTCCTGCACCAAGGTGGCGCGCTCAAGGTGCAGCTTCTTGTAAACGTCCTCGCCGATGACGTAATACCACCGCGCATATTTCTGATTGAGCTCGCGCACGCGGCGCTGCGCGGTGTCGGCCTTGTCGTTGAAGTCCTTCAACTTTTTCTGGTGTTCTTGGGTGGCCAGGGTTCGATTGGCTTCGCGCAGTTTGTCCAGGTTGGTGGCGTTGGCATCAACGGCACCGGTGGCGTTCACCTCGGGCAGAACAAGGATGGGCTTTTCCAAGAGCGAATCGCTGAACCGGGCCAGAATGTAGATGTACCGGCCCTCGGCCGTGGCATTCTTGTCGGTTTGGCCGGGCTTTGCGGCCGCCTCTCCAAATCGCAGAACGTATTCCACTCCGTCGTCCATCCCCACCCGTGTCTCGCCCTGATTGGAAAGGATGACCGGCGCCGTCTTGTTGTCGTCAGTCATTCGGGCCGGCCAATAGCCCTTCTTGCGGAGCGAGCGAACCCCCTCGACGTCCAGTTCGCCGGCGAATTCGCTCCCGGCCAGCAGATTGGTAGCCAGAACCGCAGGCTTGAGTTCTGCGTCGGTGATTTTGAGCTCCGAGAGCGCCGTGCGAAAGTCTCCCAACGCCGCAGAGTTGAGCTGCTCATGGCGGGCTGGCTTAAAGTCACTTCCATTCGCGTCCACCCATTCAGGAGCACCGGAGGATTGGTGCAGGAATTGGAGGACGGGCCCCTTGATGGGCCGCACGCCAAGGCCGACATCCTCCACCCGGTGCAGGTCCATCACGATGCGTTTCACGGCGGCGGAGTTGAATTGGTAGCCGCCCTTGAAGCTCAGCAAGTCACGCTCCACCCAGTCCTCAAACTTCGTGGTGAGCGCGCTCGTGTTTCCCAGTCGCGTGGTGAACACGCCATCCTCGCCGGGGATTCTCACGTAATGCAGCTTGGCCGGCTGGGCCTCGGCGCCTGGGTCGGCCGGAAGCTCCCTGCCGACGATCAACTCGGCGAGCACCGCGCCCGCATCGTCTGAAAATCGCACCAGCTTGCCCACGCCTTCGTCCCCCGGCTTGGCTTTTTGAGGATCCGCGACGCCAAACTTGGCGTGGTCGGAGGCGTCGCTTGATTCCACACCCAGCTTCTCAAGGCCAATCAAGAGCGTTGCGGCCTTTTGGAGCTGGTGCTGCGCGTCGGCAGGATAGTCGCGGTGCGATTGGATGACCCAGCCTCCGGATTTCTTGGCCGCGGTGATGCCGATGGCCTCACCCTGACGCGTGTCGTACTCCAGAATCTCCACCTTGGAAACCGCCAGCGGATCGGTGAATCCGGGGTGAATGGCGCCTCCCAGATTGCGTGCCGCAGGGGTCTTCACCGTGGGCCGTGTCACCAGCGCCAGCAGCAGCAGCACGGCGGCTGCGGCGAAAAACGTTGCGGACTTGGCGTTTTCTTTCATGGCTGATTTTTTTAAAAAACAGAAATCTACTGGGCGCGCAGCCGGCGGACGTTGGCACCGGCCAGTTCTCTGGACCGGCGCGTGAGGAAGATCACCAGCCCAATTCCCAGCGGCAGGATGGGGGGCAGCACCACGGCCATTCTCTTGATTCCATCCTGTTTGCGGCGGATATCCTGCTCCAGGTCGCTTTCGGCTTCCTTGATGAGCGCATCGCGCCGCTTCTCCATCCGCTTGCGCTGCACATCCAAGGCCGCATTGACCTGATCCTCGGCTGCCCGCAGTTGGTTCTGCTGCTGCTGGGTGAGGATGAGGAAGGGCTGGTCGGGATTGCCGCCCAAATCACGTGGGATGATGGCCTGCATGCGCGCGCGCAGCTCCTTCTGAGCCTCGGCGATGGTCTGCTTGTACTCCCGCTCGTACTTGGCGCGCGCTTCCCGCGACTTGGTGCGCGAGGCCTGCACTTCCTTGTCAAACTCCGCCAGGGTCCGGTGCAGCCTGCGCTTCTTGCGAATCTCGAGGAATCGCTTGTCTCCGGCCAGATGATCCACCGTGTTGAGCAGGAAGGAGACATTGTCCACGTCCAAATCCAGCTCCATGTTGGGGTCAAGCCCTCCGGCGCTGCGGATGCGAAAGAAGGGAGTGGAGAAGAGGTCCACGTCGGTGGTCAGCACGACATTGATTTCCGCCACCGGCTTTGCGGCCGGCGCCTCGTCTCCCAAGGCCCTAGTCAGAGCGGGGCCATGACGGTCAATCATGTCCGAGAGGGCCTTGGCCGTCGCCTTGAGTTCCTGAATCTCGGCTCTGAGCTTGGTCTCGTTGGTGAGGCTCTGCACGAGGCGATCCGGAGTATAGGCGGTTTTGGCCCAGTCCTCGAAGGCACGGCCGGCCTCGGCGTTTACCTTGGCCAAGTCGGCGGCAAAGGTGTTGTTCTGATCCTTCCTGGGGATGCGCGAAATCAGATCCTTGGCCAGTTTAAGCCGCTCTGGCGGCGCGCCCGCCACGCCGGCCTTGCCGGTGATGTGGGCCGCCAGGACAAATTGCTCGCCGGTCGTCGTTCGGTTCAGCGCCGTGTTGGGAACGCGGCCAAAGGGCGTGTCGGTATAGAGTTCGTTCAAGTCGGTAAGCCCGCTCGTGGTGCCGGTTTGAACCAGAGGCACGTGCTTGAGTCCCGAGGCGGCGTCCCAGTGCAGCGCGCCGGCGTGAGGCATGAGAATGTGCTGGAGGCCCGAGGAGATTTCATGCCCGGGGTTAAACGCCTGCTTGGCGCCGGTGGCGTCGCGGCCGACAAAGACAAACTCGTCGGTAAACACCGGCAACTCCTCCGTCTTGGGGAAGGGATTGTAGCGATGCCAGACGACGTGGGTGGTGCGGGTTTTTTGGGCCCGATCCTGCAAGTCGGTGCCCTGCCGCCGAACGCGCGCAGCCATGGCTTCAATCCGCTTGCGCACCATCAGCGACTGGTTGGCCTCCAGCAGGCGCTGCAACAGCGGCCGGTTGGGGTTGTTCTTGGGGAGCTGCGCCACAAGGCCGCGCAGCACTTCGTTTTCGGCCTCCTGCTCCAACACCTCGCGCTCTTCGCGGATGTCCTTCGCCGGATCATCCGACGGAGGCACCATGCGCTGGCGCTCGCTGGTCATGTAATCCTCAAACCCACGCCCCAGCAGGGCCAGAACCTCGCGGCGCGGCTCGTCGCTGGGCAGGTTCAAGGTCGCCATTTGCCAGAGCTCCGTTTCCGTCTCCGTCACATCAAGCACCCGCCGGTCGTCCGCCGTCAGCGAGGTGATGCCGAGCAACTTCCAGAGCTGATGCACGTCGCCCTTGGGCAGCATGGGCGGCGGCTGGCCAAAGGGCATCTGCTGCCGCTGTTGGGGCCGGCGCGGCTCGCGCGTGCCCGGAATCCGTCCGTTGACGAACGACTCGGGATCCTCAAAGAGCGCGGTGGGGATGCCCGAGCGGATGGCGGCAAGAAGGTTGGTCATTCCCTCGGGCGAGAGGCTCGAAGGCTGGGCCACCAGGAGGGCGTCGAGGCGGCGGCCCAACAGTTCCAGCGGCTGATCCATGTCCACTTCGCGCAATTCGTACTGCTTGCGCAATTCGTCCACCAGGGGGTGGCTGTCGCGCTGGAACGAACGTGGATCCTGATCGCCCATGAGGTCGGCGTCGGTCTTGACGATGCCCAGAAGTTTGCGCGGCTGATCCTGCCCCAGCGACACCAGCGAACGCACCAGCTCGTACTCCACCGGCACGCCCCGATCCACAAAGGGGATCACGACCTTGTCGGTGCCGCTGACCACCGCCACTCCCATGTAAATACGGCTCTCCTTGAAACGGCCGCGGTCGCGCGTGAAGACCTGCTGCGCCGTGATGCCATAGCGGCGCTCGGCCACGGTGGCCTCGGGCTTGAAACTCTCGGTCTCATGCAGGACGACGCTGATGCGTCCGCCGCTTCCCTTGCGCAGCTCGTCGAGCATGGTGAGCAGATTAAGCCGCGTCTGGATGTAACCCTCGGGCACATCGTGCTCGGGGCTGACGAAAGCCTCGATGCGCATGGCGCGCTTGGCTCCCAGTTCGCCGAGCAGCCGGATGCTCTGGGGGGAGAGCGAGCTGAGCCGCTCGGTGCTCAAGTCGGCGCGCACGTCGTGATCACGCCCGAGAAGGCTCAGCGAGATGCCGGCCACCGCGACCGAGCAGGCACGCAGGGCATAATGCCAGCCCGCCACGTGGCCCGCGCCGCCCGTGGCCCAGTGCCGGCGGCCGATGAGGATGGCGCAGAGATAGAGCATCAGGCCCGCCCAGGTGAGGAAGTACACCACGCTGGAGAGGCTGACGACGCCGCGGGAAAAGTCGTGGAACTTGGAGTGCGCGCTCCAATCGCGAAGCAGCCCGGTGAGATTCCAGTCCTGCACCGACTGGGGACTCAGCAGCGCGACCTTTTCCAAAAGGCCCGCCAGCACGCTGCTGATGGCCGTGGAACTGGAGAGCACCAAGGGCGCGTTAAACGCGATGGCGAGCACGAAGGCCACGGTGAGATTGAGGGTGAGGAAGGAGGCCGCCATGCCCACGGCCAGCATCGTCAGCCCCATGCACCAGTAGCCAAAGTAGGTGGCGCACATGAGCCCCGGATCGGGGTCGCCCAGCAGGCTCAAGACGAGCACGTTGGAAAAGGAGAAGAAGAGCGAGGCCGTGAAGATGGCGACGGCCGCCAGATATTTGCCGCTCACCACCTCCATGTCGCTCACCGGGAGCGTGAGCAGCAGCTCGTCGGTGCCCTGCCGGCGTTCCTCGGCCCAGATGCTCATCGTGATGGCCGGCACGAACGCCAGCAGGATGAGGTGGATGTACTTGTTGAGCTGGTCCAGGTTCGCCAGGTTGGAGTTGAAAAACTCCTGCGGCCAGAATGCCGCCAATCCCGTGGACAGCACGAAGGCGCAGATAAAGACGTAGCCCGTCGGGCTGCCGAAGTAGGCGGAGAGGTTGCGCTTGAAAACAGCGAGGACGGCGTGGGCGTTCATTTGCTTGAGAGCGTTTGCTGGTGGAACCACCCGTCCAGCGAGGGCTCGTTCTTCAGTGTCGAGGACGGCCCGTAAAACACCTGCTGGCCCTCGTTGATGAGCAGCACGCGGTCGGCCACTTCCCGCACCTCCTGAAGGATGTGCGTGGACAGCAGGATGGTTTTGCCCAGGCTGCGGATGGTCTTGCGAACCTCGAGAATCTGGTTTGGGTCCAGCCCCGCGGTGGGCTCGTCCATGATGAGCACGTCGGGGTCGTGAAGAAGCGCGTTGGCCATGCCCACGCGCTGGCGGTAGCCGCGGGAGAGCTTGCCGATGGGTTTTTGAAGCACCTCACCCAAAGCGCAGATCGTCACTACATAATCGATCCGCTCGTGGCGCCGCGCCGGCGACATCCCGCGGGCGTCGGCAAAAAACCTGAGCAGCGCCATGGGCGTCATTTCCAGATAGAGCGGGCCATTCTCCGGCAGGTATCCCAGCCGGTGCGCGACGGCCAGACGGGACTCCGTCACGTCATGCCCGCAGATGCGCGCCGCCCCGCCTGAGGGAGCCAGATAGCCGGTCAAAAGCTTCATGGTGGTGCTCTTGCCTGCCCCGTTGGGCCCCAGGAAGGCGACCACCTCGCCCTGATGGACGGCGAAGCTCAGGTTCTCCACCGCCTTGAAGCGGCCGTAGTACTTGCACAGGCCCGCCGCTTCGATCATCACGGGACCCGCCCCGTTCGTCACCTGCGAGTTGTCCTTCATCGTCCGTCTGGTTGCGTCATTGCCAAGGCATGCCCAAGAGGGGCAAATGCATGGAAAGGTTTTACTACATGTGTCAAGGAATCGCCTTAATAAATCACTCGGGAAGCGGCTGGCGGCCAGCGTATCCCGCCTCCAGTGGATGCCAGTGGCTCAAGTCGGCCTCGCTCTTTTCCCAGCAGAGAAATGCCTCCTGCCCGTTGATCCTTGAGGGGATGTCCAGAAGGCCGCGATGGAGGTCCTTGATCTGGATTTCGCGCTGGGAGAATTCCGCAAGGATGCGGTTAAGGCGCGTGATCGAGCGGATGCGCCTGCCAACCTCAGAACCTCCGGCGTCGCGCCCCTGCTCCAGCAATCCGCTAATGTACTTGTCCAGCGTCACCAGCTCGGATGCCAGCACTTCCATTTCCTCCAGCCACTGGCGCAGCCGCGGCAAGAGCCGCCGGGCCTGCGCGGGCGTGTAGTGGACCTTGAATCGATCCGCCATGAACTCAAGGTTTCTCCGGAGGGAGTTGATTGAGCCGCTCCAAAACCTTGGGGTTGGGTTCCACCGCGAGCGACTTTTTCCAGAACTCGCGCGCCTTCGGATCGTCCTTGAGCGCGCGGTAAATGTCCCCCAGATGCTCGTAGAGCACGGCGTCAGAATCCTTCTCGGCCTCCATTCCCTTGAGCGCGCGCAACTGCCAGCCAAGCGCCGCCTTGGGATCGCCCAGTTGAAAGATCACCCACGCCATGCTGTCCAGATAGGCGGTCGAGTTGGGCTCCACCGCCAGCGCGCGTTCGATCAAGGTCTTGGCTTCCTTGAGATTCTCCCCGCGCTCGGCAAACATGAAGCCCAGATAGTTGAGGGCCGGGGCGAAGTCGGCCTTCATGCCGATGGCCTTGCGAAAGGCCGCTTCCGCTTCCCGATAGTTCCGGTTGCGTTCCTGCGTCGCGCCCAGTTGAAAGTAAAAGCCCGGCGAGAGGCTTTCGGGCGCCGTGCTCGTTGCCAATTGTTCTGCGAGGAGGATGTGCTTGACCGCCGCCGGATGGTCCTTGAGTTGCATCTGCACCGAGGAGGTCATGTACTCCAGCAGGAAACTGGGCTTAAAACCACGGCGCGCCCTCTCCAGCACCACCATGGCCTCCTTGGGCTTTTTCTCCATCAAGAGCGATTCGGCCAGTTCAAAGTAGCCCGGCTCGAATGCGGGGTTAAACTCAAGAACCTTCGCAAAGAAGAGGCTGGCTTTGGCGTGGTTGCGCTGCTCGATGCACAACAATCCCATCAGCCGATTTGCCTGTGGGCTCTCAGGGTCATCTGACAAAAGCGTGTTGATCCACTGGGCTGCCAAGGCCAGCTTGTCCGCAGCCAGGAAGATTTCCACCGCCTGTTCCTGCAGCGCGGGCTCATCGGGCACACGGGCCAGCAATTCCTCAAACACCGCCGCCGACTGCTCATAGTCCCCCGTGATGCGGAATGCTTCTGCCAGAGTGCGAAGATGAAGTGGATTTTGCGACTTTAAACCGCGAGCCTTGGCGAGGAATTCGCGCACGCGAGAGGCCACTCCCTGCGACTCAGCAGGCCACTTGATCGCATACACCCGGTGCATCATCGCCAGCTCGATGAGGAACTCCGCATCCACCTCTTTCTGGGCCGCGGCGCGATGCAGTACGGCAAGGCAATCCTTTTGACGGTCGCGATCGCCGTAAATGGCGCACAGGTTTTTGTACCCCTGGATGGCGCCGGGCGCCTTGGCGATGGAGGTGTTGGCGGCGCGGATGGCAAAATCGAGCTTGCCCTCCTGCGCGTAGGCAATGCTCAAGAAGGCATCCAAAGCGGCGGACCGCGGCGACTTTTCCGTGGCCAAGAGCAGCACTTGCACCGCACGCGCTGCATCCCTCGCCTCCAACAGTCGCCGTGCGACACGCAGCGCCAGTTCCTCGTCGGCAGGATCGGCCATCGCCGCTTTGTGGAACTCGTCCAGCGCGTCGGCGCGTCGTTGTCGAGCCTCATGGCTGACGCCTGCGGAAAAATGCGCGACGGCCTTGATGCGCCGCTCCATCGCCGCCGGATCGTCCTGCGGCCGAGTATCGACGATGGTCCCACCTTCCAGCGAAGGGGGCGTGATGGCTGGTGGTCCCTGCGCGACGCCCGCACACCCGCCAGCAAGCACCGCCGCCAGCAACAGCGGCAGCTTGCAAGTGTCGATTGGAGGACTCATCACGCTTAGCCTTCTAAGCGGCGTGGGCGCGCAGGAGCTTTAGGCGCAGCCTAAAGCCTACTGCTGCCACGTACGCTTCTTGTGGCGATTGGCGCGCGACTTCTTACGGCGCTTGTGCTTGTTGATCTTAGCCTTGCGGCGCTTCTTGATGGAACCCATACGGTTTTCTCTTGGCTAGTATACTACCTTGTTGAGGGGGTATTCAATGATTCCTTCCGCACCGGCGGCCTTCAGTTCGGGAATCATCCGGCGCACGACCGACTCGTCAATAATCGTCTCCACCGCCACCCAGCCGGGCTGGCTGAGCTGCGAGATGGTGGGATTGCGAAGTGCCGGAAGGCGCGAGAGCAGCCGGTCCAGATTGGCTTGCGCGATGTTGAGCTTGAGGCCGACCTTGGTCTCCGCCTCGAGGGCTCCGCGCAGCATCAACGCCAGCGTCTCGATTTTCTGCCGCTTCCAGGCTTGGTCCCATGCGGCGTGATTGGCAATGAGCCGCGGCGTGGAGGCCATGAGCTCTTCAACAATGCGCAGATTGTTGGCACGCAGGCTCGATCCCGTTTCCGTGACCTCGACGATTGCGTCCACCAACTCGTGCGCCTTCACTTCCGTCGCGCCCCATGAAAACTCCACGTGCGCCTTGACGCCATGGCGTTTGAGCCAGCGCTGGGTCATGCTCACCACCTCGGTGGCGATGCGTTTTCCCTGCAAATCCTTCACCGACTTGATGGGCGAATGCTCTGGAACAGCCAGCACCCAGCGCGCTGGTCTGCGCGTGGCCTTGCTGAAAAGAAACTCGCCTACCTCGTGCACGCTGGAATTGTTCTCCTCAATCCAATCTTTGCCTGTGATGCCACAGTCCAGATAGCCGCGCTCCACATACACGCTCATCTCCTGTGCGCGGATGAGGCGAATCTCCATTTCCGGGTCATCAACGTAGGGGATGTATGAGCGGCTGCTCACCTGCACGTGCCAACCGGCCTTGGCCAGCTTCTCCACCGTGGCCTCTTGCAGGCTGCCCTTGGGCAGTCCAAATCGAAGCTGCTGCTTCGACTCACTCACCGCGCGGGGCGCGCTACGCTTGCGTTGAATTGGCACGGAAAAACCCGCGCGCAGAACCCTGCACGCGTTTGACCGGGTTGATTTGCCAGCGACCGCACGAGAACGCCATCTTTTTCTTGCCCTTTTTTGGCGGAATCATGGCGCTCGCAAGTGCGTGCGCCGCCCCTGCAACGCCACACGCCCCAGCGCGAGGGCGGCGATCGCTGCCGGATACACGCGGTGCTCGGCTTCATGAATGCGCGCGTGAAGAGTCTCGGCTGTGTCGCTGTCCAGCACCGGCGTGCCTTCCTGCGCGATGATGGCGCCGGTATCCAATCCCTGATCTACAAAATGGACGGTGCAGCCGGTGATCTTGACGCCGTGCTCCAGCGCCTGCTTCCAGGCATCCAGCCCGGGAAAGGCAGGCAGTAAGGACGGATGCACATTGACGACACGCCCTTCAAAGGCCCGAAGGAACTGGCCCTTGAGCACCCTCATGAATCCCGCGAGCACCACCAGATCCACCTGCGCCTCTCGCAGCGCGTGGATGTAGGCAGCCTCGGCGGCATCATCGAGCTTCGTGCGAAACTGCCCGGGCGCAATATGCCGGTGCGGCAGTCCCAGCGACGCAGCTTGGTTGAGGATTCCGGCGTTGGCGACGTCGCTCAGGACGAGCGCAATCTTCGCCGGATAATCCGGCGCCGACGCGGCATGGGCGATGGCCACCATGTTGGAGCCGGCACCCGAACCCAGCACACCCAGTCGGAACTTTGCAGAAAGGCTCATCGCCGCGCCACGGTACACAGGGCTCTTGTGGCTTCGCAACGCAATCCTCGCCCGCTTGGATGCCGACGCAGAAAAATCTTTGCCGTGGTCGGATTGACACTTAGTCTTTGGCCCATGTTCTTGTTGTGGTGGCCGGCCATGTTTTGCTTTCTGCTGCGACTGGTGGCTGCCCCCGGCGAACTTTCTCCCGCCGGACAACGCCCCGAACCCCCCGGTGTCCACGCACTGGTTGGCGCAAGGGTTGTCACGCGGCCCGGTGATGCGGGGGCCAACGCCACGGTCATCGTGCGCCATGGGCGGATTGACGCCATTCTCAAAGCGGGAGAGGCGCTTCCCACGGACGCGCGCGTGTGGGACATGTCGGGTAAAGTTATCTACGCTGGATTTATTGACCCCTACCTTCCCGAGACCACGGCAGCAGCACCCATCTCCAATCGCGCAACGACACCCATCGGGGCGACTTCTGGAATCGCATTTCCGGGAGTGCCCCAGACACGGCAGGACATGGGCGCCACTGGCCCGGGCTATGAGGTGGCGCGCATCACCCCTGCTTATCGCGTTGCCGATAAATATGCCCCGAGGGAGAAGGAAAACCAGACGCTTCGCGCCCTTGGTTTCACGGCCGCCAATGTGGTGCCCTCGGCCGGCATCATCCGCGGCACCAGTGCCTTCGTCCTCCTGACCGAGGCTGATCCCAATCGAGTCATCGTGAAGCCCGACGTGTTTCAACATGTCGCCTTCGAGACGCCCGGCGACCGCGACGAAGGGTATCCGGGATCGCTCATGGGGGTGATTGCCACCGTGCGTCAGGCGTTTCTGGATGCGCGGCACCAAGTGGCCGCACGCGTCTATTTCACCGCCCACCCGCAGAGTTCGCGTCCGGATTTCAACCCTGCACTTGACGCATTGCGCCCGGCGATGGGCCCGCGGCCGGTGCTGCCCACGGTGTTTGAGCCGGGCAGCGCGCTCATGAATCACCGCGCACGATTGCTCTCCGACGAACAGGAGCTCTCCCCCATCCTTGTTGCCAGCGGACAGGAATGGCGCCGGCCCGAATTGGCGAAGGCGTCCAAGGCGCCCTTCATCGTGCCCCTCCACCAGCCCGAGCTGCCGGCGTTCCCGGAAAAAACCGACTGGCAGCAAGTCTCGCTCAACGAATTGCGGGACTGGGATTGGGCGCCGGAAATTCCCGCGCTCCTGCGCCGGCAGGGGCTCACCGTGGCGCTGACCACCTACGCCCTTCCCGAGCGCGAGGCCTTTCGCTCCAACCTAAGGCGCGCGCTGGATCGCGGATTGTCCGAGGACGACGCGCTGGGGGCGCTGACCACGGTGCCGGCCACCCTCTGCGGGGTTGAATCGCAGATGGGCACCATCGAGAAGGGCAAGCTGGCCAACCTCACCATCGTTGAGGGAAAGAGTTACTTTGACCTCAATGCGACGGTGGTGGGCGTGTGGATCGAAGGCCGGCCGCATTTTCCCGAGCCGCCGGCCCCATCGGCCAAGCCCTCGGCAAAGTCCACGCCAAAGTCCGGGTCTGAGGCTCGCGTGGCGGCCTCGCCTGCAGACTATCGCGGCCCGCTGGCGACGCCCCGGCGCCTGCTCATTCGCAATGCCACCGTGTGGACGTGCGGCCCCCATGGCGTCCTGCCCCGCGCCGATGTGCTGGTTGAAAACGGCCTCATAAAAGCCATCGGCAAGTCTCCCCTGCCCTTTGAAGGAAAAGTGGAACTGGAAGTGGACGCGCAGGGGTTTCATCTCACGCCCGGACTTATCGACTGCCACAGCCACAGCATGATCCTGGGCGGTGTCAATGAAGGCACGCTGCCCTCCACAGCCATGGTGCGCATCGGCGACGTGATCAATTCCGAGACGGAAAATATTTTCCGGCAGCTGGCCGGCGGGCTCACCACCGCCAATGTCCTGCACGGATCGGCCAATCCCATTGGCGGCCAGAACGCGGTGATCAAGTTGCGCCACGGCGAGCCGCCCGAGGGATTGAAGTTTGCCGAGGCTCCCGCGGGGATCAAGTTCGCGCTGGGAGAAAACGTAAAACAGTCCAACTGGGGCGAAAAACACACCACGCGTTTTCCGCAGACGCGCATGGGAGTGCGGGCCTTTTTCGTCAACCGTTTCACCGCTGCGCAGCAATACCGCGCAGCACAGGCCGCCGATGGCCCGCCCGTGCGCCCCAATCTGGAATTGGAAGCGCTGGTGGAAATCCTTGAGGGCCGGCGGTGGATTCACTGCCACTCCTATCGTCAGGACGAGATTCTGGTGTTCCTGCGGACCATGGAGCAGTTTGGCATCAAGGTGGCCACGCTGCAGCACGTGCTCGAAGGCTACAAGGTGGCCGATGAGATCGCCAAGCACGGCGCGGGCGCGTCGGCCTTCTCCGACTGGTGGGCTTACAAGTTTGAGGTTTACGACGCCATCCCCCATGCGGGCGCCTTGATGCACCAGCGCGGGGCGGTGGTGAGCTTTAATTCCGATTCTTCCGATCTCGCGCGCCGGCTGAATCTGGAGGCGGCCAAGGCTGTGAAGTATGGCGGCGTGCCCGAAGCTGAGGCGCTCAAGTTTGTCACAATCAACCCTGCGCGCCAGTTGCGCATCGACCGCTGGGTGGGCTCCATTGAGGTGGGCAAACACGCCGATCTCGCGCTCTGGAGCGACGCCCCTCTTTCCACCGCCGCTCTCTGCCGGCAAACGTGGATTGACGGGAAGCTCTACTACGACCGCGACCGTGCACCCGAGCGGTTTGTCCGTCTTCATGCAGAGCGCGAAAGGCTACTCTCCAAAGCCCAGGCGCAGGCGCCTGCGGGCGAATCCTCGCCGGGCGACAAGGCGCGTGGCGCGTTCTTCAGGCGCGCACTCGAATCGGCCCACGACACCGGCCGCTGTTACGAATGCCGGAGGAACGACTGATGCGCACGGCTCTTCTCATCCTAGCGTGGATGCACGCGCTTTGCGTGTGGGCTGCGCCGGTGGTTTACCGCGCCGCCAGCGCACACCCGATGGTGGGCGAGCCCATTACTCCGGCCGAGTTACTCGTTGAAGGCGGCAAGCTCATCGCCGTCGGCAAGTCGGTTGCGCGCCCTGCGGGTGCGCGTGTGGTAGATTTGCCGGGCCTGCACCTCTATCCGGGCCTCATCGCAATGCCCACATCGTTGGGGCTTGTGGAAATCAGTGGTGTGCGCGCCACGCTGGACACCACGGAGGCCGGGGAATTTCTTCCGGAAGTTGAGGCGTGGGGTTCGGTCAATCCGGATTCTGAACTCATCGCCGTTGCGCGCGCCAATGGCATCACCCACGCTCTGGTAGCGCCCATGGGGGGGCGGATTTCCGGCCAGTCAGGCCTCATGCAACTGAGTGGCTGGGGCGTGGAGTCCATGACGGCGAAAAAACCCATCGCGCTGCACCTCTACTGGCCATCCATGGAGCTAAGCGCGGCACCCAAGTCGGTAAAGGATCCCGCAGGTCCCAAGGTTAAATCATTAAAAGAACAAGCCAATGACCGAGCCGAGCGGCTACGTGCGCTGGATCGGTTCTTTGACGATGCGCAAGCCTATCAAAAGGCCCGCGTTGCCGGCTTGAAAGACTTCCGGCGTGTGCCCGCATGGGAGAGCGTGTTGCCGTTCCTCAAAGGTGGCCAGCCCATCATGGTCCACGCGCAGGAAGCCCGGCAGATTACCGCCGCCCTCGCTTGGGCCAAGCGCCGCGGCTACTCGATGATTCTCGTCGGCGCGCGCGATGCTGGAAGTCTGGCGCCACTGCTGGCCGAGCACAAGGTGCCTGTCGTGTTTGATGCCCTCTTCGAATTGCCGCACCACGACGAGCACGCGGCGGATCTCCACTTTCGCACACCCGGCGTGCTGCACCGCGCCGGCGTGCCCATGGCGTTATGCCTGCCGATGGGGGGATGGGCGGCTTCAGAACTCAGAAACCTGCCCTACCTTGCAGCGCAAGCAGCAGCTAATGGCCTGCCTCGCGCCGAGGCTCTAAAGTCCATCACGCTGCGACCGGCCCAGTTCATGGGGGATGCGACGCGGCGAGGGTCGCTCGAGGCTGGCAAAGAGGCCACGTTCATCGCAGTGGAAGGCGACCTCCTTGACATTCGCGCCCAAGTCCGGCGCATGTGGATTGCCGGCGTTGAAGTGTCGCTGGAGAGCCGCCACACGCGCCTCTACGACCGCTATAAAAACCGCCCCCGCCCCTGACTCAACTAATGCAACGCATCCCCCGAGACCTGGCCCGAAAGTACGCATTTGACTGGCGTGATGAACCCCTGCTCAGGGTCAAACCCGGCGAGGTGTTTGAAGTGGAAACATGGGACGCGAGCACCGGGTATTTTAAGACGGAGAATGACAAGGCCATTCCAGGGAAACGTCCGGGCTTTGACCGCAGCCCGCCGATGGCCAACCCCATCGCCGGCCCCATTTATGTCGAGGGCGTTGAGCGCGGTGACGTGCTAGTGGTGCTCATCGAGCACATCGAGGTGGCCGACTACTCATGGATCGCCATTGGCCCGCGACGCGGCCCGCTGGGCGAATCCACGCGCTGGCCCGAATTGTCGGCGGATTACACGACGCGTATCCTGCGGCACACTCCAGGTCCCAGTGGTACGATGCGCGACGGAACGATGGCTTTTAACGAGCGCATCCGCTGGCCCATCACACCCTTCATCGGCACATTGGGCGTTGCGCCCGACCGTGAAGTGCTGACCAGCATTGACGGCCAGGGCGCATGGGGCGGCAATCTGGACGTGCGCGACATTGCGCCGGGCAATCGCATCCTGATGCCCGTGTTTCACCCCGGCGCCCTTCTGTATCTGGGCGATGTCCACGCCAGCCAGGGTGACACGGAGTACACTGGAACCGCGGCGGAAACCTGCGCCACCGTGCGCCTCAAGCTGGAGGTGATTCGCAAAAAGCGGCAGGCGTGCCTACGCATCGAAAAGGCCGACGCCTTGATCGCTGTCCACTCAGCCCGCCCACTGGAAACCGCCGTGCACGGCGCCACGCAACATTTGATGGCGTGGCTGATTGACGAGCACGGCTTTAGTGCGACCGATGCGTACTGTCTCGTCAGCACCTGCCCGGACTTCCGCATCCACGTCTATCAGATGTGTGACGTGGCCAAGCTTAGCTTTGTGGCAGGCGCAGAACTGCCCCGTCGGTACGTTTAATCCGCAAAGCGGGCGCTCAAGCCATGGCGGCCTGATAATTGGCTTCGGCCTGAGTCCAGTTCACCACGTTCCAGAACGCCTTAAGGTAGTCCGCCCGGCGGTTTTGATAATTGAGGTAGTACGCATGCTCCCAGACATCGCACCCCAACACGGGGGTGCCGGGGCATTCGGCGACGCCCTTCATGAGCGGCGTGTCCTGATTGGGCGTGGAGCAAATGCAAAGGGTCTTGTCGGCCTTGAGGCACAGCCAAACCCAACCGCTCCCGAATCGGCCCACACCGGCGGCCTCGAACTTTTCCTTGAACGCATCCACGCTGCCAAAGGTTTGGTTGATGGCACCGGCCAGCGAACCCACCGGCGCGCCGCCGCAGCCCGGCCCCATGAGCTTCCAGAAGAACGTATGGTTGGCGTGGCCGCCGCCGTTGTTGCGCACGGCTCCCCGTATTTCCGCCGGCACGGCGCTCAGGTCGCCAATCAGCGCCTCGACGCTCTTGCCGGCCAGCTCCGGCGTGCCTTCCAGCGCCTTGTTCAGGTTCGTGATGTAGGCGTTGTGGTGCTTGCCGTGGTGGATCTCCATCGTGCGGGCGTCGATGTGAGGCTCCAGGGCATTCTTGCTGTAGGGAAGTTCGGGCAGAGTGTGTGACATAACGAGTGTTGCGTTGGGGCGCGACGATACCAATGGACTTGGGGGCACACAAGCCCGATGAGGGATGTCACCCGCGGCTGAGCGCGACAAAGTTCTCCAGAAGACGCAGTCCGGTTTGCTGGCTCTTCTCGGGATGGAACTGCGTCGCAAACACGTTATCCTTCCAGATGGCGGAGGCAAAAGTCGCGCCGTAGGTGGTGCGCGTCAGGGCCAGCGTGGGGTCTTGCGGCTGCGGGAAATAGCTGTGGACGAAGTAGAAATAGGCTCCCGACTCAATGCCCTTTAACACCGGGCAACCCGGCCGCAGCACCTCCACCTGGTTCCATCCAATGTGCGGCACCTTGAGGTGGCCACCGGCAAATCGAACCACGCGCCCGGTGAAAAGCCCAAGCCCGGCGGCGCAACTGTTGAACTCTTCGCTGCGTTCAAAGAGCGCCTGATAGCCCACGCAGATCCCCAGGAAGGGTTTCCCGGTCTGGATAAATTGCAGCGCGGCATGGAAGAGCTCCTGCCGCTGCATCGAGTGGATGCAATCGTCAAAGGCGCCGACGCCGGGCAACACCGCCGCCGCTGCACCGCGCAACTGGCCGGGGTCGCGGACCAACTGCACTTGGGCGCCGGCTCGCTCCAGCGCCTTCTGAACGCTGCGGATGTTGCCCGCGCCGTAATCCAAAAGCGCAATCACCGCGCGAGCGTAGGATCAGGACAGGGCGGCCGCAATTTCCTTTTCGGCTCGCAGACGCAGCTGGCCGCAGGCGGCGTCGATGTCGTGCCCCTTCTCGTGGCGCAACGTGGCGGCCACCCCCTCTTTGAGCAGGAGCTGGTGGAAGCGCCGCGAAATATCGGGAGCAGGGCGCTGCCATGTCAGCCCCTCCACGGTGTTGTATGGAATGAGATTCACCTTGGCACGGAGCCGCTGGGCGATCCTGGCCAGCGGCGCCACCTGATCGGGCATGTCGTTGACGCCCGCCATCAGGATGTACTCCAGAGTGATCATGCCCTTCTTGCGAGTCTGGTAATAGGCCGCGGCCTCCACCAGTTCCGCCAGCGGATACTTGCGATTGATGGGCATGATGCGACTACGCACCACGTCGGTGGCGCCATGCAACGAAAGCGCCAGCCGGAACTGCCAGGGCTGATCGGCCAGCATGCGAATCTGAGGCACCAATCCGCTGGTGGAGATGGTGATCTTTCGCGCGCCGATGTTGCCACCCCAAGCAGCGTTGAGCACCTCCAACGCGGCCATCAGGTTCACGTAATTGGCGAGAGGCTCGCCCATGCCCATGATGACCAGGTTGTTGATGAGGCGCCGCTCTGAACGGGGATGCTCGGAGCGGTGCAGCCGTTCCACCGCCAGCACCTGCTCCACAATCTCCGAAGGCTCCAGATGGCGCTTCCAGCCTTCAAGCCCGCTCGCACAAAACCGACATCCATACGCGCAGCCCACCTGAGTGGAGACGCAGAGCGTGTGCCGGTCGCTGCCCTCACCATAGAGGGCGGGGCTTGCGGGAATAAGCACGCTTTCGATGAGCGCCCCATCGGCCATCCTCCAGAGAAATTTGCGCGTGGAGTCCTGGCTTCCCTGCTGGCGCGCCAGACTCAGCGTGGAGAATGCAAAGTGTTGCCGCATGAGATCGCGCAGGACGGCAGGAAGTTCGCGCAGACCCTCCCAGCCGGCCTCATGACGGGTGTGCAATCCTGCCAACACTTGGTCGGCACGGAAGGCGGGCTGGTTTTGGGCCGCCATCCACTCGCGCAGCAAAGCGCGGGTCTGGCCAGCAAGTGGCACTAGTCGCATACCGGGAGGATAGCCCAATTGCGGAAATCTGGAAAGTGCTGCTAGGCCGGCGGCAGGTAATACTTGCGGGCGTAGTCCTGCACCATGCGCCAGGTGGAGTACTGGGCCGTCATCGAGGCGATGGAGCGGCGCACACGGCGCAGCCATTGGCGGGGGATACCCTGTGCGTCGCGGTTGTAGAACGCGGGAATGATCTCCTCGGAAAGGGCGCGGTAGAGATTGTCACTGTCGCGACGGTCTTGTTCAGCCACATCGTCGGGGTGGGAATCGTCACCAATGCCAAATCCGTTCTCGCCGTCAAAGCCTTCGCGCCACCAGCCGTCGAGGATGGAGAAGTTGAGGCATCCGTGGCAAAGCGCTTTCATGCCGCTGGTGCCGCTGGCCTCCAAGGGGCGGCGCGGGTTGTTGAGCCACACATCGCAGCCAGCCACCAGATGGCGGGCGACATGGATGTCGTAGTTCTCAACAAAGACAAGGCTGCCGTGAAGGTAGGAGTGCTCGCTTAGGTGGATGATTTTCTGGATGAATTTCTTGCCTTCGTTGTCGGCGGGATGCGCCTTGCCCGCAAAGATGAACTGCACGGGGCGCTCGGTGTTCTTGGCCAGCCGCACGATGTCGTCAAACCGGTCAAAGATCAGCGGGGCGCGCTTGTAGGTGGCAAACCGGCGCGCAAAACCGATGGTCAGCGCGTCCACGCTGAGCACCTTGTCATAGTGCGCTGCGTCCACGGGATTGACCGAAGCATGAACCATGCGCACGCGCGCAAATTCGATGAGCTCGCGCCGCAACCGGTAGCGCATGGCCCAGAGCTCTTCGTCAGACACAAAGTGCTCGTCCTCGATGCGCTTCCAGAAGTCCGGGTGATTGATGCGCTCATAAAACTGGTCGCCGTTGGAAAGTTCGCCGGCCACCTTGCCCAAGTGCCCCACCCAGAACTGGCGCGCCGAGGCTTTCATCCAACCCAGCAAATGAATGCCATTCGTGATGTGGCCAATGGGCACGTCGTTCTCGCTCCTGCCCGGATAAAGCTTCTGCCACATTTGCCGACTCACCTTGCCGTGCAGCTCGCTGACACCATTGGCCGAGCGCGAGGCGTTGAGTGCAAGGACCGTCATGCAAAACGGGCTGTCGGGTTGAGTCCGGTCTTCCTGCCCCAGCGCCATCATCTCGGCGTGAGAGATTTTAAGATCCTTCTCCATCCGGCCCAGAGCGTAGCTGATGAGCTCGCTGGCAAAACGGTCGTGGCCCGCAGGCACCGGCGTGTGCGTGGTGAAGATGCACTCCGATCGCGTGGCCGCCAGCGCGTCAGCCATGCGCATCCCCTCCGCCATCTTTTCGCGCGTCAACTCCAGCGTCAGAAAGGCCGCATGACCTTCGTTCATGTGGAAGACTTCGGGCACATGCCCGAGCTTTCGCAGCAGGCGCACCCCGCCAATGCCCAGCACGATTTCCTGCATGATGCGCGTGGTGGTATCGCCTCCGTAAACACGCAAGGTCAGGTCGCGGGCCTGTGGCGGGTTTTGCGGGGCACCGGGAATGTCCACCAGGTCCGCGTCCAGCAGATAAATGGGGCAACGCCCGACATTGACGCGCCACGCGCAGAAATGAACGGTGCCGATGGGCAGCTCGATGGAGCAGATGACGGGCTTGCCCAGCGGATCGAGCACCAGATCCATCGGCAGGTTCTGGGGCTTGAGGGGAGTGTAGGACTCGGCCTGCCAATTGTCGTGATTGATGGACTGGTGGAAATAGCCCTCGCGGTAGAACAGGGAGATGCCGATGAACTTGAGCCCAAGATCGCTGGCCGCCTTGGCGTGGTCGCCCGCCAGCACGCCCAGCCCGCCGGCGGCGATGGGAAGGATTTCATGCAGGCCAAATTCTGCCGAGAAGTAGGCAATCTCCGATTGGGCCAGCGCGGGCATGTGACGCGACACCCAAGTGGAGGGAGCATTGATGTAGGCGTTAAACTCTGCCAGCACGGCGCGCACCGATCGCGCCAAGTCGGGCTCGAAGAGGCGCACGCGAAGCTCCGCGTCGCTCATCTCGTTGAGCACCGCGACCGGGTTGTGATGGTGCAGGTGCCACGTGCGGGGGGCGAGGTCGGCAAAGATGTCGTGCGCCGACTGGTTCCATGTCCACCAGATGTTTTGCGCCAGGGCCCGCAGCCCCTTGATCATCTCCACTGTTTCAGACGGGTGCGTGTGCATGCAAAGCCGGGGAATGCGCCGGAAACTAGGGGTGAACCGGTCAAAATCCAAGTGGATTTTTTGCGCGGGCTGATTATCCTGTCTTGGTGATGAAGCCACGGGCGAGCCAAAGACGCGCATGGGGAACGCTGGCAGTGCTCTTGGCGATGGTTTCCGGCGCACAGGACAAAGCCGGCCTGGGCGGTGCGACGTCGGCCGCGCCGCCAGAGATAAAGGAGATTCGCCCGGGCGTGCTGCAAGCGGGCAAGGTGACCATTCTCAAGAATGAGCGGGCCATCTCCTTTCCCGTTTTTATCAACATGCACGCAGGCCCGATGGAATACATCGTGGTGACTCCCAAGGGTAAAGCCCATGAAAGCCTGCTGCGCACCGATGCCGATCCGCTGCACATCCAAGTGGCTCTTTTGCTGCTCAACGCCAAGGGCGCCCAAGGCAAGCCCGTTCCGGAAGACCCCCGCGAGACCATCGCTGGCGAGCAGGTTGAAATCCGCCTGCAGTGGGTGGCCGGCGGCAAGACGCAGAGCGCGCCCATTGAGCAGTTTGTGCGCGACGGCCGCGCCAAGAAGGCCATGGAGGCGGGGCCCTTCGTGTACAACGGCTCGATGATCTTTGAGGGCCAGTTCCTGGCTGCACGCGACGGCAGCATCGTCTCGCTCATCACCGACCCTGCCGCACTCATCAACAATCCAAGGCCGGGCCGCGTGGATGATGAGAATTGGTCCCCCATCAAGGCCGGCCTGCCCGCGCTGGACAGTCCGGCCACGCTTTCCATTCGCCTTCTGCCAAACAAGCCTTTGACCCCTGTGAAGAAACCCGGGGATGGGAAATAGCCTATCCTCCAACCCAAGAGCATATGAAATCCATCACATTGACCCTCACACTAGCCGCATGGCTGGGCGCCACCGGCGCCGTTGCGCAGAATGCGGGCGACGCGGATCTCTCCTACCAAAACGAAATCCAGCGCGCCATCAACAAGGGGCTGACTTGGCTGGAGAAGAATCAGGACGCGGGCGGTTTCTGGATGAACGCCGACCTTCCCGCCGTCACGGCCCTTGCATTGCTGGCCCACCAAAGCAACCCCGGTGCACCGAAGGCGCAGCCCGCGTGGGTGAAGGCGGGTTACGCTTTTCTATTAAAGCAGGTCCAGAAGGATGGCAGCATTCATTCGGGAAAGGGTCTGGCCAACTACAACACCGCCATCGCCATGATGGCACTCCTGGCGGCCAACGACCCGCAGTATCATGCGGCCGTGAAGGGTGCCCGCGCCTATCTGGTCAAGGAACAGTGGGACTTGGACAAAAAAGGCGAGACGGACAATCCGCTCGACGGCGGCATTGGCTACGGCAAGACCTACCCGCACTCAGACCTGAACAATACGCTCACGGCGCTGGAAGCGATCTATTACTCACGCCACCTGGTTGCCGACTCGCCCGATGTCAAAGACCTGAACTGGGCTGCGGCAATCCAGTTCATCCAGAACTGCCAAAACCTTCCCAGCCACAACAAGCAGCCGTGGGCCAGTGAGGACCCCAAACAGAAGGGCGGCTTCATTTATTTCCCGGGCCACAGCATGGCGGGCGAGGTTGTGGATTCCAAGACGGGCCGCAAGTCGCTGCGCAGCTACGGCTCGATCAGCTACGCCGGGTTGCTGAGTTACTCCTACGCCCAACTCAAGAAGGACGATCCGCGCATCCAGGCCGTCAGCAAGTGGCTCGGCGACAACTACACTCTGGAGGAAAACCCCGGCGTCGGCGCCCAAGGGCTTTACTACTATTATTATCTCATGGCCAAGGCCCTGAGCGTGCAGGGGGTTGACGAACTCGTGACGGCGGCCGGCAAGAAAATCAACTGGCGGCGCGATCTGGCGATGCAGCTTCTTAAGCTCCAGAAGGATGATGGTTCATGGCAGAATGAAAACCCCCGCTGGATGGAGAAGGAAAAGCCGCTGACGACCGCGTATAGCATCATCGCCTTAGGCTACGTTCACCGCGGCAAGGGCATTGGTCGATGAGCATGGAATCGGCCGTCCTGGCCCGTTATGCACAGGCCGCCCAAGTCCCCGATGCTGGGCTTTGCTGCGCGGTGGATTATCCCCCACGCCTGCTTGCGGCAATTCCGCAGGAGGTGATCGACCGCGACTACGGTTGCGGCGACCCCAGCCGGCACCTCAAATCCGGAGAAGCCGTTCTGGATCTTGGCAGTGGCGCAGGAAAGGCGTGTTTCATCGCCTCCCAGATCGTGGGCCCTCATGGGCGTGTCATCGGCGTGGACATGTCCGACGACATGCTGGCTCTGGCGCGGCGCAACGCCCCACAAGTTGCCCGAAACATCGGCTACGCCAACACCGGCTTTCGCAAAGGCCGGATTCAAGATCTGGCGCTCGACCTGGAGGCGTTGGATGCCGCGCTGTCGGGTGACCCCCTGCTCGGGCTGGCCGGCTATTTGCGCGCCGAGGAAATTGCGGCGCAACTGCGCGCACGGCAACCCATGATTGGCAATGACTCGGTGGATGTCGTGGTTTCCAATTGCGTGCTCAACCTCGTGGATCCCCTCGCCAAACGACAGGTGTTTGGGGAACTTTTCCGCGTGCTCAAACCCGGCGGTCGCGCCGTCATCTCTGACATTGTGTGCAGCCAGGAGGTTCCGTCTGAACTGCAGCAGGACGCAGAACTGTGGAGCGGCTGCATTGCGGGCGCCTTCCGCGAGGACGAGTTTCTCAATGCCTTCACCATGGCGGGCTTTTCACCGGTTCGCCTGCTGAGTCGCAAGGAGGAGCCTTGGCGCATCGTGAAAGACATTGAATTTAGGTCCGTGACGGTCGAGGCCATCAAGCCACCCAACGCGAGTCTGCCGATTCCGGCTACGAAGAGCGCCCTCTCGATACAGGAAACTTCCGCTTCCAGCGGTTGCTGCAACGGCCGCTGCTGATCACGCCTCTGGCGCGGCCTCTCCTGAATCTTCCTCTTCTTGCTCGGAGATCACCGGGGCGATGTCCTGCAGCCGGTCGCCCTCGTCCAGATTGACCAGCCGAACGCCCTGCGTGTTGCGGCCCGTCTCACGGATTCCAGAGACCTTCGTCCGCACCATTTGTCCACCCACGGTGATGAGCATGATCTCATCCTGGTCATGGACGGTGAGCGCACCAATCACCCGGCCGGTCTTGGCCGTGGTCTTCATCGTGATGATGCCCTTGCCGCCGCGCGATTGCACGCGATACTCCTCAAAGCCCGTGCGCTTGCCGACGCCGTTTTCCCCGGCAACCAGGAGCGTGGCGTCCTTGTCCGCCACCGCCAGCGCGACGACGTGATCCTCCTTCTCCAGACGAATGCCGCGCACGCCTGCGGCGGGGCGGCCCATGTCGCGCACGTCCTCCTCTCGAAAGCGGATGCTCATCCCCGTGCCGGTGATGATCACCACATCATTCTGTCCGCTCGTCAGCTTTGCGTCGATGAGCGTGTCGCCCGGATCGATGCTGATCGCGATGATGCCTCCCCGGCGCACATTGGCAAAGTCCGAGAGCGCCGTCTTTTTCACCGTGCCCTCGCGCGTGGCAAAGAAAATGTACTGCTGCGCCACCCAAGTCTGGTCTTCCTTGTTCGGGCCCGTGACCGACTGCACGCGGATGAGCGCGGCAATCTTCTCGCCATGCTTGAGCTCCAGCAGGTTTGCGATGCTCCGGCCACGGGAGGCGCGCCCCATGTCCGGCACCTCGTGCACGCGCTCGACATAGACGCGGCCGGAGTTGGTGAAAAACATCAGGTAGTCGTGGGTGCTGGCGGTGAAAAGGTGCTCGATGAAATCATTCTGGTCCGTCTCGGTCTGGGCTTTGCGCGTGCCCATGCCAAGCACGCCCTTGCCCCCGCGGCGCTGCGCCCGGTAGGCGTTGAGGTTGGTTCGCTTGATGAGGCCACTGTGGGTCAGCGTGATGATGACCGCCTCGTTGGCGATCAGGTCCTCGATGGACATTTCGCCCTCCTCCGGTGCCAGCTCGGTGAGGCGCGCCGTGGCGTGCTTGGCTTTCAGGGCCTGCAGCTCATCCTTGATAATTTGCAGCACGCGCTTTTCACGGGCCAGAATGTCCAACAGATCCTTGATGCGGGCGACCAGCTCGCCGTATTCCGTTCGCACCTTGTCCTGCTCCAGCCCCGTCAGTTGATAGAGGCGCAAGTCGAGGATGGCGTTGGCCTGGACTTCGCTGAATTCGTAGCGACCATTCTTCAGGCGGGCGTCGCTGCGGATGAGAATGCCGAGCTTCTCCACCTGCGCACGGGTGAATTCGAAGGCCAGGAGCTTTACCCTCGCCTCGTCGCGGTTGGCGGACTGGCGGATGATGCGGATAAATTCATCAAGCCGGCTGAGCGCGATGAGATAGCCCTCGAGCACTTCGGCCCTCTCCTCGGCGCGCCTGAGCTCGAACCGGGTGCGGCGCATCACCACATCGCGCCGGTGCTCGATGTAGAGGTTGATGAGGTCCTTGATCCCGAGGGTCTTTGGCCGGCCGCGGTCGATCGCCAGCATGTTGACGCTGAAGCTGGTTTCCAGCGAGGTGTGCTTGTAAAGATTGTTGATGACGACCTTCGGGATGGCGTCGCGTTTGAGCTCCACCACCACGCGGGTGTTCTCGTCGGATTCATCCCGCACGGCTGAGACTTCGGGGAGCACTTTCTCATTGGCCAAGTCAGCGATCCGCTCGACCAACACAGCGCGGTTGACGTTGTAGGGGATCTCCGTGATGACGAGCTGTTCGCGCCCGCCCTTGACTTGTTCAACCCCCACTCGGCCGCGGACCTTGATCGATCCCCTGCCCGTCTCGAAGTATTGCTGGATGGGCGCCAGTCCGCACACGGTGCAACCCGTGGGAAAATCCGGCCCCTTGAGACGCTTCATGAGCGCCTTGATGGTGATGTCCGGATCGTCGATTTGCGCGCAGACAGCGTCAATCACCTCGCCCAGATTGTGCGGCG
>SYLI01000026.1 GCA_005809105.1 Verrucomicrobiales bacterium | reverse complement strand
GCACCGGCAACATGGAGGTGCATCTGGACCGCGGGCTGGTGGACCGGCGCATCTTCCCGTCCATCAACATCGCCATGTCCGGCACGCGCAAGGAGGAGCTGCTCTACCACCCTGCCGAGTTTGACAAGGTGTCCATGCTGCGGCGCGCGCTCACCGATGTGCCCCCCGTGGAGGCGATGGAGCTGCTGCTCAACAAGCTCAAGAACACCTCCAACAACATCACCTTCCTCATGTCGATGGAGATGAAGCGGTGAATCTGCCGGGGGTTCCCCCGTCAAATTCCAGGCAGGTTTTCACGTGATCGATTCAACCCAAGGATGAGGAGCCGTTGGATGTTTGCAGGCGCAGGCGTGCTTGCGGCGATGTGCCTGACGATCCTGGCGGCGTCATGCCGGCCGCCGCAGGTGGTCGTCTACTCCATCCCGCGCGACACCGAACCGCCGGAACACTGGCGTCTGGCCGCCTCGGCAGGCCCTGAAAAGCAGCGTTATCTCATTCGCGACCAGAACGGAACCGCCACCGTGACGCTCACGGTGCTCGCGGGAGACGGCGGCGGCCTGCTGGCCAATGTCAATCGCTGGCGCAAGCAGCTTAATCTGGATCCCGCCACCGAAGATCAACTCAAGACGCTTGTTCCCGCTGTGTCCTTTGGCGAAAGCAGCGCGCGCCTCATGGAGGCCAATGGCACCGATTTTCGTGACGGCACACCCGCACTCACCTTGGGCTTGGTTGCTGGCGACGCCACCCTCACCTGGTTCTACAAACTCATGGGCGACCCCGAGATTGTACGGCGCGAGCGCGAGGCTTTCCTCCGGCTCGCACCCCAGTGGCGATGAAGCTTCCCAAAGCCATCATGGTATTGACGTCGCTTCGGCTCACCGTAGCCACGCTGGCCCTCTCGCTGGTCGTCGTTTTTCTGGGAACCCTGGCGCAGGAGCCGCTCGGCCAAAAGATCGCGGTGGATCGCTTCTTCAAATCTTTCTTTGTGGACCAAGTGGGGATGGAGGCGGCGCTCAATAAAACCGCCCAGATTTTCGGTGCGTCCACCGATCCCATTCCGCCCGAACGCATCTTGGGTGATCGCCGCTGGCCCGTGTTTCCTGGAGGCTACCTGCTAGGCGTGGTGCTGCTGGCCAATCTTGGGGGCGCCTACGTGGCGCGCTTTTCACTCTCTTGGAAGAAGGGCGGCATCCTGCTCATCCACACCGGCGTGCTGGCGCTGCTGCTGGGCCAGCTGCTCACCGACCTGCTCTCTGAGGAAAGCTTCATCCACATGGAGCGCGGCGATCGGCGGGGCTACTCGGTGTCGTTTGACAACAACGAGCTGGTGTTTCTTTCCCGCACCTCCGATGCGACCAACCAGGTCGTCGCCCTCTCCGAGAACCTCCTCCGGCAAACCAACACCATCACCACGGCGGACTTGCGTGGCCTCACCATCGTGCCGCGCCGCTACTGGCCCAATGCCGCGCCCAAATCGGCCAAGCAGTTTGCCGACTGGTTTGCCGCACAGCAGGCCGAGCGTTTCACCGGAAAGGAACGCCGTAAGGTGCAGCTGGAGCGGCGCGGCGAACTCAATGGGGGTGAGAAACTCGAACTGGATGAGCTTCGGGGTTCCCTTCCCGAGCTGCAGCAGCGCCAGTTTTTCGCGCAGTTTTTTGCCAGCGACTTTTATCCGGGCCGTGCCACGAAGGAGACGGCTGCCGAACTGCGCCAGCTGCTGGCGGACTTCAAGAAGCGCGTGGAGGAAGCCCCGCTTCCCCGGGACAATCCCGGCACGTTCAAGCCCGCGCTGGTGGCGATGCTCGACGAGTGGGACGCGCTGGCTGGCAAGTATCAGGTGGAGGTGAGTACCGGGCGGCTGGGCGACTTCTACAAATTTGTCGTGCCCCTGCCGCCGGCTCTGGCCAACGATCAGCGCAACATTCCCGCCGCCGTGATTGAGATCACGACCAACGACGGCAACAAGTCCACTTGGCTGGTGTCCGCTCAGGCCGAGCTCACCCAGCCCGTTGGGGACGGCCAGTGGCACCTGGCGCTGCGGCATACGCGCCACTATACCCCTCACACCCTCACGCTGGTGGACTTGCAGTACCAAAAATATCCCGGCACCGAGATCCCCAAGAACTTTGAGAGCACCGTTTTGCTGGAGAATCCGGCCGGAGGGAAGGATGCGGCCGAAGGGGTGAGCCTCACGAAGCGCATTTCCATGAACCAGCCGCTGCGCCACGGCGGCCTGACCTACTACCAGTTTCAGATGAACCAGAACCAGCTGGGCAGCACCTCGCAGACGGTATTGCAGGTGGTGCGCAATCCCGGATGGTTGACACCGTATTTCGGCTGCCTGATGGTGGCGAGCGGTCTGCTGTACCAGTTCCTTTATCACTTGGTGGGCTTTGCCCGCCGCCGTGGCGAGACATGAAATCTCCCGGATCCAAACCGGTCGAATCGGCACCCGGCCCGCGCTGGCAGCGCGTGCTGCCTTGGGCCCTGCTGGTGGTGGCGGCGTTGTACGCGATCTCGGCGTTGGTGCCGCCCAAGTCGCGCGGTCCGTTTGACGACGTGTCCTTCGGCCGCCTTCCCATCCAGCTGGGCGGAAGGATCAAGCCCATGGACACGGTGGCGCGCACGTCGCTGCTCCAAATCTCTGGCCAGTTGAAGGTGCCTCTGGAGGGCAATGGCCCGAAGGGCCAGTGGGGAACTTTTGCGGAGTTGGAAGCGACCGGCGACGGCAAGGGGCTCACCTTCCGCAAGTGGCACCAATTTGGCCGCCGTCCACATTCACTGCGGCCCACCGAGTGGCTCATGGAGGTGTTGATGGTGCCTGACCGCGCTGACACGCGGCACATCTTTCGCGTACACCACCCCGAGCTGCTGCGCGAACTGGGGCTTGATGAGCTTGGGGTGGATCAGTCGGGCCTCCGGTTTTACACCTTCAGGCAGCTGCGCCCCTATCTGCTGGAGCTGCACCGCGAGGGCGAGCGCATCAACAAGATTTCCGAGGAGCAGCGCAATCCCTACGAGCGCTCCAAGTACAAGCTGGCGCAGGTGCTGGAACTTTACGTGCAGCTCCGCTACAGTCTGCAACCCAATCGGCTGGATTTGGACCACGGCCCGGCCGCCAAGCAGCCCGTCGGCGTGGAGGACTTTGCGGCGGAACTCTCCCGCGTCGCTGCAGACGGCCGCGTGGGCAGCCGTGAGTTGGAAAAGTTCCTTGAAGAGACTGGGCAGGACAAGGCGTTCTTTGGTTCGCTCTTCCAGCACATCGGCGAGCGCATTCTGCGCGAAGGCCCACTGAGTGCGGATGATGGCGCGCTGGCCGCCCGTCTGGCCGAAGCCATTGCCGACGTGCGCCAGTCCAATCAGGCGCGTCTGGAGGAAATGTCCGCGCCCGAGCGCGAACAGTATCGCATGGTGGACGCGGCCTTCGCGGCGTTTCTGCCGCTGGAACCCGCCCGGCAGGCGCGGCTGGCCCGTCATTTGTGGTCGGTGCAATCCCGCTACCAAACGATGGAATCGCGGGCCAACCTGCGGCTGATTCCGCCGGGCGATCCTGTGCAGCCCGACTGGGCCAAGGTGGGAGCCACGGTGTTGGAGGCGGCCGAATCGGGCGAAGTGCCGCCGGCGCTGCGTGAATTGGGCGCCATGAGTTCGGCGTACGTTTCTAACAAGCCCAAGGAATTTGCCGCCGCCCTTGGGCGATACCACCTTTGGCTTGGGGAAAACAAATACGAAGCGCATCTCAATAAGGCGCGTCGCGAGCAGGCGTTTAATCACGCGTCGCCCTTCGTCAAGAGCATGAGGCTCTATCTGGTGGCGCTGCTCTTCGCGGCGTTTTCGTGGCTCAATATGTCCGGCTGGCTTCGGCGCACGGCCTTCTACCTCGTGGGTCTGGCGTTTTGCATTCACACGGCTGGCATTGTGACACGCATGCTGCTGGAAGGGCGGCCGCCGGTGACGAATCTCTACTCGTCGGCCGTTTTCGTCGGCTGGGGCGCGGCGCTTCTGGGCTGGGTGCTGGAACGGGTGTTCCGCAACGGCATCGGCAGCTGCACGGCCGGCGCGATCGGGTTTGCCACGCTGATCATCGCCGACCACCTCGCCCTTGCGGGTGACACCATGGAGATGATGCGCGCCGTGTTGGACACCAACTTCTGGTTGGCGACGCACGTCACCTGCATCACGCTGGGATACGCCGCAACCTTTCTGGCGGGGTTTCTGGCGCTGGTGTACGTGTTGCGCGGGACGCTCACGCGCACCTTGGAGGCATCGGCAGCGCAGGCGCTCACGCGCATGACCTACGGCATCATCTGTTTTGCGACCCTCTTTAGCTTTGTGGGCACGGTGCTGGGGGGTATCTGGGCCGACCAATCCTGGGGGCGGTTCTGGGGATGGGACGCGAAGGAGAATGGCGCGCTGCTCATCGTCATCTGGAATGTCCTCATCCTCCACTGCCGCTGGGGCGGCATCGTGCGCGACCGGGGCCTGATGAATCTGGCGGTCTTTGGCAATGTCGTCACGGCGTGGTCGTGGTTTGGAGTGAACATGCTGGGCATCGGGCTGCACAGCTACGGGTTCATGGACGAGGCATTCCAGACGCTCCAGTGGTTTGGCATCAGCCAGCTGGTGGTGATCGGCGTGGGCTGCCTGCCGCTGCAATATTGGGCCAGTGGCCGCGCACTGCTCGGTGTCGTGAAGCCGCCGGCTTGACGCTGCCACGGGCTTCGGCTCCTCTTGCCCCGCTTGAACAAGGCGACCACCAGCCAGGGATTCCCGCCGGGGATTCATCACCTGTACTGGTTCTTCTTCCTCAATTTTCCCTCCTGCATCGTGATCATGGACAGCCCGATCTTTCTCTATGCGGAGAATCTGGGCGCGAGCGCGACGGTAATGGGCCTCATCGCGGGCATGACGCCGCTCATGGCCGTCTTCCAGCTTCCCGCGGCCGACCACGTCAATCGGGTGGGATACAAACGCTTTGTCTGCGCGGGCTGGACGCTGCGCCAGGTATTCGTGCTGGGGCTCGTGGCCGTGCCGCTGTTGCACGGGGTGTTAAATCCTCAAAGCCAGCTGGCGGTTGTTTTGGCGATGTTGCTCTTCTACAACTTGGTGCGGGGCATCGCCAGTTGCGGCTGGTTCCCTTGGATCACGGGGCTCGTGCCCGAGGAGATTCGCGGGCGCTACCTGCTGCGCGAAAACGCCTGCGCCAATGTGGGCAGCCTGCTGGCCAGCCTTCTGGCCGCGTGGTATCTGGGCGCGCATCCACAGAACCGGCAGTTCGCGGTGATGTTCGTGTTCAGCCTCGTCACAGGCCTGGTGAGCCTGTGGTTCCTCTACCGCGTTCCCGACGCGCCGGTGGCGGAGGACGAGGCTGCTCTGCGGCATCCCGTGCCGTGGGGCGCCATCCTGCGTCACGGGCCGTTCCGAAAGCTGTTGTGGGTCAACCTAGCCTGGGCGCTGATGGCAGGCGGCCTGATGGCGTTTCTGGTGAAGTTTCTCAAACGCGACGCCCTGCCGATGCCCGACGATCAGGTGATGCTGGCCACTTCCGCCAAGTTCGTCGGCGGACTGGCAACGCTGTGGTTGCTCGACTCGCGGCTCGACCGCTTCGGTAGCCGGCCACTCATGCACACGGCCCTGGCCTTGTGTTTCCTGTGGGTTGCCGGCTGGCTTTTGATGGCGGGTAACGTGTGGCCCCGCAGTTTCGCGGCCGTCACCGCCCTGCATCTGGGTCTAGGATTCTCCGTGGCCGTCTTTGGCATGGCGCTCACACGGCTCACGATGGCCACCGTGCCGCGCATGGGCCGCAGTCATTTCTTTGCCATCTACTCGGTCACGGGCAGCCTCATGATGGGCATCTCGCCCATTGCGTGGGGCATCTTTCTGGACGCGCTGCAGCACGTGTCATGGCACTGGGCGGGGGTGGAATGGAACGCCTTTAGCCTCTACTTTGCCGTGCTGCTGGGGTTGATGGTGGCGGTGGGCGCGCTCGTCCAGCGGGTGGAGGAAACCCGCGCGGGGCGCGTGGAGGATTTGTTCTCCGACTTCCTTAGAAACTCGCCCTTCCGGTTCCTGCGCGGACGCGATTGACGCGCCGCGCCTCCTCAAGGCTCCACCAGCACGGGCATCCCGGTGCGCACCACGGACAGCAGCCGCTCCGCGTTCCAGTTAGCCAGCCGGAAGCAGCCCAGCGACGTGGTGCGCCCCACTTTGTCCGGATCGGGGGTGCCGTGGATGCCGTAGCCGGGCCGGTCCAGACCGATCCACACCGAGCCCACCGGATTGTTGGGACCGGGCTTGATCATCAACCTGCCGCTGGCGCGCTTTGCCTCGGGCGAGTCAGGAAAATTGGCGGGGTCAAAGGTGTAGTCGGGCTGGGGCGCGATGGACACAATGTGCAGCTCACCCACCGGGCGCCTCTCTACCTTGGTGGCGATGCTGCAGGGGAAATGCATCATCACAAGGCCCTCCTCGTCCAGAGCCTCGAGCGTGTTTTGAGAAAGCCGGATGCGAAGTTGCGCGGCGCGGCCGCTCGGAACGGGTGCGGCGACATTGGGAACGCGCACCACGGCACCGGCAGCCAGTCCCTCCCAAACCACTCCGGGATTTTCTTTCTGGAGCAGGCGCTGGGAGGTGTGGTGTTGCTCGGCCACCAATTCCAGCAGCGTTTCGTAGTCCACGCGGGGCTGGAGGGATTTTTCCGTCCAGGTTTTTCCCAGCGGCAGAAGGCGCGCGAGATCATTGGTGGTGAGCGTGCGCGTGGTCCAAGCCGGCGGCGCGAAGGTCAGCCGTGCCTTCGTTGCCGGATCCAGCACACCCGAGAGGGGGAGCCGTTGGGAGGATTGAAAGGCGCGGATGGCCGCCGCGGTTTGCCCGCCAGCCATGCCATCAATATTGCCGGGCGAGAACCCGCGGCGGTCCAGTGCAAGCTGCAACTCGAAGGAATCCTTCGGCGAAAGAGCCGAGGCCGGCGGCGCGTTGGTTTCCCTGGGCGAACTCCAGTCGATGCGGCGCGAGGGAAAGCGCGCGAGATCCGTGGGCGAGGGCGTGTTGGTGGTGGAGGGGAAGCTCCGACCGATTTCGCGCCATGACGTGGACGTGTTGGTGTTTGACACCTGTTGGCCCGGAGCGGGCCGCAGCGGCGGCGGGTTGGTGTCCAACACGCGTGGCGGCGGATTGGTGTGCTGGGGTTGCTCAGCGGGTGGCAATTCGGCGCGTCGCTCCGGCGCGGGCCGATCGGCTCTCAACTTGGAGAGCAGCAGCCCGATCACCGCGGCCAGCGGCAGCATCCAAAGCAAATGGCGCCACCAACGCTTGTCTGCAGGTGGCGGAAACGAATGCACTGGACTGCCTCCCATAAGGGTCAGTCAAATAAAGGTCCTTGGGTTTGGCGAGAACGAAATGGCTCTGTGAATAGAATTCCCGAAGGGGCGTGCGCAGCTGGCCTACGGGGCGGACGTGCCGGTGGCGCCTTCGCCGTAGAAATCCTCCAGCCTTGTCCGATCGCGCGCAGGGATGTTGAGCCACTGGGCGAGCTTCTCGGGCGGATAGCCCCACATCCGCTGGCACTTGGAATCCCGGACGAACGGACTCCAGCCGGCGCAGCCGGTTCCCAAGAGAAGCACAGCTGAGAGCACGAGCAGGGACAAAGCGACCAACCTCACAGGGCAATTCATAGCGCAAAAGTGCCCTGCCAATCAAGCCCACAGCACGGGTGCGCGTGCGCACTCGCCGCCACAGGAAGGGCGCGCAAACTCATGCAACTCATTAGGAGGAATCGGGTCTTGCGTCTGGAAGGCGCACCCGGTAAAGAGCTTTTGCTTTTTTGGGGAACCCCAAGGCGGGATATGTCCGACGGACAGGCATTTTTTCCTCAGGCGCGCTTTGGCCAGACGTTGCGCCGAGACCATTGGTGGGTGCAGCCGCTGCTCACCTTCCTTGGGCTCTCGGCTTTCATCGTCTACTCCACGGCGCGCGCCGTGCATGGAAAGCACTTTCTGGTGGCGGGCGACGACGCCCAATTCCTTCTCTCGCCGTTTTTCTCTCCCTTGCTTTTCGCGCACGCGCCCCACAACGTGCATGCGTGGCTTGGTGAGTTTCCCGGCTGGATGCCCCAATGGGTGTCGCCGGCGTTTCTCATCCTGTGGGCGCCGGCGGGGTTCCGCTTCACCTGCTATTACTATCGGGGTGCCTACTACAAGGCCTTCTGGGCCGACCCCATCAACTGCGCCGTGGGCGAGCCGCGCTCATCCTATCTTGGTGAACACTCGCTGCCCCTCATCTTCCAGAACATCCACCGTTACTTCTTTTACGTCGCCGCGTTGTTCATCGGCCTTCTGGCGCATGATGCGTATCTCGCCTGCTGGCGCACGCAGGGCGGGGTCGAGCACTTTGGCATGAGCGTGGGAACGCTGGTGCTGGCCATCAATTGCCTGCTCCTGGGGGGCTACACGTTTGGCTGCCATTCCGCGCGGCATCTGGTGGGCGGCGGAATGGACGAGCTTTCGCAGGCACCGGGGCGCCACGGTTGCTACAACTGCGTCAGCAGCCTCAACTCACGGCACATGGTCTGGGCGTGGTGCAGCCTCTTCTGGGTGGGCTTCACCGACCTGTATGTGTGGATGTGCGCCAGCGGCGTGTGGAAAGACATCCGCCTGTTCTAGGCATCAAGGACTGACATGGCAGAATTTCAGACGCACGAGCATGACGTACTGGTGATTGGCGCCGGCGGCGCAGGACTGCGCGCCGCAATCGAGGCCGCGGCCGGGGGCGTTTCCGTCGGCTTGGTTTGCAAATCGCTCCTTGGCAAGGCGCACACCGTCATGGCCGAGGGTGGGCTGGCGGCAGCGCTGGCCAATGTCGATGAGCGCGACTCGTGGAAGGTCCACTTTGCCGACACCATGCGCGGCGGCCAGTACCTCAACAACCCGCGCATGGCCGAGCTGCACGCCCAGGAGGCGCCCGGCTGCGTGCATGAGCTGGAGTCGTGGGGGGCGCTCTTTGACCGCACGCGCGACGGCCGCATTCTGCAGCGCAACTTTGGCGGGCACGCGTATCCCCGGCTGGCGCATGTGGGCGACCGCACGGGCCTGGAGATGATCCGCACGCTGCAGGATCACGGCATCCATCAGGGAATCGACGTGCACATGGAATGCACGGTGGTGGAGCTCTTGAAGGATGGAAGCCGCGTGGTGGGCGCCCTGGCCTACGACCGCGAACGCGGCCGCTTCCGGATATTTCGAGCCAAGGCCATTGTGCTGGCCACCGGCGGCATCGGGCGCGCGTTTAAGATCACGAGCAACAGCTGGGAGTACACGGGCGATGGACAGTCGCTGGCCTACCACGCCGGCGCGGACCTCATGGACATGGAGTTCATCCAATTCCACCCCACCGGCATGGTGTGGCCGCCCAGCGTGCGCGGCATTCTCGTCACCGAGGGCGTACGCGGAGAAGGCGGCGTGCTCAAAAACAGTCTAGGCGAGCGGTTCATGTTTAATGACATCCCCGAGCCGTACCGCAAGTCCACCTCGGACACGCCCGAGGAAGGCTGGCGCTATGTGACCGGCGACAAGAACGCGCGGCGTCCGCCCGAACTGCTCACGCGCGACCACGTGGCGCGCTGCATCCGGCGCGAAGTACGCGAGGGGCGCGGCTCGCCGCACGGCGGCGTGTATCTGGACATCGCGTGGATCAAGGAACGCATTGCCAACGCGCCCGATCACATTCGCAAAAAACTTCCCAGCATGTACCACCAGTTCATGCAGCTGGCGAACATCGACATCACGGCTGAGCCGATGGAGGTGGGCCCCACCACGCACTACACGATGGGCGGCGTGCGCGTGAATGGCGACACCCAGATGAGCACGGTGCCCGGTCTGTTCGCGGCCGGCGAGGTGGCCGCCGGATTACACGGGGCCAATCGACTGGGTGGCAATTCGCTCTCCGACCTGCTCGTGTTTGGCAAGCGCGCGGGGGCTCATGCGGCCCAGTACGCCAAGGCGCACGGGTCAGGTGCCATTGACATTCACGCGGTGGATACCGCGGCGCAAAAGGCGCTGGCGCCCCTGGATCGCACTGGCGGCGAAAGCCCCTATCAAATCCAGCAGGATCTTCAGGAGATGATGCAGGCCAAGGTGGGCATCGTCCGTCAGGAGTCGGAGTTGCAAGAAGCCCTCGTGGAGCTGGACAAGCTCAAGGCGCGCGCTGCGAAGGCGAGTGCGCCAGGAAACCGTGAGTACAACCCCGGCTGGCACACCGCTCTGGATCTCACGTGCCTGCTCACGGTGAGCGAAATTTCTGCGCGCGCAGCACTGGAGCGCAAGGAAAGCCGGGGTGCGCACACGCGCGACGACTTCCCCGACAAGGTGGCCGAGTGGGGCAAATTTAACCTCGTCTTCCGCCGCGGCACCGACGGCGGCATGGTCGTGGAGCGGACGCCGTTGGTTCCCCTGCGCGACGAATTGAAGCAGGTCATCGAGGAGCACAAGTAAATGGGACGCGTGAATTTCCAGATTTGGCGTGGAACGGCGACCGGGGGCTTTCAGGAATATGCCACCGAGATCACCGAGGGGATGGTGGTGCTCGATGCCGTGCATCAGATTCAGGCGGAGTCGGCGAACGATCTGGCGTGCCGCTGGAATTGCAAGGCGGGCAAGTGCGGGTCGTGCAGCGCGGAGGTCAACGGCCATCCGCGCCTCATGTGCATGACGCGCATGGACGAAGTGCTGAAGGAGACGCCTCCCGGCCGGGCTGTCACGCTGCGGCCCATGCAGGCGTTCGTGCCAGTGCGCGACCTCGTGGCGGATGTGTCGTGGAATTTCGAGGTCAAGAAGCGGATCAAACCTTTCCGGCCGCGTCAGCCCGATGCCGCCGACGGAACCTGGCGGATGGCGCAATCCGACGTGGACCGCGTTCAGGAGTTCCGCAAGTGCATCGAGTGCTTCCTGTGCCAGAATGTCTGCCACGTGCTGCGCGACCACCGCAAGCACGACGAGTTCATCGGGCCGCGTTTTCTCGTGTATGCCGCTGCGTTGGAGATGCACCCGTTGGATGTGGAGGATCGCACCGACGAACTTCGCAAGGCCCACGGCATCGGCTACTGCAACATCACCAAGTGCTGCACCAAGGTGTGCCCGGAGCACATCACCATCACCGACAACGCCATCATCCCCCTCAAGGAGCGCGTGGTGGACCGGCACTACGACCCGTTTGGCTCACTCTGGCGCTGGTTTCACAGCACAGACAAGGCTTCCGGCGGGCCGTCCTCCTAAGCGCAAAAGAGCATCCGTCACTCCCGCTGAACCGCGCCGCGCGCCCCCTTCTCGAACGCGTTGGCACCCAGTTCCACGCCCTCGCAGCCCGTGAGCAGCAGCGATTCGCTGAGCGTTGCTGGCGTCTGCCGTGCGCCGCGCACAAGGCAGCCGTTCACCACGGCGTTCCGCACGGCGCGGAGGTGCAGACCGCGGTGCAGGGGTGAGAGCACCTGGCAGTTCGCCACAAGGAAGTTCTCGGTGTCAAACACCTCGATGGGGGCGCCCGAGGCTGCGTCGCCCGCGCGGCAGGATTCGAGGTTTAATCCGTTGAGCGACACGCCCGCGCTGCGGGACACGCGCACACCGTCGGTGCGCGCGCCCGGATAGTCGGGATTGTAATCAATGGTGTTGGTGCCCACGGCCACGTTGCGGCACTGGTCCACCACGATGGAGCGGTATTCAGCGGAGCAGAACGAGTTGCCCGTGACCACGACCCCGCGGCACCGGCGCAGCAGGAGGTTGGTGTGCTGGCTCTGGATGACATTGCCGGTGAGGGTCCACAGCCCCGCGTCGGTGGCCTCTTCGCGGCCGCCTTCCATCCTCACGTTGCAGCCGCCCGGGCTGTACTTGGCCTGGATGGTGCACGAGGCGATGGTGCCCTCGCGCACCGTGCCCTCGCGCGAGTCAATCCACACATCGGCCGAGTCAGCGGCGGCCGGGTCGAAGTTGTATTCGATGTCGCAGCCGGTGATTTGCAAGTTGCGCACCTCGCTGCGCGCAATCTTGATGCCTGCGTGTCCGTGGTAGCTGATATGGCAGCCCACGATGTTGGCCTGATGGAGGTTGACGCCATCCAAGTAAACACCGATGGCCACCCCGCGTCCGTGGTAGATGTGCGAGTGCGACAGCAGAAAATTGCGGTTGCGCCCGATCAAGTGAATCCCATATCGGCATTGCCGGATAAGAAGGCCCGTGAGCGTGGCCTGCAGGGTGCCTTCCAATTCGATGCCCGAGGCCTCGGGATGTGCCCCGACAATTTCCAATCCGCTCACCGATGGCATCCGTTGTTGAGCCCAAACTCCCGCAGCAATCGAGGCAGGTTCTGCGGTGCCTTGGTGTGTGCCGCGCAGCCGCAATGCCGGCCCCGCGCCCTCCATTAAAAGCGCCGCCGTGCCACCGCTGCCGCTGAGCGCAATGGGGCCGGTTCGGTCGAGATTCACCACGAGCGGCTTCAATATGCGGTAGGTGCCGCGGGGAAACACCACCAGCCGCTCGCCGGTATCCAGCGCGTGCTGCAGCGCTGCGGTGTCATCGTGCCGACCGTCGCCGACAGCGCCAAAATTCTTCACGTGGGACACTGTGACCAAGGCTAGGCCACACGCTCCAACCCGGCAAGCCTACGCGAGGACTCCGCGCAGCACTTCGCCGTGGACATCCGTCAGGCGGCGCTCGATGCCGTTGTGGTAAAAGCTAAGATGTTCGTGGTTCAGGCCCAGTAGGTGCAGGAGTGTGGCGTGCAAATCGTAGATGGTGGCAGTGTTCTTCACTGCCTGATAGCCAAACTCATCTGTGGCTCCGTGGCTGTGGCCGGCCTTCACGCCCGCGCCCGCAAGCCAGATGGTGAACCCCTTGGGATTGTGGTCACGCCCGTTGGAGCCCTTCTGAAACGTCGGCATGCGGCCAAATTCAGAGACAAAGGCAACGAGGGTGTCAGCCAGCAGACCGCGCGACTTGAGGTCGAGCAGCAACGCCGCGCAGGGTTGGTCCAGAATGGCCGCATGCCCGGGATACTGCTCTGAAATGGTCTTGTGACCATCCCAGTTGCCAACGCCTTCGCCCATGGCATAGGCGCCGTTAAAAAGCTGCACAAACCGCACGCCGCGCTCCAGAAGCCGCCGCGCCAGCACGCAGTTGCGAGCGAAGCCCGACTTGTTCCGGTTCGTATCGTTGCATCCGTAGCGTTCGAGTGTCGCAGCCGATTCGCCTTTGAAGTCGCCCACCTCGGCCGCCGCCAACTGCATGCGCGCCGCCAGTTCATAGCTGGCGATGCGCGCCGCAAGGTCGGTGTCGCCCGGATGCCGCGCCAGTTGCCGCTCGTTGAGCCACTGGACAAAATCGCGCGTGGCGGTGTCGCCTGCGGCGCTGAGCGAGGCGGGCCGGTTCAGATTGGCGATGGGCTTGCCCGCACTAAATGGCGTGCCCTGATACGCCGCAGGTAGGAAGCCCGACGCCCACTGGCGCGTGCTGATCTGCGGCACGCCGCGCGGATCGGGAATCGCCACGAAGGCAGGAAGGTTCTGGCTCTCGCTTCCCAGCGCATAGCTCACCCATGCGCCCATGCTGGGAAATCCATCGAGCACAAAGCCCGTGCTCATCTGGCTCTCTGCGGGGCCGTGTGTGTTGGACTTGGCCCTCATCGAGTGAACGAAACACAGCTCGTCGGCCAGCGCGCCAATGCGGGGAAGCAGTTCGCTCGTCATCTTGCCGCACTGGCCGCGCGGGCGAAAATCCCACAGGGGCCGGATGAGATTGCCGTTCTCTCCCTGAAAAGTGACGAGCCGATCCATGCCCGGCATGGGTGTGTTGTGGCGGCGGATGAGCTCGGGCTTGTAGTCGAAGGTGTCCAGATGGCTCAGGGCGCCAGTGCAGAACACCATGAGCACGCGCCGGGCCTTGGGCTGAAAATGCGGCGGGCGTGGCGCGTAGGGTCTTACGGGATCAATCACCGGGCGAATGGGGCCGCCGGCAGCACGCGCGTGGGGCGCGGCCAGCAGCGAGGAGAGTGCCACCGCGCCCAGTCCCATGCCGCCCCAATTGAGAAACTCGCGCCGATCTATTGGGCCGCTGCAGTGGTGTCTGTCCGGCGTGCTCATTTTGGTCAGCGCACGGTCAGGAATTCCCCGGCGTTGAAAAGCGCTCGGCAAAGCGCGGGCAGGCCATGGTGGGTCGCCAGCTGAAAGGCGGCGGCACGCTCGTCCGCGGTGGGCTCTCGCGTGAAGGCGATGAGAAACGCCCGGCGCACCTGCGCAGGCAGGTCGTCGTCTGCTTCGCGCTGCAGCCGCGCTGCGAAGAATTCCGCTTGCTGGAGGGCGAAGGGACTGTTTAAGAGGCTCAACGCCTGCAAGGGGGTTATGCTTGCCGTCCGCCGAGGCGAGACCTGTCCGGCATCCGGGCAATCGAAGACACCAAAGGTGTCGTCGAGTTCCGTGCGCGGCTTGGACTGGTATACCATCCGGCGAAACGTCTCCGGGCCAAATTCGCGCCGGGGCTGGTACACCTTCACGTAGTTGCCATTGGGTTCAAAGAGGTCAAAGCCCGGACCACCCATGCGAAGGTCGAGCTTGCCGCTAGCCGAGAGCATCGTGTCGCGCAACACCTCCGCCTCGACGCGGCGCGGCGGATAGCGCCAAAGCCACCGGGCATCGCGATCGGCCGTGAGTCCCGCCGCGTGCGCGGAGCTCCCCTGACGGTACGTCGCGCTGGTCACGAGGAGGCGGTGCATCGCCTTTTGGCTCCAACCGCGCGCGACAAATTCGATCGCCAGCCAGTCCAGCAATTCAGGATGGGTCGGCCGGCCTCCATTGCGGCCAAGGTCGCTGGGCGTGTCCACGATACCGGCGCCAAAATGGTGCTGCCAAAGGCGGTTCACAATGACGCGCGCCGTGAGCGGATGGTCGGCAGAGGCAATCCACTTTGCCAGCGCTAGACGGCGCGCAGGTTCGGGCGCGCCCGCAGTCCAAGTAAATGGCGCTCCCATTTTCGCAATGACGCCTGGCGCGATGACTTCGCGCGGCTGCATGGGGTCGCCGCGGTTCATGCGGTAGGTCTCGCCCGGTGTCACCATGCGGCCGGCGTACACTTGCGGGAGGGCGGTCAACGCCTCCAGTTCCAACTTCAGCGCTGTGCGTTCGGCCAGCAGGTTGGAAAGCTGGCCGGCAAGCTCGCGGGGCGCTGCCTCAATCGAGTAGATCGCACCTCCCGGAATCTTGGTGCCAAAGGGCAGGCGATCTTCCGACGTCGCCACCGCGTTCCACTCGATACCATCGCGCGAGAATTCGATGCGGTAGTGGGTGGCCAACCGGTCGTTGTAGCGGGGCACCATTTCGCGGTCACGGCTCCATACGACGCGGTCGATCAATTCCACTTTCGCAAACTCGATCCGAACCCAGCCCTTGCCCCGCTCGTTGGAAATCCAACTGCGTTCATTGCCATACAAGCCGTCATTGAGATGGGCGAGCTTGTGGAAGGGATTGCCCGGATAGTCACCCGAAGAGGTGGCATTGGCGCCGGCGGCCGTTGCCGCGACGTTGCGGGGCGATGGGCCAGCGCTAAAGACCTCCAGTTCGTCAATGCAAGGCTCGAGCTGCGAGGTCTCGCTGATGATAAAACGCAGGAACTTCGCTTCGATGGGGGCGAACCGATCTACATTTCGGCCGCGCGTCACAGGCAGGCGCGGTGAGAGACTGGAGGGCGCGCGCGGGGTTGCCTCCTGCAATACCACCATGTCGGCCGTGACATATTGCGTGGTCGCGCCGCCTCGCAGCACCAGCCGGCTCGCAGGCAGAAGGTCGTACGCGCCCGCGTCCAGAAACCCGCTCCACTGGCGTGTGCCGGGGACGGAGCCGCTGCCATCGGCCAGCTTCTGCTGATTGACGCGCACCATTTCCGTCTGGTCTTGCGTGGTGGTTGTGTCGCCATCGCGGTCGAGCAGGTAACGCGCATCTTGCGCATGAGTGGCGAAGCCTGCACCCCATGAAAGCCAGATGCGAAATCGGCCCTGCACGCGGGGCGACCATGCGAACACGTCCTTTCCCGCAACCTCGTTCCAGTAGAGATAGCCCGTGCCCAGCGTGGGAAGGCGCGTGGCGTTTCCGGTGTCGCCCGCCTCGCCTCGTCCGGTACCTGCGGGATACACCGCCGGCGCGCCCTTGGAGGGCAACAAGGCCGAGGTGTGCTTGGGGTCATCGACGCGCAGGATGCGCGTGCGTGCGGCGCGCGCCAGAGGCTCGAACTGCGCCAGCGAAAGTTCGACGGGTGCGAGTCGCGCCCGCAGGCGTTCGGTACGGGCCTGCACTTCGGCGCCTTGGGCCGGCTGAATTGCGCGTTCACCGTGTTGCACGCCCGCAAAGCACGCCACGAGCGCGTAGTAGTCGGTCGTCAGGACGGGGTCAAATTTGTGGTCGTGGCATCGTGCGCAGCCGGTGGTGATCCCCAGAAAGGCGCTGCCCGTGGTGCTCACCATGTCGTGCAGTTCGTCGGCGCGCTGATTGGCCGTCAGCACCGGGTCAGGCGATTTCACCACGTCGGTGGCGCCGCCGACCAGAAAGCCGGTGGCCGCATGTGCGCCAAGGGTGTCGCCGGCGAGTTGTTCCATAATGAAGCGGTCGTAGGGCTTGTCATCGTTGAGGGCCGCAATCACCCAGTCGCGGTAGGGCCACGCGTTCTTGCGCTCGCCGTTCGTTTCAAACCCGTTGCTTTCGGCAAAGCGCACCACATCGAGCCAGTGCCGCGCCCAGCGTTCGCCGTAGCGCGGGCTGGCCAGCAGACGATCCACCAACATTTCGTATGCAGCCGGGTCTGCGTCGGCGACGAACGCATCGGCTTCCTCAGGTGTGGGCGGCAGACCGATGAGATCGAAATAGAGCCGGCGAATCAACGTGCGCCGATCCGCAGGGGCGCAAAGCGTGAGGTTTTTCTCGGCGAGCTTTGCCACGATGAAGGCATCGACCGGATGGCCCGCGGCGGGGGGCTTGGGGCGTTGCGCGGCCTTGAATGCCCAGTGCGCAGCAGGGGGAACAAGCACCGCAGGTGGGGCCGCCGGCCAGAGGGCGCCCTGATCAATCCAGGCGCGCAGCAGGCCCACTTGCGCGGCGTCCAATCGCGGGCCCTCGGGCGGCATCACCACTTCTTCGTCCAGCCCGGAGACGAAATGAATCAAGGGGCTGCCGGCACTGTCGCCGGGGATGATGGCCTTGCCCATCTCGCCCCCGCGCAGTGCCGCGTCCGCGTCATCCAGACGCAGCCCGCTACGCTGCTTGCGCTCTCCGTGACAGTCCACACAGTGCTTGAGAAAAAGGGGCTGGATGTCGCGGACGAAGTCCACCTTGCGTGGCGCGGGTGGCGGCAACCGGGCCGGATCGATGGCCGCAGCAAGCGATTGCCCCACCAACAGGACGAACAGCGCAACAGGCAGGCAACGCACCGCGCCATTCTAGGGTTTGCCGCGTGAGCGACAAGCGGGAACAACCTGCCCAAAGAGGGGACTGCTACTGACGGGGCTTCTGCACTTCAATCCGCATGGTGGAAGACTTGGCCTTCTTATCCTCGGGCGTCTGCATCGCCTTGATGTAGTCGTCAAACAAGGCCATGGCCTGCGGCTGCGAAATCCGATCCTCCATGTGGAGCAGCTCCACGCGCTCCGAGCGCAGCGCAAAGTCCACGCGCACTTTGCCGTGGAAGAGGAGGTGGACAATGATGTTGCCCAAATGCGCGTTGCCAAAGCCCATCCGCGTGAGGTACGCGCCCATCAACTGGTCCAGCGTGGAATCCGTCTCCTCCTGCAACTTGCCGGCAATGCCGTCCTTGAGCTCCCGGTCGATGATCCGAACCGGAATCAGGTCGGGCTTCTTGGGGTAATTCATCGGCACGGGGTTGACGACTGCAATCTATGCCGCGCGGGCACACTGGCAAGGGGAAATTATCCGCCTCACACCTCATGCCGGGCCTTGCGCTCAGCAGGCCAGCCCAAGGCCAGAACGGCGAACGCCACCAGCGGCAGGCAAGAGGTGATGGCCAGCCCCAGATTGTAGTTTCCCGTCCGGTCCACGAACCAGCCGAAGAGAGGCTGGCACGGCGCGATGGCCACCCATGCCGAAGCTCCCAGGATGCCGGTGATCTTGCCCTGGTGCTCCTGGCTCAGTTCCTGGGTGAAGGAGTAGTAACAGGGCAGCAGGCCCAGCGAAGCGGCCGCGATGACCAGCAGCAATCCCAGCAAAAGCCAACCCTTGGGAAGAAGCGCCGCGACACACATGAGCGCCATCAATGCCGCGCAGGTTCCGTACACGCGCTGGCGCGCGGCGTGGACCCCCCAGGCACGCCTGCGGACGAGCCAGAGGCTGGCGGCACCGGCGGCCAGGCAGCCGACATCGGTGGCGATGTAGTACGCCGAATTGAATTGAAGAGCGAAGGTCTCGCTGTACCCGCGGCCATCCATGAGGAACTTGGGCAGCCACGCCCGGATGAGCTGCCATGGAACATTGATGCACACCACCATGCAGACGAGGATGAGGAACCGCCGATCCGCCAGCACCGTGGCGAGGGGCGTGCCCGGTGCCGGTGTGTCGGTGCGGGGCGACACCATGAAATCCGACCGGCGCATGGTGAGGCACCACAAGAGGAGCCAGCCCGTGCCAAAGATGCCGATGAGCTGGAAGGGCGAGCGCCACGCGCCGGGCACGTAGAGTTCTTTGGGTTCCTGCTGGGTGCCCCGGGCCAGCACCGCGCTCGAACCTCCGGGATTGGCCGCCAGTCGTCGCGTGGCGTTGTGGACGGTCTCCTCCAGCCGCGGCAGGTTCACCCCTTGTCCCAGCACGCGCTGGCTTTCAATCACCTTGGCCGACTCGCTTGTGATGAGCGCGGTCGAATCACCCTGCCGATGGCCGGTGTCAATGCGCTGCCAGACGCCGGAGGAGTAACTGGAGAGCAGCGCCACCATCAGCAGCGGCGTGGCCACGGCACCGATGGACGCACCGCTTTGCAGGACACTGTTGCCCATGGTGCGGTCGGCGCGGCTCAGCAACAACTGGGTGGTCTTGAGTGCGCACGGCCAGTTGCCGGCCTCGAAAAGCCCGAGCAGCGTGCGACATGCCAGCAACCCTTCGTAGCTGTCGGTGAGGCCCGTGGCCACGCCTGCCAATGACCATCCACTCAGCGCAATCGGATAGAGCCAGAAGATGCTCACGCGGTCGGCAAGAAATCCGAAGCAAAGGGCGCCGGTGGCGAACGCGATGCTGAAGGCCGACTCTAGCGTGCCGTACTGCTTATTGTTCAGCCCGAACTCCCATTGGATGCGGACGGCGACATTGGCCAGCGTCTGCCGGTCCATGTACATGATCATGGTGGCCAGCAGCAGCAGGCCGCAGACCCACCATCGCCATAATCCGGAGCGCTCAACCATCCCAGCTTTGCCCGTTCCAGTTGATGACACGCTCGATCAGAGATGTGATGTCCGCCGTGAAGGTTTTAAAAATGAGCTCGCCCTTCTCGGCCGACGCATGCGCGGGCAGGCCGATGTGGCCAGGCGCGGTGCGGTCCATCGTGATCCAGCCGCGGCTGGCCGGCAGGAACGGGTTGCCCCAAGGCACTTCGCGCACCTGGCGGTAGTCGCCCACCAGTTCAGGGCGGATGGCGAGCATCATCGACGTCTCCCACTCGCAGGCGTGCCCCATCTGCTGCTGCGCCATGGCCGTGCCCTGCTGATCGGGCTTGCCGCCCAGAAGCCAGTAGGTGCCAAAGAGCAGCAAGAGGTCACTTCGTTGCCGGTAGCGTTGCCGCGTCTCAAACACGGCCTGCTGTCCGGGAACGTGGTTGCCTCCGTGCCCGTTGATGATAATGAGCCGCCGGAACCCGTGCATGATGAAGTTGTCGTAAAGCCCGTTGAGCAAATCCAGATAGGTGCGCGGGCTGGCGGAGAGCGTGCCTGCAAATTCCAGATGATGATCGGAGTTGCCCAACCACTGCAGCGGCGCAAACAAGGCGCGCCCCGCCAGTTGTTCCTCGGCGCGGCGGGCCACTTCGCCCAAGAGAAGGCTGTCGGTAAAGAGCGGCATGTGGTGGCCGTGCTGCTCCAGTGCGGCAACGGGAAAGATCACCGGCGTGTTCTTGTCCAGCGAGGCGATGTCAGGCCATTTAAGTTCGGCAAGTTTCATGACGCGAGGGGTGGGGGTTATTGGGGTGGCGGCGGGGCCTGCGTGAAGTTGAGCCAGTCCAGGTTCATCAGCCCGCCCTTGCCGGGATGATCAAACCGAACGAAGACATCGGTGCGGCCCTCAGGAGGGGCGAGCGGCGCGGAAAGCTCCACCCACTTGTTCCAGCCGCCGGTGGGCTGCACGGCGACGCGCGCCATCACCGGGCCATCGGCCGTGCCGGCGCGCAGCTCGATGGTGCCGCCAGCGCCAGCCGACGCCACGCGGAAAGTCACGCCGCGCGTATCCGCGAGGTTCAGGTTTGCAAAGCGCAGTGTGTGGCCGTGGTTGATGGCCCCCACAAATTGCCGGTTGCTGCACTCGTCGGCGGAGAGAGTCTGCGGTCCCGCCTGACCATCGCTCTGCTCCGCCTCAAGCCGGCGCTGGCGCAAAGTAATCACAGCATGGCCGGTCAATGGCCCCGCCGGCGCGCGCCCCAAGTCGGTGTACGTGGCCTCCAAAAGCAGCCGAGGTTGCACGCGGTCCTTGGGCAGTGAGAGGCGCGCGGTCAGTCCACGCGTCTGGGCCAAGCCGTTCTGGTCGGCCTTGAGGCTAAAAATCCACTGCACCATCTGGGTCACTTCCGCCGCGTCGTGGCCGGGATGGGGAAGCATGGGCACCGGGCCCCAGACGCCGGTGGAGCCTTTGAGCACACGCTCTACGGAGGCATCCAGCGCACCTGCCTGATTTCGATAGCGCGTGGCGATTTCCAGAAGCGGCGGGCCGACAACCTTGGCGGCTGTGGCGTGGCAATTAAAACAGTCGCTCTGCCGCATCCTTTTCATTCCGGGATCGGCGCTGGCGTCGGAATCGTCAGCGGGCCAGCGTGCGGCGACAAAGACGCGGGCGTCCATGAGCTCGTCATTCTGGTCAGAGGAACCATCCTCCGCGTCGCTCACGCCGATGCGATAGTTGAGGACACTGCCCGGGGTGTAAAAATCGCCGGCGGCAGGCGCGAGGAACCGCACCTGTGGCGGTGCGTTGCCGACCGACACGGGCAGCGTGGTGACGGCGGTGCCGCCTCCTGCACTGGTGATCCGCAGTTCCGCGACGTAATTGCCCAGCTCGCGCAGGGTGAGTTGCGGGGCCGGTTCGCGGGCGAAAACCTTGTTCCCCGGCTGCAGGCGCCATTCATACTGGAGGGGCTGGCCTTCGAGATCCTTGGATAGGCGGCCGTCGAGTGAAACGGTGAGGGGCTCGCGGCCTGCGGCGTTGGTCGCGCTCGCGCGGGCCAGCGGCGCGAGGGGGCCGCGATGGTAGGAGATTCTCAGCAGGCGGCTGTCGGGGTTGGCGCCCCAGGTTTCGCCGTAGTCCAGCATGTAAAGGCGGCCATCGGGCCCAAATTGGGAATCCACGGGGCGCCGGATGGGAAAGGCGTCGGCGTGTTCCGCCGGTGGCTTGGCCTTATTGTTGGACAGAAACACCGCCGCCGTGAACGGCTCGATGCCGGCGAGGCGAGACTGCGCGTCCAGTCGCGCCCACTTGATGAACGGCCGTTGCCAGTCATAGAAAAGAAGGCAGTTATCAAAGTGCGCCGGGAAGCCGCCCGTCTTCTCGAACGAAGGTTTGTAATGGAACACGGGGCCGGCGCAGGCGGTGCGCCCACCCTGTCCCAGCGCGGGGAACTGGGTCGATGCGCCGTAGGGCCACCAGATGAACGCCGGCGTCGCGGGGGGCAGATCCTTGCGGCCTGTGTTGTTGGGACCGACGTTGACCGGGCGCGCCGGATCGAACCGCACGCCGGGCCGTCGCTGGGCGAAGTCATGGTCGGCGTACGCATAGTTGTCGCCGACGAAGTAGGGCCAGCCGAAATTTCCCGCGCGCCGCGCCTGATTGATTTCATCGTAGCCACGTGGCCCGCGCGGGCCATCACCGCCGGCATCGGGGCCAACCTCGCCCCAGTAGAGGATTCCCGTAGCCTCATCAATGCTGATGCGCCATGGATTGCGGCAGCCCATCACGTAGATTTCCGGCCGCCCTTGGGTGCCGTCCTTGGGGAACAGATTGCCCTCGGGAATTTCCAGCCTGCCCTCGGGCGTGGGCCGGACGCGCAGAATCTTGCCGCGCAGATCGTGGGTGTTGGCGGAAGATTTTTGCGCGTCCCACGGCCCGCGGTCGGGACGCTCGTCGATGGGAGCGTAGCCCTCGGAGTCGCCCCCGGGATGCGTGTTGTCCCCGGTGGAAATGTAGAGGCAACCGTCGGGCCCAAATTCCACTGAGCCCGCGTGGTGGCAGCATTCGCGGCGCTGCTCGGCAAATTCCAGCAGCACCTTCTCGCTTTTCAAATCCAGCGTGTCGCCAGTTAGCTTAAAGCGGCTCAGGCGCTGGCCGACATAGTCCTTGGGCGAATAGAGCAGGTAGATCCAGCCGTTGCGCGCGAACGCGGGATCCAGTGCAAATCCCAGCAGGCCGTTCTCCTGCTGTGCAAAGACCTCAATCCGGCCAGCCTCCACGACCTTCCCGCCCCCGGGCGGCACAAAACAAAGGCGCCCCTCGATCTCGTTAAAAAAGATGCGGCCGTCAGGAGCCACTTCCAATTCCATCGGCTGGCGCATCCCCACGGCGAGCGATTCCACCTGAAAGCGGTGGTCGGAAGGCGGCGCGCCCATGACGTGAACCCAAACGCCCAAGGACACAAGCAAAGCAAGTCCGGTCTTCATCAGCAGTGGAAAGGGTTCCTGGGCGCGCATTCCATCCATTTGCGCGGGTCGTGGCGAGAATAAAAAACCCGGCAGCCGCGCGAGTGAGGCTCAGTCCGCGTGCGGCTCTGCCGTGCCTGCATCCACCAGCTTCGCGCCTTCGCTGCGGCAGAGCGCCACAAATTGTTCCTCGGGCAGGCTCAGCCTCCGGCCGCGCCGGTGCAGCACACCCCAGTGGCGCGTCAGCTTGCGCCGGCCCAGCGGCAGCGCCACCAGATGGCCCGCGGCAATTTCATCGCGAGCAACCCACGGCGAGAGAATGCTCACCCCCAACCCGCGCGACACCATTTCGCGGATGGCGCTCATGCTGCCCACTTCCATCATCGTCAACAGCGTCATCGCCTCCTGCTTGAAATAGTGTTCCACGAGCCGCGAGGTCTGGCTGGAGCGGCTGTACAGGATGTAAGGCTGCGTGGGAATCTGCTCGCGGAGGATCCGCCCTGTCACCGCCCACGGATGCCGCGCGCTGACGAGAAACTTGAGCTCGTCCTCAAAGAGCGGAATGAACTCCACGCCCGCATCCGGGCGCGGCTCCAGGCTTAGAACCAGATCCGCGACACCGTCGTGCAGCAGTTCCACCGCCTCGCGCACATCCGCAGAAGCCACGGTGACCTGGCAGAGTGGGAACTTCTGCTTCTGCTGTTCCAGCACCGTTGGCAGCAAAGCCTCACATACGGCTTCGCTTGTCGCCACGCGCAGGTGGGGACGGCCCCACTTGCCCAGCTTCTCCAGCGCGGCGCGCGCCTGTGCCATCTCCCCAAGGATGCGCTTGGCGTGGTGCAGCAGATGTTCGCCCGCGGGGGTCAGGGCGGCGGTTTTGCCCACCCTGTCAAAAAGGCGACAGCCTACATCGGCTTCCAAGCCTCGGATGGCGTGGCTGATGGCCGACTGTGTCAGGCACAGCTCCGTTCCGGTGCGCTTGAAACTGCCCGTGTTTGCCAGCGTGACAAACGCGCGCAGCTGCCGGCTGTCCAGAGTTTCGCTCATGCGTCCGGAAGAATGGCCTTCATCACGATGCATGGGGGAGCAAGGCGCGGGCCAAGCGTGAATTCCGTTCATGCGATGCCGTAAAAAGTTTCACAGCCACTCGTGCCGTTGATGCCGTGGCTGGCAGCGCGGCTGCTTCCGTCCTCGGTATGAATTGGTCAGAGCTAAGAAGGGCCGGACACTGGCCGACACTGGTCACCGCCTTCCTCTATTTCGACTACAGCTTCATGTTGTGGACACTGCTGGGGGCGCTGGCAGTGCAGATTGCGGCACCCGAATCGCTCAACTTGAGCGCCCAGCAGGTGGGATGGATGGTCTCCATGCCCATCCTCTCCGACTCGGTCTTGCGCATCGTGCTGGGGCTGCTCTCCGACCGCATCGGCTCAAAGAACACCGGCATCATCGCACAGAGTGTGGTCATCGCCTCGCTCGGCGCGGCATGGATTTTTGGAGTCAGTGATTTCCCGGCGCTGCTGATGCTGGGTGCGGCGCTGGGCTTTGCGGGAGCCAGCTTTGCCATCGCGCTGCCCCAGGTGGCGCGTTGGTATCCGCCGCACATGCAGGGCCTGGTGCTGGGCCTTGCCGGCGCGGGCAACATCGGCGTGGTGCTGGATGCGATCCTGGCGCCACGACTGGCCGAAGCCTACGGCTGGCAGGCGGTTTTTGGGTTCGCGATGATCCCGGCCGCGATTCTATTGGGCGTGTACGTGGGATTCTCCAAGGACGCGCCGGGCCGGGCGGCCCCCAAGCGGCCTGGCGATTACCTCAAGTTGTTTCGCGAGGGGGACACGCACTGGTTCTGTTTCTTTTACACCGTGAGCTTTGGCGGCTTTGTGGGACTGGCCAGCACGTTTGCGGTGTACTTCAACACCCAGTTTAGATTGTCCGCGGTGGGAGCCGGCGAATTGGCGGCCCTGTGTGCGGGGGCGGGCGCGCTGGCCCGGCCGGTGGGCGGCGCGGCAGCCGACCGGATGGGCGGCGTACGATCGCTGTATGTGTTCTACGGGACGGCCGCGGCGGCGTTGGTTGCTGCGGGACTCCTGCGCTCGCTGCCGCTCAATTGTGCGGCGTTGCTCGTGGCCTGCGCGGCATTGGGCATGGCCAACGGCGCGGTGTTCCAGCTCCTTCCGCAGCGATTCGGAAAGGACATCGGGCTCATGACCGGCATGGCCGGCGCGGGCGGCAGCATGGGAGGCTTTGTGATGGTGATGTTGATGGGGCAAAGCCGGCAGCACACGGGCGACTACCTTGCCGGCCTGTTTGCCTTCGCCGCGTTGTGCATCATGGCGTTGGTCGGGTTGACCCTGGTGAAACGCCGGTGGCGCACCACGTGGGGTGCGGTGGCCGCCGCGCGCATCTGACACGAAAAGGAATCACATGGACACCCCCCTCCATGAACCACGGCCGGACATGCCGGCCGACGCTGCAAGGCCGCACAGTCGCCTGCGCGTGCATGCAACCCGCTACGGGCGTGCTGCCGACCCTCACGCTCCGGGTGACGACGCCCACATCTCGATGGCGATGGAGGATGGAACCTTCCTCGCCGTGGTCTCCGACGGGGTGGGATCGGCGCGGCAGGGGAGGGATGCCGCGGTAAAGATTGTGGCGCAGGTGTCCGCCAACTTCCGCAACCGCCCCCGGGCATGGGGCACCGGGAAGGCGCTGGAGGAAATCACGCGACACCTCAACCGCCAGCTCTATCAGGAGGGACTTGCTCGCCACGAATCGCCGGAGCTGGCGGCCACGGTCGTCGTCGCGGTGCTGGAGGGCGACCGGCTGCACATCCTCAATGTGGGCGACTCGCGCGCGTACCGTTTCCGCGCGGGTAAGCTCGAGCGGCTCTCGCTGGATCACCGCACTCAAGCTCAGAGTCACGTGCTCAGCGCGGCGATGGGGCTGGCCGATTTGGTCGCGCCCTTCTGCACCCGCAGCGATCTTGCCGTCGGTGATTTCATCCTGCTGTGTACCGACGGCCTGACCGATGTGCTTGGCGACGACGTCATTTCCGAACTGCTCGCCGAACGGGTGGGCGCGCGGGGCTTAGTCGCCATCGCCCGCGAACGCGCCACTCCGGAGATGATGGACGACACCACCGCAGTCGTGTTGGAGGTGTTGGAACTGGGGGCGCCGGCCGCCAATGCGCCCGAGGCGCTGCCCATCCCCGGCCGGCTCAATGTCGGGGACGTGGTGGACGGCTACACCCTGAGGCGCAGTTTTCGGACGAGCGACCGCACCTGGCTGGCGTCCAAGGCGGGCCGGTCGCATGTGCTGAAATTTGCACCGCTGGCCGCCCAGACGAACGACCCGATCCTCACGGCCTTCATCCGCGAGGTGTGGACCGCGACGGCATTGCAGGCCGATTTTTTTCCGACGGCATTGGCGCCGGCCGACGCCACGGCCCGCTACTACGTGCTCGAATACATCCACGCGCCCACTCTCAAGCAGTGGCTGGCCGATCACGGGCCACTGTCTGGTGAAGAGGCGGTATCGCTGGGCCTGTTCCTTCTTGGTGCCAGCCAGTTCCTGCTGCGGCACGACTTTGTCCACGGCGATTTGAAGCCCGAGAACATTCTGGTGAGGGGCGAGCGTGGCGCGCTGGTGTTTAAGCTCATCGATCTGGGCAGCGTGGCTGAGGTGTTCAGCGTGAACTCGCGCGCCGGCACTCCCAGCTATCTGGCGCCCGAACGGTTTCGAAACGCGGCCACCTGCGAGTCTACCGAAATCTTCTCGTTGGGTGCCACGCTTTATGAAGCGGTTACCGGCAGGCTCCCGCATGGCGAGATCGAGCCGTTTCAAACGCCGCAATGGCGGGCGGTCAAACCGCCCAGCAGCCACAACCCGATCATCCCCCCGTGGTTGGACGCCATCATCCTGCGCGCGCTGGCGCGGGAGCCTCGGGAACGTTACGGTGCCTACAGCGAAATGAAGTACGATTTCGAGTGTCCCGCCAAGGTGAAGCTCTTCCGCTGCGCCTCGGCTCCGCTCATCGAGCGCGACCCCGTGCTGCTGCTCAAGCTGCTGCTATTGGCCAGTGTCGCGGTGAACCTCTACCTGATTTGGAAAGCGTGCTCTCCCTGATATGAGTGCGCGCCGCCTCATGCCTTGGATGGTCGCGGTGGGTGCCGCGTGTGTCGTGTGCGCGGCCGTGATCGCAGGCTCGCGCGGGCTCAAGCACTTCGACGCCGCGCTACTCTACTACGCCATCGGCTCGGTGCTTGCCGCGGCTGCGGTGGCGTATCGCTTTACCGTGTGGGCGCAGCGCCCGCCGTCACGGATGTATTTTAAGCGCGGCCTTGAACTGCTGCTGCGTCGCGGCACTGGACGCCTGCCCGCAGTGGCGCTCGCAACCGCCGACAAGATCGTCGCCCAGAATTTCATCCGCCGTCGCAGCGTGTATCGCTGGGTGATGCATCTCTGCCTCTCTGGCGGCTGCACGCTGGCGTTTGCCATCACCTTTCCGCTCGTCTTTGGCTGGGTTCACTTCGCGCCGCTGACGGGCGATGCGGAGACTTACCGGGTGATGGTGCTCGGCTTCGGCGTGGACTCGTTTCACGTCGCCGGCGTGAAGGCATTCGTGATGTTCAATCTGCTGAACCTCTCCGCGCTCATCGTGCTGGTCGGTCTGATCATGGCAGCAGTGCGGCGTTTCACCGACGCGGGCGAACGCGCCACACAGAAATTCTGGGAGGACATTCTACCGCTGCTGCTCATCTTCGCCGTCACCGCCACAGGCCTCATGCTGACGGTGAGCTACAAGTTTCTCGGCGGGCGCGGCCACTCGCTCATCGCGGTGGTGCATCTAGTCAGCGTCTTGGCACTGCTCTTCTACATCCCGTTCGGAAAACTCTTCCACATGTTCCAGCGCACCTGCTCGCTGTGCGTGTCGCTCTACAAGAAGGCGGGCGCACGCGGGCCGCGAGCTCATTGCATGTGCTGCGGCGAGGATTTCGCAAGCCGGATGCACGTGGACGATCTCAAGACCGTGCCCGATTAACTCGGCTTCAATTACCGTTTCGCTACCGCGCGCGGCGAAGTCCACTACTCCGACATCTGCCCCGCGTGTCGGCGCAGGCTTCTGGCACTCAACCAAGGTCGTGCCGTCGGTCGTTAAGTCATGGCGACACTCACCCAATCCGATTCGTGCTACACCGAGCAATTCGGCCCGACCCTCAGTTTCGCACCCGCAGGCGGCTGGGGCTCGCGCCAGCCGGACAAGCTCGTGAAGACGCATTGCTGTTTTTGCGGCGTGCAATGCGGCATTCAGCTCAAGGTTTCTGACAATAAGGTCGTCGGCTTCGAGCCGTGGGAGGAGTTTCCTGTCAATCAGGGCAAGCTCTGCCCCAAGGGTGTAAAGCGTTACCTGCAAAACGATCACCCCGACCGCCTGCTTACGCCGCTCGTGCGCACGGATTCAGGCTTTCGCGCCGCGACGTGGGACGAGGCGCTGAGCAAAACCGTCGCCGCCATCAAGTCCATCCAAGGAAAATTCGGCAAGGACGCGTTTGCTTTCTTGGGCGGCGCTTCGATGACGAACGAGAAGGCCTACCTCAATGGCAAGTTTGCCCGGCTGGCGCTGCAGACGGCGAACATTGATTACAACGGCCGCCTTTGCATGGTCAGCGCCGGCGCGGCTAACCGCATGGCCTTTGGCGTGGATCGCGCGGCCAATCCGTGGAGCGACATCCCGCTTGCCAAGGCGCTGCTCATCACCGGTGCCAACATCGCCGAATGCTTTCCCATCCTCACCGACCATGTGTGGCGCGCGCGCGATCACGGTGCCAAAATCATCGTGATTGACCCGCGCATCACACCCATCGCGCGCACGGCCGACCTCTTTCTGCCCGTGCGCCCCGGCCGCGACAGCGCGCTGGCGAACGGCATCCTGCATGTGATGATCGAGCGCGGGTGGATTGACGAGGCGTTCATCGCCGCGCACACGCACGACTTCGACAAGGTCCGCGCACTCGTCGCGAAATACACACCGGCCCTCACCGAGCGCATCACGGGCGTGCCCGCCGCGAGCATCGTGAAGGCTGCGGAAATCTGGGGCCCAGCCGAGACTTCAATGCTGCTGCACGCGCGCGGCATCGAGCACCACACCAAGGGCGTCGAGAACGTCCTCACCTACATCAACCTCGTGCTGGCCACCGGCCGCATTGGCAAGCCTGGCTGCGGCTACGGCACGATTACCGGGCAGGGCAATGGACAGGGCGGCCGCGAGCATGGCCAGCGCTGCAACCAACTTCCCGGCGGACGCGACATCAACAAGCCTGAGCATCGGGAGTTCATCGCGAAATTCTGGGGCGTGCCCGAGCCGGAGCTGCCCAAGCAGGGACTCACCGCATGCGAGATCATGGACGCCATTGAGCGCGGCGAGATCAAGGGGCTGCTCTCCATCAGCTTTAATCCACTTGTCTCCATTCCCGATGCGAGCCGAACACGCGCCGCGCTGGAGAAACTCGAGTTCCTGGGCTGCATCGATTTCTTCCTCAGTGAGACCGCCCGCCACGCGGACGTCGTGCTCGCCGGCTCGTTGCAGGAGGAGGACGAGGGCACCGTGACGACCGGCGAGGGGCGCTGTGTGCGCCTGCGCAACTCCGTTTCGCCGCCCGGCGACGCCCGCGTGGACTGGCAAATCATCTGCGACCTGGCCGCGCGGCTGGGCAACGCGGCGGCGTTCAACTATGCGCGGCCAAAGGAAATCTTTGACGAGCTTGCAGCGGCCAGCAAAGGCGGGCCGATTGATTACAGCGGGATGAGCTATGAGAGGCTCGAACAGAACTTCGGCATCTTCTGGCCGTGCCCCGCGCCGGAGCATCCGGGCACGCCACGACTCTTCGAGGGCGGGGAGTTTCATCATCCCGACGGCAGAGCGAAGTTCCATGCGTTTGATTATCGCCCGCCCGCGGAAGACGTAGATGCCCAGTTCCCGCTCTTCTTCACGAGTGGGCGTGTCGTCTCGCAATACTTGAGCGGCACGCAGACGCGGCGCATCGGCGCGTTGGTGGAACAATATCCCGAGCCGCTGTGCGAAATGCACCCGCGTCTGGCCGCGAAACTTGGCGTCAAGGATCGCGACCTCGTGCGTGTGTCCACGAGGCGGGGTGAAATCACCGTGCCGGCGCAAGTCGTCACCAGCATTCGGCCCGACACGGTGTTCGTCCCGTATCATTGGCCGGGAAGGAAGTCGGCCAACCTGCTCACGAACCGCGCGCTCGATCCCATCTCGAAAATTCCCGAGTTCAAAGTCTGCGCCTGCAAGGTGGAGAAGGTGGCCGACGCACCCGCCCAGCCCGCGCGCCAGTTTCCAGCGCGATCACAACGTGCCGCATCGACGCGATGAACGACGCCTTGGAATTCTTCATCGATCCCTCGCGCTGCATCGGCTGTCAGGCGTGCGTGCAGGCGTGCGGCGAGTGCGACACCCACCGCGGCACGGCGATGATCCACCTCGATTACGTGCACCGGCCGACGGGCGTGCAGACCACCCCGGTCGTCTGCATGCACTGCGAAGACCCGACGTGCGCGAAGGTCTGCCCCGCCGATGCCATCAAGCAGGACGAGCAGGGCGTGGTCTTGAGCGCCGCCAAGCCCCGCTGCGTGGCGTGTTCCAACTGCGTCCTCGCCTGTCCGTTTGGCGTGCCAAAGATGCAGACGAGCTTCGACCTCATGATGAAGTGCGACATGTGCTACGACCGCACGAGCATCGGCAGGAAGCCCATGTGCGCCACGGTGTGCCCGAGCGGCGCGCTCTTCTACGGGCCGCGCGACTACGTGGAGAAGTTCCGCCGCGAGCAGCCGGTGAATGAGTTTCAATTTGGCGCCCAGACCGTGCGCACCAAGGTGAACATGATGACGGCACCCGGCGTGAAGGCGCTGCCCTTCGACGTGGCGGACTTCCTTCCGTTCGAAGCGCTCGATGAAGACCCGCTCGCGCTCGCTCGCGCAGGCGCGCCCGATGTTGCCGATGCGGCTGTGTGGCACGAGTTGCACGACCCGAAGGCTGAATTGGAATTGATTTGCGAATGAGCAACCTCACCGCCAACCCAACATCCGAGTGGCGCAGCGACTACCCGATTGGGCAATCGGAGGAACACCGGCTCACGCGCCGGCAGTTTGCAAAGTTCGCCTGCGGTTCGGCCGTCGCTCTTGGCGCGGGCTGGGTGGCCAAGGACAGGTGGCTTGCGCCGCCGCGCGCCACCGCGCCCATGCTCGTCGCGCAAGCCCAAGAAATCCCAGTCGGCGGCTACAAGCTCTTCAGTTACCCGACAGAGCATCATCCGTGCATCCTCGTGCGGCTCGCTGAACTCGAGTTCGCCGCCTACAGCCAGAGCTGCACGCATCTGCAATGCCCCGTCCACTATCAGCACGACGCAAAACAGTTTTACTGCCCGTGCCACGAGGGCTTCTTCAGCGCGGAGGACGGTCGCGTTCTGGCCGGTCCACCACCGCGCCCGCTGCCGCGTTATCCGATCGAGATTCGTGACGGCCAAATCTGGGTTCTGCCTGCACTTCTGGCTGCGAATTGAGCCTGTCCCGATGAATGCCACTGTGAACGAGATCAAGTCTTCCGCCGACGCAGCCTTCACGGCCGAGCAGAAGGAATTCCTCGCCGGGTTCATGGCGGGAGTGGCAGGGCGCGGATTGCCGCCCTATGTCGGCACGACGGCAGACGGACAGATCACTGGCGATCCCAAGCGCGGCGGCCCCAACCTCGCCGCAGAGCTCGTCATGGGCACGCCGCTGGCGGATCTCACCAAGCAGGAGCGCTGGAAGCACGAGGAGCATCCGCTGGATGGTTGGGATCGCATTATGGCGCACGCCGAGCAGGGGAAATTGCCGGACGAGGAGGACACGTTTCGCTTCCGCAATTTTGGGTTGTTCCATGTTTCGCCCGTGCAACGCAGCTTCATGCTGCGCTGCCGCATTCCCGCAGGCGAACTCACGTCGGCGCAACTGTCAGGACTGGCGGGCATCGCGGACGACTTTGGAAACGGCAAGGCCGCCATCACCACGCGGTCTAATTTGCAGATCCGCGAAATCCAGCCGGCGAATCTCGTCAACGTGCTCACGCGCCTGCAATCGCTGGGCCTTACGGCGAAGGGCAGCGGCGTGGACAACATCCGCAACATCACCGCGTCGCCCACGGCGGGCATTGACCCGCAAGAATTGCTGGATACCAGGCCCTTTGCGCACGCGCTGCACCACTACATTCTCAACCACCGCGAATTCTACAACCTGCCGCGCAAGTTCAATGTCGCCTTCGAGGGAGGTGGCACCGTCGACACCGTGGCCGACACCAACGACATCGGATTCATGGCCGTGACCTTGCGTGATCCTGACACGGGTTTGGCGTGGCAGGACGGAAGGGCCGTCGCATTGCCGGGGGGAGTGTACTTTCGTGTCGAACTGGCGGGCATCACCGGCCACAGGCAGTTGGCGAGCGATAGCGGCATCCTGGTGAAGCCCGCCGAGGCGCTGGCGGTTGCGGCGGCCATCATTCGAGTCTTTCTCGAACATGGCGACCGCACCGACCGGAAGAAGGCCCGGCTCAAATACCTCATCGATAAATGGGGCGTGGAGAAATTCCTCTCCGCCGTGCAGCAGAAGCTCGCATTCAGTCTGGTGCGACTGCCTCTGGAACGGTGCGCGAGGCGCCCGGCGGCGGTGAAGCACGGCCACATTGGCGTCTTTCGCCAGGCGCAGAAGGGCCGCAACTACATCGGCGTCGTCGTGCCCGTTGGCATCCTGACGGCGCGGCAGATGCGCCGCATTGCGGACCTGGCGGCCAATTACGGTTCGGGTTCGCTGCGGCTGACGCCGTGGCAAAATCTGCTCATCCCCGATGTGCCTGATGCGTTCGTTGAGGTGACCAAACGCCAGATCGTGCGCGCGGGATTGCACCACGAATCCACCCACATCATGGGTGGGCTGGTGGCCTGCACCGGAAACACTGGTTGCAAGTGGGCGGCGACTGACACCAAGGGGCAGGCGCTTGCACTGGGCAGGCACTTGGACCAGCGCGTGCGTCTGGATCAGCCTCTCAACATCCACCTGACCGGCTGCCCGCATTCCTGTGCGCAACATTACGTCGGCGACATCGGCCTGCAGGGCGTGAAGGTGGGCCACGGCGGAGAAGGCTACCACATCGTCTTTGGCGGCGGCACGGGTGCCGATGCGGCGATCGGCCGGCAGGTTTTTACTGGCATCGCCTTCGGTGAAATCCCCGCACTATTGGAACGCGTGCTCAAGACGTACCTCGAGCGGCGGCAGGCGGGGGAATCGTTCGCCGCATTCACGCGCCGACACGACGTGCGGCAGTTGCAGGAGATGTTCTCAGAATGAACGAGCCGTTGATTCCCATCCTGCCCGACACGGCGCCGTTCACTCGTGAGCAGCGTGCCTATCTGAACGGCTTTTTTGCCGGGCTGTATTCCCGCTCTGCGGCCCCGCAGGGATCGCCGCAGGACGCCCCCCTTCCGGCGCTCGTGCCGCTCACCATTCTATTCGGGTCGCAGACCGGCAACGCAGAGACTTTGGCCCGGCGCATCGCCAAGGAGGCCGGCAAACGCGCCTTCGCTCCCACCATTCACGATCTGGGAAAGTACGCACTCCATCAGCTTGCGGGGGAACGTGCGCTGCTGCTGATCACCAGTACGTTTGGCGACGGCGACCCACCCGACAACGCCAAGGCATTTTGGGAAGCCCTGAAAGGCGGCTCCGCGCCGGGATTGGCAGAGCTGCGGTTTTCCGTGTGCGCGTTGGGCGATTCGACCTACCCGCGCTTTTGCGAGTTCGGAAAACGCGCTGACGAACGCCTTCAAAAGTTGGGTGGCCTGCGGGTGCATCCACGTGCCGATTGTGACGTGGACTTTGAAACGCCCTTCGCGGCATGGCTGGAGGGCGCGCTGTCGGCACTGGCCACGGCTGACGCACCCCGTGCAGTCCCATTCACCGCAACGACGCCTCCCACAACAATCCCGACAGCCAAGACAGGCACCTACTCGCGCGCCCATCCGTTTCCGGCGCCGCTGCTTTTCAACCGCCGCCTCAATGGCGAAGGCTCTGCGAAGGACACGCGACACCTGGCCTTCGGCCTCGCCGATTCCGGGCTTGCGTACGAGGCGGGTGACGCCCTGGGTGTGCGTCCGACAAACTGCCCGCGACTGGCGGATGAAGTCACCACCGCACTGCACTGTTCGGGCGACGAGCCGGTTCCCGGACGGGACGGCGCGGAGACGACATTGCGCGAAGCACTGGTGCGCGATTACGAACTCACACGCATCCCGCAGGCTCTGCTGCAGTCCGTGGCGGACCAGTCCGGCGACAAGGCGTTGCAAGGGCTCCTTGCGCCGGGCACCAACGGTGAGCTGGCAAAGTACCTGCACGGCCGCGAGATTGTGGACCTCCTCGGGTCACATCCAAGCGTGAGCTTCGCGCCGCGCCCTTTCGTAGCGCTTTTAAGAAAACTCCAGCCGCGCCTCTATTCCATCGCGTCCAGCCTCAAGGCGCATCCCGGCGAGGTTCACCTGTGCGTGGGGGTGGTTCGCTACGAATCACTGGGCCGTCCGCGCCAGGGGGTGTGCTCAACCTACCTTTCCGACCGCGTGCCTGACCGCGCCGCCGTGCCGGTGTTTGTGCATCAGAACAAGAATTTCCGGCTGCCGCCCGACCCCGACACGCCGATCATCATGGTCGGGCCGGGCACAGGCATCGCGCCCTTCCGTGCCTTTCTTGAGGAGCGCCGCACTGTCGGGGCGGGGGGGGCCAACTGGCTCTTCTTCGGCGACCAACGCGCGGCAACGGACTTTCTATTCCGCGAGGAACTCGAGGCGATGCAGCGCGAAGGCGTGCTCTCGAGGATGGACGTTGCCTTCAGCCGGGATCAGGCGGCGAAGGTGTACGTGCAGGACCGGATGCGGGAATATGCGCGGGAGATCTTTGAGTGGCTTGAGGAGGGGGCCGCCTTCTACGTTTGCGGCGACGCAAGCCGCATGGCCAAGGATGTGGACGCGGCACTGCACGAACTGGTCGGCACCGCCGGCGGCATGTCGCCGGAGCAATCCGCCGGATATGTGGCGGCCCTAAAAAAGGCCAGGAGATACCAGCGCGACGTGTACTGACGAGTCCGCGCGCTCGTCAGGAGAGCAGGCCCGCAATCACCTCGCCATGCACGTCCGTCAGGCGCCGGTCGATGCCGTTGTTCCGGACGGTGAGCCGCTTGTGGTCCAAGCCCAGCAGGTGAAGCACGGTGGCGTGAATGTCGTACACGGTCGTGGGGTGGTTGCGGTCGGCGGGCTTGTAGCCCCAGGGGTCGCTCTCGCCGTGGGTGATGCCCGGCTTGATGCCGCCGCCGCAGAGCCAGTTGGTGAAGCAGAAGGGATTGTGGTCGCGCCCCCTGCCGCCCTGCGAGCTGGGCATGCGGCCAAACTCAGTGGTCCAGAGGATGATCGTGTCATCGAGCAGGCCGCGTTGCTTGAGGTCGAGGATGAGCGCGGAGGCGCCGCGTGCAAAGCCCATCGCCAGCGGCCCGTGGTCGCGCTCAATATCCTCGTGAGAATCCCAGTTGCGCCTCGGAAAGCCATTGTCGTTGCCGCTCCAGATCTGCACGAATCGCACGCCGCGCTCCAGAAGCCGCCGGGCGACGAGGCACTTGCGCCCAAAATAATCGCGTTCCTCGTCCGCATTGATTTCCTTGGGCCACGCCGGCGGGTTGCGCTTCACGCCGTAGAGGGCCAGCATGCCGTCGGATTCCTTCGAGATGTCGAGCGCCTCGGGCGCGGCGAGCTGCATGCGCGCCGCCAGCTCGTAGCTGCGGATGCGCCCCTCCAAGCGCGGGTCGCCGGCGCGCCCGGCGGCGTGCACGCCATTCAACCCGGCCAGCGTCTCATGCGCCGCCTGCTCGCCCGCGCGTGTGATGAAGTCGCCCTTCCTGTGCGCGAACAAATCCGCGATGGGGGCCTCCGTGCCTGGATGAATCACGGTGCCCGAGTGGTGCGAGGGCAGGAATGCGGCGTCCCAGTTTTTCGAGCCGTTCGACGCGAATCCCCGATGGTCCGGCAGCACGACGAACGTCGGCAGGTTTTCGTTTTCGCTGCCCAATCCGTAGCTCACCCAACAGCCCATGCCAGGAAAGCCCGGCAGATTAAAGCCCGTCGCCTGCAGGAGCGTCGCCTGCGAATGCACGCCGGTCTTGCCGGTGAGGTTGTGGATGAACGCCAGTTCATCGGCCACGCGGCCCAGATCGGCCACCGGTTCGCTCAACATTTTCCCGCATTGGCCATGGGGCCGGAACGGCCAGACTGGCCGCAGCCAGGGGCCGAGGCCGTTTTGAAACGCCTCGACCGGCTCGCCAAAGTCGCTGGGTTCGCCGTGACGCCGGACCAGCTCGGGCTTGAAGTCAAACAAATCGACATGGCTCGCCGCACCCGCCATGAAGAGCTGTACAACACGCTTGGCCTTCGCTGGAAAATGAGGAGTGGGGAGACCCGCAGTCCGCGATGGCGCGGGGTTCTTTGCCGTGTCCGCAGCCAGCATCTGCGCCAGCGCAATGCCACCCAGACCACCGCCGCTCTGCCAGAGGAATTCACGGCGACTCGTGGGCAGTGAAGGGGTTGGTTGCCGGTGGAAAGGTGAGAGACTGGCACTCATAGCTGGGGTTCCTTGGTGGGCGGCGCAGGCAAGCCAAGCGAACCCAGCCACGTGCGCACTTGGCGCCTTGGCTCACAGTCACGCAGCACCCACTCATCGGAGTGATTACGAAATGGGATGTCGGCGAATGTGAAGGGCGCACGAACGCCGGTCTGGTTCAGATAGGCGCGGGTGGCTTCGGTGGATCCTTCGTGGCTGATGAACTGAGGCCGGTTTGCGAGGCGATTGAGCCGGGCCAGGGCGGCAGTGCGGTCGGCGTCCGCGTACGGCCATTTCGTATTCACGCCGTCGTAATGGCTGTGGCAGATGAAGGCCCGCCAGAGCGGCGCGATGGCATCCTGGCGCAGGCCCACATAATTGCAGGCAATGGCACCGCGCGAAAAGCCGCACAGGACAAGCGCTTTGGTGTCCGCACCAAATTCCTTCGCCAGCCACTGCACCGTGGCGACACAATAGTCGGCTGTCTTGTCCGCATCGCCCCACCAGTTGCGGGCGTTGCGCTTGCCCGTGGGAGCATCCTCAATGAACGGCAGGCAGACCCAGAGGTAATCGCGTCCGCCACAGATCCCATAGCCAAGATTGCACCCTTCCACAGTGCCGTTGCAAACATCGCCAAAGTGGTTCGTGTAGCCGCCATTGCCGGGATACTCGACCAGCATCGGATACTTGCCGCCGCTCTTCCAGTCCGGCGGAAGATAGAGCGAGTGGTGGACTTGCGACGCCTGCCAGCCGGGAGTCGTTTGTTTCACTCGCTTGCCTGCTGCTGGCGCGCCCGCTTCCATCACAGGCACTCGCAAATCAGCGGGCATGGACTTGAGATCCGGCAAGGCCTTCGGCCTTGAGATTGGGGTTGCGCCCTGTGAGAGGAGCTGGGTCAGTACGAGGAGCGCGCAAGCAACGGCCGGGACGATCACAACTGAAATTCTCATCCTCGTTTCCAATACACAAGACTAGTGCCGCGAATGTGTGTCAGGCCCAATCTTTCCCTCTGCTCCATTTCCTCTAGTGCCTTCGTCACTCCCTCCCAGATTCCGTAATCGTGCCAGACCACAACGCCACCCTTGCAGACCATCTGCAGTGCGGCCGGGTGTCGGAGAGCGCGTAGAGATTCGTCTCGACGCCACATTCGGCGGCCAAGGCAGAGAGCACGCCCAGTTCACTGGGCCGCACGTTCCCATTCTTCTTCTCAGGCTCCCAGATGCGGATGGAGCGCACCTGGGTGCAGCGCCTCCACGAGGTTCCGGGCAGATGCGTGGTCTGGGTGAACCGGCTGGGTTTCCCCCGAAGGCGCTCCATGAACCTGCGCCAACGTCGCGAGAGATCGGAGAAGGGCAGATAGATGCGCGTGGCGTAATATCCGTGGAAGAGCTCATTCATCGTACCGGGTTCGATGCAGCAGCATCGGGCATCGAAGGGTGGGAGGGTCAGTCTACAAACGCGAATTCATTAAGGTTAAAGAGAACGCGGCAGACATTGGCCAGCCCGTGCCTCCGGCCCAAGTCCACGAGCGCGTCGTGCTCCTTGGGCGTGGGTGCGCGCGCCAGCGCCTCGCGAAAGGCGCGATCCACCTTGGCGGGCAAGTCGCCCTCTCCCGCGTCCTGCTTCGCAGCAAAGTGTCTGGACATCGTGAGCATGAGTCCGTTGTTGAGCAGTGCCAGCGCCTGCAGCGGCGAGAGGCTCTCATTACGGCGGCCCACTTGGATGGAGGGATCGGCACAGTCCAGCGTGGTCATGAAGGGCTGCAACTGCGAGCGCACGACCATGCGGTACACCGAGCGCCGGTGCGACGCGGGATCGTCCGGGTCGTGCAGGTGATACTCATAATGCGGCGAGTGCTCGGGGTGGGTCACCACAAAGTCGCGGTAGCCGGGGCCTCCCATCCTGAGATCGAGCTTGCCGCTCACCAGAAGCACGCCATCGCGCAAGGCCTCGGCCTCCAGCTTCCGGGGGTTCTGCCGCCACAACAGCCGGTTGGACTCGTCAACCGCCACGCCGCGCGCATTCACGGCCGACGCCTGCCGGTACGTGGCGCTCGTCACGATGAGCCGGTGCAGGTGTTTAAGAGATCCGCCGCCATCCCGAAGCTCCACCGCCAACCAGTCCAGGAGCTCCGGGTGCGTCGGCGCCGCGCCCATGCGCCCGAAGTCATTCGGGGTTTCCACCAGTCCGCGCCCGAAATGGTGCTGCCACACGCGGTTGGCGATGCTCCGCCAGGTGAGCGGATTGTCAGGATGCGCCAGCCATTGCGCGAGCGCCGCACGGCGCGCACCTTCGGCATGGCCCGCCGGCAGGGCGAAGCGTGATGGGGCGTGCGTCAGGGCTGAGAGTGCGCCGGGCGCCACCTCCGCGCGAGGCTGTCTGACGTCCCCGCGGTGCAACAGGTGGATGGCACGCGGCGCACCGCCGAGGGAGCCGGTGCCGGCGAAGGATCCGGAGCCCTGGTGCACGGCGCCGGCGTACACCCACTGGGGCGCGGGCAGCTTCTCCAGCGCGGCCGAAAGCCCGGATCGTTCGCGCGGCAACGCGTCGGCCTCGGCGCGCGTGGCCGGATCGGCCACCCGATCCAGCAGTTCGCGGCGTTGCTTTTCCAGAGAAGCCAGGGCGGCCGGATCGCTGGCGTCGCCGGGAAAGATGCCGTCAGTCAGGTTCTGCCTCGACCAGCGAATGGGCGCCTCGATGGAATCGAGTGCGCGCACGCCCCCCTTGCGCGCGAGGTTGCCGCCTTTGGCGTCGAACGCCTGCAATTCGGAAAGGGCCAGGATAAAATCGTTCTGCCGCGGCGCCAGCCGTGTGGCGGTGACGCGGATGTAGCGGCACTTTTTTCCACTCGTGGCAAACACGACCGCCCGGGTGCCCGGATTGGGGAAGTCCGCGCCGGTGTGGTCGGCCAGCAACAGGTTGCCGGACTTAAAGTCGGCGTCGTCGCCGCCTTCAATTCTGAACCTCACGGGAAAGCCGAAGCCCGCGCCAATGCCGTTGAAGTCGTCATGGCATCCCAGCAGCACTACGCGATCCACCTCGGCGGTGCGGCCCAAGTCCACCTGCACCCACTTGGGCTTGTCGGGCGACGCCTCGATGGCGCTGTGGTAGCCGTGCTGCGGCGGGATGGGCGCGCCGGGTTTTTTCTGGGCGGCGATGCGCGCGTCAAGGTCGGCCAGTTCTTTGCCGCCCCGCTGCGCCAACGCCGACTCGAGTTGTTGCCGGCGCCGATCCAGCGCCCCAAGCCGCGCCTCAATCCGGGCGCGCTGCGCTGCCACAGCCCCGTCGGCGTCGTACCGCTTGTCGGTGCGGTCAATCGCCGCGAAGACGGCCTGAAGGCTGTAGTAATCCTCCTGGGTGACGGGGTCAAACTTATGATCGTGGCACTGGGCGCAGCCGATCGTGATGCTGTTAAAACTCACCAGGGTGTTGCACACCATGTCGTCGCGATCCATGTGGCGGGCAATCTTGCCGTCGATCTTGGTCTCGGGCAGTTCGGCGTGGCCAATGAAATCCCACGGGCCGGCGGAGAGGAATCCCAGTGCCTCCATCCCGTCACGCGTTCCCGGAAAAAGCACGTCGCCCGCCACCTGCTCCTGCACGAACCGCGCCCAGGGCTTGTCCTCGTTGAACGCGCGGATGACGTAGTCCCGGTACGGCCAGGCATTGGGCCGCAGCTTGTCCTTGTCGTATCCGTGTGACTCGGCGTAGTGCACCACGTCCAGCCAATGCCGCGCCCACCGCTCGCCATATCGCGGCGAGGCGAGCAGAGTCTGGGTGAGTTTCTCGTACGCCGTTGGGTCGGCGTTCAGGATGAATGCATCCGCCTGCTCTGGAGTGGGGGGCAGCCCCGTGAGGTCATAGCAAAGCCTGCGCAGCAGCGTCCGCCGGTCGGCTTCGGGCGAGGCCGGCAACGACACCGCGAGTTGGGCGGCGCGGACAAACCGGTCGATGGGATGGGCGGCCCACCGAGCCTCCGACTCGGGCAGCGTTGGCAGCGGCGGGCGACGCAGGGGGCGCGTGGCCCAGGAATCCTCCCACAACGCACCCGCGGCAATCCACTGGCGCAGCACCTCGATTTGCTGTCCTGAGAGCGGTTTGCCTGCCTTGGCGGGCGGCATCCGTTGGGCGGCGTCGGCGTGGGTGATGCGGCGGAAGAGCTCGCTCGATTGGGGTGCCCGCGCAATGAGGATCTTGCCCGAGGCCAGCGCGCCCTCGCGAGTGTCCAGCCGCAACTTGGCCTTGCGCGAAGACTCGTCAGGCCCGTGGCACTGGTAGCAATGCGCGGCCAAAATGGCCTGCGCCTGCCGCTCCAGCGACACGGCGGCTCCCAGCGGATGCGCCAATCCCCACACCATCGCGGCCACGACCCCATGTGCGCTCCATTGCATGGCGCGGAATCTAACCTTCGCCCTGCGCCCCCGCAAGAATTTGAAACCATCGGCCGGGCAAGCGAGTCTGGTTTTGGGAAATGGACTTGCGCCCAAGGCTTGGAGGGCGATAGTCCCAATGCATGGGCACCACGGTGGGTAACGGCGCACGATGGGTGGCGGGACGCGCGGGGCTGGCAGCGTGGGCTTTGGCATTGCTGGCGCTCATCACCTCCAGCTGTTCCCCGCAAGCGCCTGAAACCACTGCGGCTGCCTCCCCTCGCCAGGCTCCCTCCGCGCCGCCTTTGTTTCAGGATCACATTTCCACGGCGACGTTTGCCGAGCAGGCATTTTCCAAGCGTCACCAGTTCGTGGACCTTCATGCGGAGGCCCTGAACACCCTGTCGCATGGCAATGGCCGCGTGACCCTCGCGTTGCCCGGCCGCGGGCTGTTCACCCTCGTCCTCACAAGCCGCGAAGAGAACCCGGTGGCCACCATCACGCATGGCACGCTGGAGGGATTGCCTGAGAGCCGGGTGACCCTCACCACCGTGGACGACAAACTCTCCGGCCGCGTCCTGCTGGCAGATGGATCGCTCTTTCAAATCACGCCCACTCCCGACGGAGTCCATTGCATCTTCGAGGTGGACCGCGCGCTGGTGGACATGGCATGCGAACCTCCTGCGGGGAAGCAGCCCGCCAGCATCCGGGACGAGAAAGGCAACGCGGTGCCGGTGGCCTACCAATTGGCGCGCTGGCGCTCTCTGGCCGACCGCGCGCGCCTGCTGGCTTTGCCGGTGCTGGCCGCGAGCAGTGGGCCGGCCAACCGGGCGGCACTGCGGGGCACCCAGCGCGGCCAGCAGGGGGGAAGCTCCCCGACAAACCGTCCCGCCAGCGGCAAGAGCGTTTCCTCGAAGAAAGGGTCTGGAACCGCAAAGGGTGGAACCAGTTCGCCCGGCGGCAATCCGTTGCCGGGCGCGGGCATTACCAGCACCACCAATACCACGTCCACTGCTGCAAGCGTCCCCAAGGGCGGCGTGACCAAGACCCCCAGCACTGCAGGGGGCGCCCCGAAGGCTGGCGGCAGCACTTCAGGAGCAGGCGCTTCGATTGACATCTACATGTTTTACACCCCGGCCGTGGCGAAGGCCAAGGGAGGCGATTCCGGGGCCAAGGCCTTTGCCGCCTCGGGCGTGGCGGATGTCAACGAGGCGTTTGCCAACAGCGGCATCAAGGCCAAGCTCAATCTGGTGGGAGTGCAGCTTTACCAGCACACCGAGGCGGCCGATCTGGGGGCGGATCTGGGCAAGTTCAACGGGGATGAGGCCGTGAAGTCATTGCGCGACCAGAAGAAGGCGGACCTGGTCTCGCTTCTGGTGGATGGGCCCGACAGCGGCGCGGCGGGTGTGGGCGCGTTGCTCCTGTCTGCCGAGGGGAATCCGGCCGCCTATTGCAGTGTGGTGGTGTACAAGCATGTGCTCACCAATCACACGCTGGCCCATGAGCTGGGGCACAATCTGGGAAGCAACCACTGCTGGGATCAGGGGGGCGATGGCGTGTTCGGGCATTCCCACGGCCACCGGTGGACGGGCACCGACGGCAAGAATTATCGCAGCATCATGTCCTACTCGAAGGACGGCGACATGCGCACCGGGCAGTTTTCCAACCCCGCGGTGAAGCATCAGGGCGCCGCGACGGGCGACGCCCAGAAAGCCGACAACGCGCGCACCTTTGGGGCCACCGCAGGGCCGGTGTCGCAGTACCGCTAATCCCGTACTGCCCGGGTTTTCCCTTCGCGAGCTAGACTCGGGCGGGCCTGCGCAGCCCGCGGCGCGCAAGGTTGACCAGGCAGAAGATCCCCGCCAGCACCCCCGCCACGCACAGCGCGGCCGTGATCCAGTCGGGTCGCTCGGTGTTCAAGGCATGGAACTCCACCGTCATGGCTTCATTGATGTTGTTGTTGAGCGGCTGCATGAAGTCCTCGACACGGCCCTGCTGTGGAAGGTTGATTCGCAGGGGCACGACCACCCTGGCGCTGACCCGTTGCTGGATGCGTTCAATCTCGTCCACCTGGCGCAGGGCTTCCTCGGCGTCAAAGGTGGCCGGTGCGACGGCGGCAGCCTGCCCTTGCGGCTGGCCTTCCGAGGGGTTCTGGGGGGGCTGGTTCGCTCCGAAGCCCGATTCGTTGTTCCCGGGGTTGCGCCGGTTGCTGAAGGCCTCGGCGGCGCTCTGCTCGCGCTGCACCTGTGCTTCGCGCCGTTTCTTGTCGAACTCCTTCTGGGCTGCCTCCAGCTTCATCAGGCGCCCGTTATACTCCGCATCGCGCGCGTCGACGGAGTTGCGCAGGTCATTGAGCGACCGGGAGGCCTGGCCGGCGAACTGGTTCACTGAGGAGAGCTTGCCGGTTTGGAGATTCTGGTCGGCCTGCAGCTGCTGCTTCTCCACGTTCTCGAGCAGCTTCTTGGCGTTGTCGGACTCCTGCTGCGCATACTGCTGGCGCGAGTAGGAGTACGTGTCCGACTTGCCGGAGGCGACCGTCGTGGCGGTGACGATCGTCAGGCCGTCGGTATCGCCTCCCTCCGGCGCGTTGGCGTGCACGCGGTGCGAGGATTCGCCACCTTCGGCGTACTTTCTTATGCGCGACTGCTGCGGCTTGTTATCCATCGAGCCGGTGAACCTGGAGTACGCGAAGTCTTCGGGCAGGTAAAAGCGCCACTGCGCGTTGGAGAGCTGGATGTCCAGTTTGGGGGCGGCGATGTGCACCCGCCCGCTGCTGCTGGGGAACCCGATGCGGCTGGTGTACACCACGTCCACCGGCACCGAGCCCATGTCGCCGCAGGGATCCAGCGGGATGAGAAACGACCCCGACGAGTCCTTGGTGGGCCGCCGGGCCTGGCCGTTCACAAACACCGACCACACCACGGCCTTGGCGTCCTTGGGAAGCGTCAGCGCCAGGAACTGCTTGCTGGTGTTGTCGATCTCCAATTCCATGCGGGTCATCATCTGCCCGTCGGCGGTGACGACGCTGGCGAGCTCGGCGCGGCGCACGCGGGCCTGCTCGACCGAAGCAGACGCCAGTGGTTTGACGCTCATCATCAGTGTGTGGCCGGCCAGCCGGTAGTAGTACACGAGCCGGGCGCTCTGGTTGGCGGCGTCCAGCGTCCACTCGGGCAGGTCCGCCGAGGATTTCTTGTCCAGATTCTCGACTGACTGGGCCTGGATGTTGAGCTTGGCGCGGGCGTCGTCGCCCACGATCACCCAGCCTTCCTCGCCCTCCACCTGGGGGTCGACGGCCACCTGGCCGGGATGCAGATTCTTGCCCTGGGCCGTCGGCCCGGAGAATTCCAGCGGCTGGTTCTTGTCCGTGCTCCATTGCACATATTCCCATTCCAGGTTGAGCACGAAGGTCTGGCCGACGGGCACCTTGTTCTGCAGCTCAATCGTCCAGACATGGCCCGCGTCGGTGGTGTTGGAATCCTTGCGGCGGATGCCCGCACCGGTGACATTGAGCGTCGTGTTGTTGAAGAGCTTGGGCACGCGCACCATGAAGCGTCTTGTGGGGGCGTGTTCCACCGGGTAACGCACCTGCGAGCGGCCATGCACGCGCGTCTGGCCCACGCGCACCCAGCTCACCACTTGGGCCGTGCGCACCCACGGATCCAGCGCCCGGGTGGCGACTGAGAGGCTCCACGAGGGCTGCGCGCCCGGCGCATCGGTGAGGTTGCGATAGGCCAGCGGATTGGCGCTGGCCGGGATGGTCGGCCCGCCCTCGGCGGCATTGGGTGCACCCGCAAAGAGCGCCGCCGTCCACTTGTTGAGTTCCTTGGCAGCCTTTTCCTGCACCTCCACGCCCGGCTCGGCGAAGATGCCGACGTAGGTGGTCAGCTTCTTCAAGCCCAGGGGATGGACGCCGCTGGCCGCCACGTTTTCAGGCAGGCCCGCCATCTGCTGGGAGAGATCCACACGCAGCGGATAAGCACCCAGCGTGCGCTGGCTGAGCGTGACCAGGAGCAGTCGCGCGTTGCTCTCCACGCGCTCCTCCCACTGCGGGTTGTTGGGGCCGGACACGCGGTCCACGCGGTATTTGGCGTCGTCGGGCAGGCGCAGGCGGAACTGGAACACGCCGGCGCGCTTAATCTGGTAGTCCACCTGCGAGGAGACTTGCAACCGGTCCTCATAAATGGCGGTGACGTGGCGCGCCGTGGCCTCCAGTTCCGGCAGGATGGTCTCCAGCCGGGCGACCAGCGTGAACACCGGCTGCAGAAACCGCCAGGTCGTGACTCGGCCGGAGGTGGCCAGCTTGGCCTCGCGCGCAAACTCCGCCGCGTCCACTTGGATTAGCCTGTCGGCGGCCGTGAAGGTGAGGCCGAGTTCATCGAACGACTGCACCCCCACCATGCCGATCTCGCGCTTGACGTTATGGGCATGCGCGAAAGCCAAGGGCACGCTGGCGGGCGGCGCGGGCATCGGCTGTTCGAGTGCGAGCTCGATGGAATACGTGCCCGTGACGCCCGTGGTGAGTTCGACGGTGAGGATGGATTTGCCGTCCACCGTTTCCACAAAGTAATTGCGCAGCGACTTGCCGCCGTTGACCTGCATGAGCTTCCAGCCCGCGGGCAGCGCGGCCTGCGCCGTGCGCAGTTCGCCCTCGGAAACCTGGTAGTGAAGGGTGGTGCGCGTCTGCACAACGCCGTTGCCAAAGGTGACGAGGCTGGCGTTTTCCACAAACACTGACGCGGCGATTTCTTTGGCCTTCTTCACGCGCGGTTTCCACGAGAGCTCCAGCCGGTCGCTCGCGCCGATGATGGCGTCCACCAGCGTCTGGTTGCCGCCGGAGCTGGTCTCCAGCTTCACGGCCGTGGGCATCTCCACTTCCGAGTCGGCCTCGGTGAGCACGGCGTCCACGTCGCTCACCAGCGCCGAGGGAATGGCAAAACCCAGCGTGCGCCGGGTGGCGTCGCCGTCGTGGCGCACGAGGAACTTGAGCCTGACCCCGGCGGCGCCCGCCTCCGGCAGCAGCAGCACCATGCCCGCACCCTCCCGCAGCAGCCGCACCCCCGGCTGAGTGGAGTTGAACTCGTCCACGGCCATGAGCTCGTTAAAGAGCGGGAATTTTTGCTTGGGCGCGCGCACCGTCAGTTTCAATTCGGCCGTCACCAGCGCCACCTCGCGGTGCACCGTGATTTTGTAGTTGGCGGCCGTCAGCGTCACGGTGTTGGTGCCCTCGCCAAAGCGCACGCCCTCGGCCGTCCAGGTGTCAAACGAAAGCTGCCGGCCCGATTCCCAGCGCACCTCGCGGGCAATCTTGCCATTGGGGTGCCAGTGGCGGGAGAGGCCGTGGGCCTCGCCCTCCTGATGGGGCGTCTCCTCGCGCAGCTTGCCATCGGGGTGCCACGCGCGGTAGAGGCCGTGGCGCCGGCCCTGCGCGTAGTCGGCTGTGGATTCCTTCTGGCCGTTGCGATGCCACGTCGTTTGCTCGCCCTGAATCCTGCCCTGCTGCCACGGAGTCTGCCGCTGCCGCTGGCCGTGCTCGAACCACGTGGTCTCCGTGCCATGCAGATGGCCGGCCTGATAATGGGATTCAATGCGCTTCTGCTGGTTCTGATAGAACCCGACCACGACACCGGTGTAGGGCTCGTCCTGGTTCATTTCGTGCGCGGTGCCGTTGCGATCCTGCAACTGTGATTCACGGATGACCCGCGGGCCGCCGGGCCGTTGCAGCAGGATGTCCGGGTCGGCCAAGAGGCGCAGCAGGTGCTGCAGGTTTTCCCACGCCTTGGCGTCGGTCGGCAGCGCCGGAGCCGGCTGTGCCCAAGCCGCGCCACCCAGTCCCAGGCTCAGCAAGAGCGCGGCCACCGTGGCGGCCCCTGCCGTGGAACCACCCGCCAAGGGGGCGGGGGGAGCGGGCGATGGCGGGGGCGCGATGCGACGGGGCGGCCAGTAGTACCACGCCGCCCAGACAAACACGCACACGGCCAGAACCCACGGGATGGTAAAGAGCACGTCGTGCAGCGTGCCGCGGGCGAAGCTGTGCGCGCCCACGCCCCCCAGTGCCAACGCAAGCCCGCCGGTGATCCAGAGCGAATTGCGCTCGTGCCGCCGCAGTTCCAAAATCAGAACCACCAGGCCGCCGGCCACCAGCAGCAGGTGGAGCAGCGAGCGGCGCGTGCGAAGCTGGTCTGTGTTCATGATGCGCGCCTTGATGGACAGCGATTCGCGGTCGCTGTTCAGCGCCTTGGTGAAGACGTAGGCGCGGCCGTCGGTGGGGATTTCAAAGTCCGTGGGGAGAATTCCCGCCACCAAGATTTCGGTGCGTTCACTCGGCTGGCCTTGCTCCGGCGCCGGCATATTGGGATCGGCGGGATTCTCGCCGGCCCGCGATACCGTCGTTCTTCCGGGCAACCCGGTTCCGGGTACCCCCCCCATTCCCCCCCCGCCGCCAAATCCACCGCCACCGGGGCCGCCCTTGGGCTTGTTGCCTGCGACGGGTAAATCCCGTGCGGGCGGCGGATTGGCAGGACTAGGAGTCAGGACCGGCGGCGGCGTCTTGGGCTGGGCTGAGGGGCCTTCGGACTTGGACTGGCTGGGCTCGCGCGACTTGTACTGGGCCGTTCTGTCGAGCTGCTCGTCGCTCTTGGCGTCCTTGGACAGATCATTCTGCCGCCGGCCCGAGCCTCCAGAGGAATCGGGCCCCATGTCGTCCGTGGGTGTGGCCATTTTCGATTTCTCCGCCACTTCCTTCGCAGCCGGGTAGGCCCAGCCGACGGCGTAATCTCCCCTAGTGGATTTGCCGCCGAGCGTGAGTTGAGTGATGGCAAAGAGCAGCGCGAGGGTGCCCGCCACGGCGCCGGTGGCCAAGAGGCCACTGCGCCAGCCGCGCCGAAGGAAGACGTTGAGAATCAGCAGCAGGACGACCGCCGCGGCGGCGACAAGCACCACCCCGCCCCATGCCACCCCCCGGAACCGACCAAGGAGCTTTTCGAGCACCAGCGTCCATGTGTAGGCGGGTTTCTGCGCAGGCACCATGCTGCCGTCAAATTCGTACATCTCGTGCGTCTGCGGCACGTACACCGTCCATCGGCTGAACGTGTTGGGGATGTTGGTGGACGTGGGCCCCTGAAGGAACAGCTCATTCTCCTGCAGGCCCGCCAGACCGGTGTGTTTGAGCGCGGGTCCCGCCTCGGTGTAGCTGATCAGCACCTGAAAGGTCTGGCTCACCCCCGCATCCTCCGGAAGCGGGATGATGTAGGTGTCGCCCTCGATGCTGGGGGTGACGAGCCGGTCGTCCACCTTGGCGGACTTGAACTGGGCTCCTGGCGGGAGCCGAAAGCGCGGGTTTTCCTTGTCGGTTTTCTTCACCGAGAGCGACGCGGCCGTGGCGCGCTCGCCGGTGCTGGTGACGATGGTGGTGAGCGCCGTATAGTCCGCCACGGCGTTTTGCATCGACTCCTCGCGGTGCGGGTCGATGCTGACATCAACCTGGATGTTCTTGGCCGTCTCATACTTGAAGGCGTAGAGCAGGGGATGGCTGATGCGCGCGCGCTCGGCCTCGTCGAGTTCCGACTGGTCAATTCGAGTCAGCCCCAAGGTCGCCTTGGTCTGCACGCCCACGTTGGCGGCGCTGTGAATCATCAACAGGCCCGACTCGCGCTCCACGCTCAAGGGGTGGGCTCCGCGCAGGGAAAGTTGGGCTGACATGGGCATGTCGTAGCTGACCTGGAGGGTGAACTGGTTCCACACCTCCTCCTGCAGGATGAAGGTGAAGAGCGTGGCGTTGCCGCCCTCGACCGGCTCCCGGGCGATCTCGCGCCGCTTCTTGTTGCCCACCAGCTGCACATTCTCCCACGCCGCGGGCACGCGCACCTGAAACTGCTGCACGCCCTGGTCGCTGATGGCGTAGTAGATTTTCGCGAAGCCTGTAATGCGGTTTTCCCCGATGACCACGCCGTTGGCGACCGACGCGACAATGCGCGCCGAGAGGCGGCGCAGCGTGACGGCCAGATCCCAATCCGCCGCGATAGACGAATAAGCCAGGGCTCCGCTGGCGGGCGACTCGCGCAGCCCGGTCAGCGCGCCGGTTTTGATTTCAAAGCCGCGCGTGGCCGACACGGAGATGTCGGCCGTCTGCCGCGCGGCACCGGTGACGCGCAGGGGTGCGATGGCCACGCGCTCGGGCGCCTTGTCGGACATGCGCTCCAGCAACACGGTGAACTGCTGGGCGCCGCGCACCCGCGTGGCGAATTTCACCTGCACCTTGCCGGCCTCGAGCTTCCAGTCGGCCACACCATTGCCACTGAGCTGGGTGATGCGCAGGTCGGCTGCGTGGGCGAGCTCCAGCGCGTAAATCCCCGCCTTCTCCACGTTGAGGTCAACCGTGTGGGTGATCACCGTGCGCTTCTCCTCCACCGACACGTTCACGGTGTCATGCACGTTGATGACCGGCGCGATGCGGGTGAGGCTGACGCCCAGCGTGAAGGGGTTGCGGCTGAAGAATTGCCAGGCGCCCACCATGCCGGCGGCCGTGTCTACCTGCCGCAGGCCCACGAGTGCGGTGGTTTCCACCTTCACGTCCTCGGCTTGCACGGAAACCTGACCCTGCTCGCGCTCCACACCTTCGGGCTGCGGCGGCACCAGAACGGTGGCGTTGCTCTCGGCCGGCTGCTCGGTGAGCAGCGTGACCTGCGCCGCGCGCTCCATGGGCTTGATGAAGTCCAGTGTCAGCGTCTGCCGCCCACCCGCCACGTCGATGCGCCGGTCGCGGATGGGCATATCGGTCTTGAGCGATGTCAGCGTCTGCCCCGCCGGGAAGGTCAGCACCACATTGGTGGGTTTGCCCTGCAGGATCTCGTAGTTGTACACACTGGAGTACTTGATGACGGTCGGGGTGATGAGGATGGTGCTGGCCGTGTTGGCCGTGAGCAATGCGGGGCGTTCCTGCCGCGTGGTCTTGCTTTGCCAGCGCAGCGCCACGCGCTTGTCGGCCCCCACCACGCCGGAAACCTTGGACTTGTCGGCACCTTCGCGCGGTTGCGCGGTGCCCGAGAGCATCTCCAGTTCCAATCCGTTGCCGGCCACCTGGGCCTGCAGCGTGCTGATGGTGGCCACGGGGCCGCCAAACTCCACCTCGCGCAAGGGGTCGGTCTCCTTGATGCGGGCCAGGATTTCCAGTTCGACCTGATACTCGCCCGGCTGCGTCACCGCCAGCAGGTAGCCTTTGCCAGCCCGGTCCAGACGCAACCCCGCCGGAAGGTCTTTCCCCAAAACGGCGATGTCGCCGCTGAAGAGCGGCAGCACCGTTTCCACCTTGTTGGTGCATTCCACCTGAATCGAGGCAGTGAAGCGCGCCTCCTTCTCCGAGACGGTGCCGGTGTATTGGAGCTTGTGAATGGTGACCGGGCCGCGCTGGGGCGGGTTGGGGGCGGCCGCGCCCAAGGCGGATGCGGGCGGTTCCTGGGCCGACAGGGTCAGCGTGGCCAGAACCCAGCAAAGGGGAACGAAGGATGTCATGCGCATAATTGCCTCAATCATAGCGGGAGCCGCAGCGCGCCATTTCTAAAGCGCAGTTGCCCAGTACAAGCCCAGTTTCCGGCAACTGGCTTGCCTGTCCAACACAAATCTGTTCGCAGAAAGACAAAGCCTGCGGCCGGGAACGCTCTTCTTCTACAGACGGATTGCATCAGCCCGGTACTCCCCGCCTGTGGTCTTGGGAAATTCTGGCAATTCAGAAGCGCGCGGCTATCCTCCCCGGATGGACCGCGGGGCGGAGCGTCAACTCATCTCACGCTGCCGGCAAGGCGACCCTTCGGCATGGGATGAGGTGTTTGACCTTCACTACGCAGCCACGGGCCGGTTCGTGTTCCAGCTCTGCGGCGACTTCACGCAGGAGGACTGCGAGGAGGTGTGTCAGGAATCGTTTCTTTCGGTTGTTCGAAACCTCGGAAGCTTCAATGGCGAGAGCGCGATGCAGACATGGATTTTCCGCATTGCCGCCAACAAGGCTCGCGATTATCGCGCCAAGCAGATGGCCGCCAAGCGCGGGGGTGGCATGTTGCCCGTCTCCATCGACGCGGTGGATGACGCGGGCCACCGACTGGTCGATCCTGTAAGCCCGTTGCCGGCCCCCGATCTGGAGCTGATACGGGACGAGCGCTGGCGGCAGGTCAGCCTTGCTCTCGAGCGCATGGGCGGGCCCTGCCAGGAGATTCTTGAATTGCGTTACTTTGCCGATTTGCAGTATGCAGAAATCGCCGAGGCGCTCGATTTGAATGAAAAGACCGTGAGTTCGAGGCTGAGCAAATGCCGCGACAAATTCGAGCGAACCCTGCGCGCCGTTTTTTCGCAGGAGAATCTCGGCGTGCTACCGTCTAAGAAATAGGTGGCCAATGTCAAACGACGCAGACAACCAAGCCGAGCAGTGGCTTAAGGCTTATTCCCGGAAGCGCCGGGAAGAGCAAGGCCCGCTGCCGCAATTGCACCCTGCCACCCGGCGCGTATTGCAGTCGGAAGCGGCCCTCCACTGGCGCGCAACCACGGACGCCGCTTCGGCCGCTCCAGCCGATTGGGGCGCCATCCTTTGGCGTTGGTCACTGGGCAGCGCCGTGGCGGCCGTCATTGTCATCGCCGCCACCCTCTCCTGGTTTGGCCCTCGCCAGCATCCCGGCGGCACCTCGGGTAACGTTGCCAAGAACTCTCCGGCGCCACAGCCATCCGCAGCGCATCCCGACAAGAACAGCATTACTGTCACTGGCGGCACTGCAGCTGCAGATTTGGAAGCTCAACGAGTTGGGGGACGGGCGGAGGTTGACTCTGCACGAAAGGCTCATGTTCTCTCTACCGCAGCCAAAGGAGATATGGCTGCCGCGGCGAAAGAGGCGTCCAAGCAAGACGGCGCAGACCGTCGCTCCAGCGCCAGAACTGGCGAAGGGGTCAGCCTTGCTGATGCTCACGAGCAGGGAATCTCCTCCCAAAAGTCGCGACAACAGTACCAGCAGTTATACCGAAACGAACAGCAGGCCAAAGCGGATGTCACCGCTTCAAAGGACTGGGCCACGCAGGTGCTTGCAGAATTTGTGCTGCAACGCGAAGGCGACACGGTGCAGCTTCGCGATCGTGACGGATCGGTCTATTCTGGGAAGGTGCTTTTTGCCAATGCGCCCGAGGGGTTGCAGGGGTTGCCACTGGCAGCAGTGGGGGTGAGCCGCTCGGCGTTGGTGGGGGCGCTGCCCGCCGGCCCGAAAAAAGGCCTGGGTGGCGCCGTGGGGCCGGCTCCGCAGGCGCCTGTGGCTCCGCCGCCCGCGGGGGGAGTGCGTCCGGTTATTGGCGCGGTGCCGCCGGCTGTTCCCACCGTGCCAGAGGCGCCCGTGGTGCTGCCCAATGACAACGTGGCTAACAGCATTGCCATCCAAGAACTGGGCCAGATGGTGATCGGCCACAATCTTCGTGCGACGCCTGAAGCAGGCGTCGAGCAAGGGCTTCCTAATTTTCGTGGCCGCTCGGTTTGGTGGACCGCCACCACCGCCTACAACGGCGAGGTGACGGTTTCAACGCGCGGCAGCAATTTTGACACCACGCTTGGGGTGTTCGTTCCGGCTGGCGCGGCGGTGCGCCCGTTGGTTTACACCGACGCCGCTGGCCAGGGGAGCGGGCTTGTGTGGAACGACAACGTGCCCGACGGGCCCTCGAGCGAGTTGCGCTTTCAGGGAGTGACCAACGGGCGCTATCTCATCGCGGTGGACGGCGTGGGCGGCGCCAATGGCAAGATTCATCTCATGGTGCGCCAAGACTCGAACAAGACCGGCCCCGCCATCGCGGCGCTTTCGACCGAGCCCAGCGCGTTTTATTTCCAAGTTGCAGGCACTAACCGTTCCACGCAGCAGCGCGTGGAGTTTTCGGGATACTCCGCGGGGGAAGGATCCTCGCCGCTGGCACCTCGTGTGATGGCCACAGCCGGGGGCGGCTTTGGCGGAGGTGGTGCCGGTGGTGCAGGGCCTGCGGGCGGGAAAGCAGAATCCACCGTGCGTCGGTTGAGTGCGCCGCCCTCCCAGCAATCCTTGATGCAATCGCGCGTGGAAGGCCGCGCGCGTGTTGGTCGGGCGGATTTGGCCATTCGGGCTAATGCCGCCGAGGCGACTCCCACCGACAAGCCCGGCGAAAAGCGCTGATAAGGCGGCAGCGTAGAATAGCCGCGCTTTCAAAGCCTCAGTCTAGGCCCGGTCTCCCAGGGTTCATTTCCGGGAGGCGACCCGCACTTCGTCTCCCGCCTGAGGCTCGCCGGTTCTGATTTCCGCCAGCACAAAGCCCTGCTCGCGACCCTCCTGAACCACCAGTTCCGCCACGCGCTGGTCGGCACGGTAAACCCACAACGCGCTGCCTGCTGAGGGCAGTGCCGGTTCGTGAAACTCCACCACACACACACCCAACGCGGCAGGGACATGGGCGACGACGCCGCGTGAAACCGTGGCGTTGGCATCCGCGGGTGCCGTGGCGTTGCCGGCAATCGCGACAACGGAACGGCTCTGGGGTGTTTGGCTTGGCACAGCCGGGCGCTCGCCGCACCCCATAAGGAGTGTCGCAAGACAACCCGCAGCCATCCAACCCGTCCACATGCGGGGCACATTATTTGGTCAGTGCCTCAAAGGCAACTCACGCCAGCGCTTGCCGGGCTGGCCGCCGTCATGGTTCAATCCTCTCTCTCAAAGTCATGATCGTGCATCTGGAACGAGCGGGCCAGCAATTTGGCCCCTACACGGTCGACCAGCTCAATGCCTACCTTGCGGAAGGCTCGGTGCTGCCAACCGACATGGCTTGGTACGAGGGCTGCAGCGGATGGGTGACATTGGATGCCGTGCCCGGTGTCAACCTCGGCAACCCTGCCGCCCCCCCGGCGAAACCTCCACCTCCCGCGCCTCGTGCGGCCCCGGCCCCCCAGGGTCATGGCGCCGGCGCACAACCTGGTGGCGAGGCCGAACCCGTGCGCAAGGTGGAGGAGTTGCCCGAGGACATCCGCAAGCGGCCCCATGAGATGGAGGCGGACACCTGTCTCTACAACGGCTGGATTTTCTTCCAGTTGCATCCTTGGGCCATGCTGCTGGCGGCGTTGATCCTCCTGCCCCTGGGTTTGATCTCCGCCTTGCTGGTGGTGCCGGCGGGACCGTTCCTGGGAGGCGCCTTCATGTTCTTTTTGCAGAAAAAACGCTCGCGCAAGGGAGGCGTCGGGCTGATTTTCATGGGGTTTGGCGCCCGGTTCCCCCAGTTGATGCTGGCGTGGGTTGTCCCGTGGGCCATCGCGTTGGTGTCGGTGGTGCCGGGAATCCTGCTCATCTGGGGCGGGGTGTACCGTTTCGATCTCTACGTGGTGGGCGCGGAACTCTCCGGTGTGTGGGATGCCCTGTCCATTGTCGCCGGTTCGGCGATGGCGGTTGTGACGGAACCCAAGTCGCTGGACGACGCGTGGGCCATGATTCAGGCGGCCCTGTGGACGGGGGTGGCGCAGCTTTCGGCATTCTTCACCACGCTGGGAACGATGTCCTTCCTCGCCAAGCTCAGCCTCTTTCTGGGCACGGCGCTGATCGTGGTGCCGCCGATCTACCTCACGTTGTGCTGGATGTTCGCCGTGCCGCTCGTGGCCCATTACAAGATGGGCTTTTGGGAGGCGATGGAACTGAGCCGGGACGTGACGAAGAAGGACGTAATGGGGATGGCCTTCTACGTGGGGCTGGTAATTTTGTTTGTGCTGCTGGGAGTGGCGCTGATGGGCATGGGGCGCGTGCTTTCCACCGGCGACACCGGTGCGATGGTGGGGGGCATTCTCCTGATCGTGGTGGGCGCGGTGGCGGTGGTGTTCGCCATGGCGGTGTCCGCGTCGTCCTTCGCAGTGGTGTACGAGGAATACTGCTCCAAGGCCCGCAAGATGGAGGACGTGCCCCAGTGGCTCATCTACATGTTCCTGGCGGGTGCAGCCGGGTTCGTTCTCTCGATCATTCTGGGGGCGTTCCAGATGATCATGTCCTCCTATCAGACGGCGTAAGAACCTGCTCTGCGGCGTCAGCGTCGGCCGCCCCTGCCGCCGGGCTGTTCCTCCTTGTCAAATCGCGACTTGCTCAAATCCCCGGTCTTGCCCGTAAAGAGCGCGCCAATCTCCTGTTCCCAAGGCGTGTCCTTGGTGGTCTCTTTCATGTCGCCAAAGGTGGGGTTCTTGGCCGTGTTGCCTTCCATGTCCACAAAGCCGCCGGCCTCCTTGGGCATTCCAAAGACGTCAAAGCTGCTGAGCATGATCTTCTGAAACCGCCGGCCGGGCACCACTTGGAACACGATTTTCTTGTCCACGCGCTTGAGCTCGCCCGAGCCGGGGTCGGTGAAGGGCTCGTAGCTCTTGTTGACCCAACGGCGCAGCACTTTCAAGCGGCTGTTCTCATACTCCGCAATCCAGTCGATGCGGTTGGAGGCCATGAGATACACCTGCTCGGTGCTAAAGCGATCCTTGTCCCACCAGAGCAGGCGGCGGCGCACCTCCTTGCCCTCGGCGTCGCGCTCGATGGTGGTGGACTTTCCGATCGGGAAGTCGTTGTCAAAGTCCATCTGGTGCAGAAGCCGCCCCTCGGCATCCCAGGCATACGCGGGCCCCTTGAGCTTGCCCTTCACCACGATCACCTCGGCCAGCTTGCGCTTCTTTTCCGCATCCCATTCCACCACCCGCGCCGTCACCGCCGTGCCGTTGAGGTCCCTGGCCACCACGCGCATGATATCATTGGTGGGCCAGCCCAAACGGCAGGAGGCAAAGGCCACGGAAACCTCCTTGTCACCGCCCCCGGCGCCGCCGCCCGCCATCTTGTCCAGACGTATGGAAAAGAAGAGCTCACGCAGAGGGCCGGTGTGCTTGATGTCCGCCTGTTTCACCCCCCCGATCGACCCTCCCTCAATGACCCACTCCACCTCGTCCTTGGAAAGTTCAGGGAGGCGAAAACCGGAGTCCTTGCCACCGCCAAAGAAGAAAATCAACACGGCCCCGATGATGAGCAAGCCGAGCACTCCCAACCCAATCCAGAGTGGCAGCAGATTGCTCTGGGGCGATTCGTCGCCAAGGTTCGCAGCGGCTTGGGCTGAGGGAGCGGACACGCGCTCCACACTAGCAGGGCCAGCCCTTGTTCGGCAAGCGCACCCGCGCGGGGGATGCGCGCAAACTCACGTCAGTGCCCGTGGGATTTTGACGATTGGGGCGGCGAGTGGGAGATGCGCTCCATGAGCGCAAAGAGCACGCCTGAAATCACGAAGGTCATGTGCAGCCCAATCATCCACGCCACCTTCTTCCATTCCTCCTCCTTGAATTCGATGAAGTACTTGAGCAGCTGGATGGAGGAGATGGCGACAATGGAGCCGATGATCTTGAGCTTCAAGCCGCTGTAGTCGATCGTGCCCATCCATTCGGGCCGGTCCTCGTGATTCTTCGCGGCGTCAATCTTGGACACGAAATTCTCGTAGCCGCTAAAGATGATCATCATGAGCAGATTGGCCACCAGCAGCAGGTCCACCAACTCCAGCACAGCCAGCGTGAGCGCCGGGCCTTTCATGTTGATGAACTCCCAACCGTGGATGATGTGCCAGAACTCCTGGCCAAACTTGAAGCCCAGCATGACCAACGCCAGCAGCAACCCCAGATACAAGGGTGCGAGCAGCCACCGGCCGTGATAAAGAATTCGCTCCAGCAAATCCTGCATGCCTCCCAGCATGCGCGCGGAACGCCCCGGCTCAAGACCGAGTTGCTGACAGGCCCTGTGCCAGTCGCCGGTGCGCCCTTGCCAGCGGCAGAGCCGCCAGCACTTCCGGGCCACACCACCGTCCCCCGCGAAGAAGGGGTGCCGCAGACAGGCCGCGCGGCGCCTCCACACGCACGCCGATCAGGCTGATGCGCCGCGTGGTAATGCTGTGGCGAACCACCATGAGGGGAGTGATGTGTGCCTGTGCGCCAAACTGTGCGCGAGCGGCTGCCGTGGCAGTCGCACCATGCGGCAATGGGGAGGTGGGGAATTCCCACAGTCCGGCGTTGATCCCCGCCTTGGGACGCCGCCGCATCAGGACACGCCCCTGGCGTTGCAAGACAAACGCCACCTCACGCACTTGCGTGGGGCGCGCTCGCTTGGGCAGGGCCGGCAGGCTTTCCACGCGATTCTCCCGGCGGGCCACGCAGGCGCGTCGCACGGGGCACAGGCTGCATGCGGCGTTGCGCGCCGTGCAGGTGGTCGCACCCAGCTCCATCAGTGATTGATTGAGTGCGCCGCAATGTTCGCCCATCGCGTGGGCGGCAGAAACGAGCGCCGCCGAAATGCCCCAGAGGGTCTGGTTGGTTGCGCTGCGACGCGGGTCGCCTGCAATGCCGCAGAAACGAGCCAGCACACGGATGACATTGCCATCCAGAACGGGCGAGGGCTGATCGAAGGCGATGCTGGAAATGGCGCCGGCGGTGTAACGCCCCACTCCCGGAAGTGCCAAAATATCCTCGAACTGCTTTGGAAACCGACCGCGATGGTGGGCGAGGATATGCGCTGCCGCCTCATGCAGATGGCGTGCACGACGGTAGTAGCCCAGTCCTTCCCAGAGCCTTAGAATGCGGTCCATCGGGGCGGCTGCCAGCGAAGCAACGTCAGGCAGCTCCGACATCCAACGCCTCCAGTAGGAAACGACCGTTGCCACTTGCGTTTGCTGCAGCATGACCTCAGCCACCCAGATGGCGTAAGGGTCGCTCGTGTGCCGCCATGGGAGGTCGCGAGCATGGCGCTGATACCAGGCAAGCAGAGCGCGGGCGGTTCGGCGCGCAGCCTGCGTTTGGAAGTCGGACTTGGGCATGCGGTGCGGGGGGCAACGTGTACTCCGGTGGGGCCCTGCCGGGGAAGCGCAATTCTCCCTTGGGGTACTGGAGGCTTGCTGCGCGCAGAAGGTTTGCCCGATGCTGGTGCCAACATTGAAGCCAACCTCGACCTACACCTGCGCGCTCGACGACGAGCAAGCCGCGCGCCTTGAAGCGCTGCTGCGCGAGCGCGGCTGGGAATTTCGCAAGGTGCCGCACGCGCGATTCGCCGCCGCCAGCCCCTCCGTGAATGTGGTGCTTTACACCAGCGGCAAGCTCGTGGCGCAGGGCAAGGGCGCGCCGGAGTTTTGGGAATTCACCATGGAGCCGGTGGTTTTGATGCAGGCGCGAATGGGCTACGAGGCGCAGGTGAATCCAGGATGGCTCGACGCACGGCTGGGCGTGGATGAATCAGGCAAGGGCGACTTCTTCGGGCCGCTTTGCGTCGCCGGCGTGTACGTCAACGGCGCGGTGGTGGAGGCGTGGAAGGATTCGGGCGTCCGTGATTCCAAGCACATCTCCAGCGACAAGGTGATCGCCCGTCTGGCGGCGTTGATTTCCGGCACGCCGGGTTGTGTGCAGAGCGTCGTGGCCATCGGCAACGAGGCGTACAACCGCCTGCATGCGAAACTGGGAAGCGTCAACCGGATCCTGGCTTGGGGCCACGCGCGGGTGATTGAGAATCTCATGGGCCAGAAGCACCGCATGATTCCGCCCCCCATCCGCGCCATCAGCGACCAGTTCGCGTCGGACAAAGCCACCGTGGCGCGCGCCCTCATGGAGATGGGAAGGCAGATTGAGCTGGTGCAGCGACACAAGGCCGAGGCGGACATCGCCGTCGCGGCGGCGTCCATTCTGGCTCGGCACGAGTTTGTCAGCCGGCTGGCAGCGTTGGAGCAGCAGGCGGGTGTGAAACTTCCCAAGGGAGCCAGTGCGGCGGTGGATGCGGCTGCCGTGGATCTCTTTCAGAATCAAGGACTGGCCGGGTTGAGCAAGGTCGCCAAGATGCACTTTCGCACGTCCTATCGGGCGCAGGGATTGCCCGAGCCGCCCAAGATTCCATGGCGGGCAAAGACGGGCGGGGGAGGGCCGTGAACAACTTTTTTTGGGATTTCCCAAAAAAGGGTTGACCATGAACGCCGGAAGGGTACTTTCTCGCCCCGTCGCTGGTCGCCCCCACAAGGACTGCCAGAGGCAAAAGTAGAAAAAACACGCAGTAAACCCGGCCGTATTATTCCTTGGAAAGGAAATATGGAGCGGGGTCTTGTTGTCATTTTTGGCAGAGACGAAACCCGTGGGGGCGTTGAGAATTTGGAAAGGGCGTTTTTTGGGGCGCCCATGTAGCTCAGTTGGTAGAGCACGTCCTTGGTAAGGACGAGGTCATCGGTTCAAGCCCGATCATGGGCTCCAGAAGTGAGCTCGAGAAAAACTAAAACTGGATAGCACGTCATGGCAAAAGAAGCGTTTGAACGGAAGAAACCGCACGTCAACATCGGCACCATCGGCCACGTGGACCACGGCAAGTCCACGCTCGCTGCCGCGCTGGTGGCGGTGCAGGCCAAGAAGGGAATGGCCACTCCCATCTCCTACGCTGAGATCACCAAGGGTGGCACGGTGCGTGACGAGACCAAGACGGTGACGATCGCCGCCTCGCACGTGGAATACGAGAGCGACAACCGCCACTATGCCCACGTGGACTGCCCGGGCCACGCCGACTACGTG